>JANWJC010000042.1 GCA_025449595.1 Acidobacteriota bacterium | reverse complement strand
GGGCGCCGCTGCTGGGGCAGGAAGCGGCGCAGGTGGGGTCCGGTCGTGCGCTGGATCCGGGGGACTACGCCTTCCCGACGTACCGCGAGCACGGCGTCGCGTGGACCCGTGGGATCGACCCGCTGACCCTGCTAGGGCTGTTCCGCGGCGTCACGAACGGCGGCTGGGACCCGCACGAGCACAACTTCGCGCTGTACACGATCGTCATCGGGGACCAGACCCTGCATGCCGTGGGCTATGCGATGGGCATTCAGCGCGACGGGTCGGACGACGCCGTCATCTGCTACTTCGGCGACGGTGCCACGAGCCAGGGCGACGTCAGCGAGTCGTTCGTCTTCGCAGCGGTCTTCAACGCGCCGGTCGTGTTCTTCTGCCAGAACAACCAGTGGGCCATCAGCGAGCCGCTGGAGCGCCAGACCCGTATCCCGCTGTACCAGCGCGCCGCCGGGTTCGGGTTCCCCGGCGTACGGGTCGACGGCAACGACGTGCTCGCCGTCCTGGCGGTGACCCGCGCCGCGCTGCAGCGCGCCCGGGAGGGTGGCGGACCGATGCTCGTGGAGGCGTTCACGTACCGCATGGGTGCGCACACGACCTCTGACGACCCGTCCCGATACCGGGTCGAGGCCGAGCTGGAGGCCTGGAAGCTGAAGGACCCGATCGCCCGGGTGCGTGCCTACCTCGCGCGAAACGGCTTCGCGGACCACGACTTCTTCGATGAGGTCGAGGTCGAGGCCGAGGCGCTGGCGGTTCGGCTGCGCGCTGGTTGCCGCGCGCTGCCAGACCCCCAGATCGACTCGATCTTCGAGCACGTGTACGCCGATCCGCACCCGCTGGTGGATGCCGAGCGCGCCGAGACTGCCGCGTACCACGCCTCGTTCCACGATGCCGGCGCCGCCGGGCACGCGCATCACGGGCCCGGTGTGGCAGTGGTCGGAGGGCAGATCTGATGACCGTCCTGACGATGGCGAAGGCCCTCAACGCCGCACTGCGCCAGTCCCTGGACACCGACCCCAAGGTGCTGCTGCTGGGAGAGGACATCGGCAAGCTCGGCGGGGTATTCCGGGTCACGGACGGGCTGCAGAAGGACTTCGGGGAGAGCCGGGTCGTCGACACCCCGCTCGCCGAGAGCGGCATCGTCGGGGCAGCGGTCGGGCTCGCGATGCGCGGCTACCGCCCGGTGGTTGAGATCCAGTTCGACGGGTTCGTGTTCCCCGCGTTCGACCAGATCACGACCCAGGTCGCGAAGCACAACGCCCGCTCGTCGGGCCGTACGCCCATGCCCATCACGATCCGGATCCCGTACGGCGGCGGTATCGGCGCGGTCGAGCACCACAGCGAGTCGCCGGAGGCGTATTTCGCCCACACGGCAGGCCTGCGGGTGATGAGCCCGTCGAACCCAGCGGATGCGTACACGATGTTGCGGCAGGCGATCACCGGCCAGGACCCCGTGGTGTTCCTGGAGCCCAAGCGGCGGTACTGGGACAAGGGCGACGTCGACGAGTCGCTCGATATCGCCGCTGCGGCACCGGCTTTCCAGGCGCGTGTGGTTCGACAGGGCACGGACGTGACGGTGGCCTGCTACGGACCGATGGTACGGACGTGCCTGGAGGCCGCGACCGCGGCCGAGCGGGAGGGCCGTTCGCTCGAGGTTATCGACCTGCGCTCGATCTCCCCGCTCGATGTCGACACGGTGGCGCAGTCGGTTCGGCGTACGGGGCGGCTCGTGGTCGTGCACGAGGCGCCGGTGTTCCTCGGGCTGGGCGCCGAGCTGGCGGCCCGCATCACCGAGATGTGCTTCTACTCCTTGCAGTCCCCGGTGATCCGGGTCGGTGGGTACCACAGTCCGTACCCGCCGTCCAAGGTCGAGGAGGACTACCTCCCCGACCTCGACCGCGTCCTCGACGGCGTCGACCGCGCCCTGGCCTGGTGAGGTGACGATGACCGATCAGGTGTTCCTGCTCCCGGACGTCGGAGAAGGACTGACCGAGGCAGAGATCCTCGCCTGGCACGTCAAGGTCGGCGACGAGGTCGTCGTCAACCAGACCATCGTCGAGATCGAGACGGCGAAGGCGGCCGTGGAGCTCCCGTGCCCGTACGCGGGCGTCGTCGGCTCCTTGCACGTCGCGGAGGGCGACGTCGTCGAGGTGGGCACCCCGATCCTCACGATCGTGGTGGCCGACGCCGAGGGCGCCACTCCCAGTGCCGGCCCGGCGCAACCCGCGGCCGAGGCCGCGCCGGCGAGTGCCGGTCCGGCCGTACCCGCGTCGCAGGGCGCTCCTCCGAAGCGCGAGGCCGTGCTGGTGGGCTACGGCGTACGCGACACCACGGGCGCGACGCGTCGACCCCGGGTCGCCGCGCTTACGCCACAGGGCACCGCGACGCCGGAGGCCGGCCCCCCCGGCGAGCCGGTGAAGCCGGTGCGCCACGGCGGCCTCGAGGTCGGTCGGCACGCGGAGGAGCTGCTGTCCCGGCAGAGCCCGGTGCTGGCCAAGCCGCCGGTGCGCAAGCTCGCCCGCGACCTCGGCGTTGACCTGGCCGTCGTCGACCCGACCGGGGCCGGCGGGGTCGTCACGCGGGCCGATGTAGAGCGGGCGGCTCTGGGACGTGTTGCGCTGCAGCCGGTCTCGAATGTGGGCGGTCGTGGCCAGGCGCCTGCCGAACGCGAGGAACGGATACCGGTTCGCGGCGTGCTGCGGTCCATGGCCGACGCGATGGTACGAAGTGCGTTCACCGCGCCGCACGTCACCGAGTGGGTTCAGGTCGACGTCACCTCGACGATGGCCCTGGTGCAGCGGCTGAAGAAGGCGCCCGAGCTCGAGGGGGTACGGGTGTCCCCGCTGCTGGTCGCCGCGTCAGGACTGCTGCGCGCCGTACGACGTCATCCGCGCGTCAATGCGACATGGGACGAGGAGGCGAACGAGGTCGTCGTCAAGCACTACGTGAACCTCGGGATCGCGGCGGCCACACCCCGCGGGCTGGTCGTCCCCAACGTCAAGGACGCCGGTCAGCTCACCCTGCCCGAGCTCGCCGCGGAGCTGCACGAGCTCGTCGAGACGGCCCGGGCGGGTCGTACCACTCCCGCCGCGCTCACCGGCGGCACCATCACGATCACCAACGTCGGGGTTTTCGGCGTCGACGGCGGCACCCCGATCATCAACCCCGGTGAGGCCGCGATCCTGTGCCTGGGCCAGGTGGCGCTACGCCCGTGGGTGCACAAGGGCAAGGTCCGTGCCCGCCAGGTGATGGAGCTGACCCTCTCCTTCGACCACCGCCTCGTCGACGGAGCCCTGGGCTCGCAAGTCCTGGCCGACGTGGCCGCGTACCTCCACGACCCCGAGCTGGCCCTCGCCCTCAGCTGACCTCCCCAACGTCGGGGATGGTGGGTGCTAGCCATCGGGGTGGCGACCCCGGACAGGTCACGGACCAGCTTGGTCAGGTGTCCGCGAACGGGTTGCGCACCTCGACGCCGCCGATGCGCTGCCCCGCGTTCAGGTCTTCGGTCCAGAGCACCGAGCAGTCCATCGACGCCGCGCTGCGCACGATCATTGCGTCCCAGAACGACAGCTGGGCATCGTCGGCGAGTTGCGCTGCAGCGATCACGTCGGCGGCGAGCGGGGAGTGCACCGGCCAGCGGCTCAATACGCGCAGCCTGTCTCGGGCCGTCCCAGGTGAGATCGGCTCGGCGATCTTTCGCACGGCGTTGACGTAGAACTCCTGCAGCACCTGGACGCTGAGTGCTCCCTGCCGCTGCCTGCCCAGCCGGCCGACTAGCTCGCGTGCGGACTCGTGGCGGGCTCCGGCGCTGATGTCGTACGCGTACAGCAGGACGTTGGTGTCAACGAACTGTGGGCTCACCGCTGGTGCAGCTCGGCGCGGCTCCACCCGACAGCGCCGACGCG
Organism: Acidobacteriota bacterium; assembly: GCA_025449595.1. Taxonomy (GTDB): domain Bacteria; phylum Actinomycetota; class Actinomycetes; order S36-B12; family CAIYMF01; genus JAFIHG01. The sequence continues at coordinate 11,370 of JANWJC010000042.1, read as the reverse complement.
CAGCCCGATCCCCTCGCGCATCCGCAGCTCCTCCGCCGCCCACTGCTCGGCGTAGTCGGGGGTGGCTCCGCTGAGCTGCTCGAGCAGCTCACTGACTAGTGCCGACACCGAGGTGCTGCGCTGCGCTGCGAGGACCTTCGCGCGGCGGATCAGGTCCTCGGAGATCGAGAGCGTGATATTTCGTGAGGCCATGTGAACCAGTGTATCACTGGTTCACATGGCCTTCCGGGAAGCAGTTACGGGCTGGCAAGGGAGAGCCGGAGGTTGACGCTGGCGACGTGTGATTCACGCGACGACGCCGCGGTACACCATTGCCGGCGCGATGACGTACGGGCTGGCGCGGGCCGAAAGCGAGCCGCCAGCCTGACCAGCCTCGGGGCGCGGTGGCCTCCCAGTCCGGGACCCATGGCGGCCCGTCCTGACCGGTGGACGCAGCCGAACGGGTGACATATCGGATTCACCCGACATGCCGTGGTCTTGATCCACTGGCTGGGCCGATATAGCGTTCGCTCGGTTTTGGGCCCTATCAGGATGTTTGGGCCCTCCCAGGACGTCTGTTCCCTACCACGATGACGAGGTACCCGTGCGCGCGTTCCGCTGGATGTCGACGGCCGTGGTGGTCACCATCGTGACGTGCGTGGTAGTTCCGGCGGCACACGCTGACACGACCCCACCGACGATCCCGGCACCGGTCACCTTGCAGGTGGTCGACAACCTTCCCCCCGCCTTCTGGAACAACCAGTACTGCGCCATCGCGACGGTGCCGGCAGCGGCGGGAGCGCTCGGTGTGGTGTTCGTGACCGGCACAGACCCGGTGCCCACCGCGCCTTCGCCGGTGGACCCACGACAGATCAGCCCGCTGGGCACTGAGATCGACGCGGACGGCAACGTCACGACGGAGTTCTGCTCTGTCGTGCGCGGCAGCTCGTTCGCGCCGTTCTACGTCGCCGCGTACACGGTCGGAGCCGACGGTGCAACGTTGTCGACGCCGACCGTGCAGTCCGTACCCGTCATCACTCGGTCCGACACGGTTCCCGGGCCACTGACGTCCGTGGCCTGGACCTCACAGGCCTCGGACCCGGCTCTTGGCATCCGCGGTACGGCGCACCTGTCCTGGCCGTACACCCAAGACATCATCATCGGATACATCGCGAAGGGGACCGGCCCGGCTTCGATCGCAGCGGATGTGGCGACGCCGCCGACGACGCCGGACTCCCAGCAACTGCCGGTCGGGAACTACGGCACCGACCTCGATCACGCCGTCATCGACCAGCCGGCGGGTACCCCGATGACGTACACCGTCTTTGGGGCGGACAAGACCCATACCCACTACACCCGCACCGTGATCACCTTCTACGCCGGAGTCGGAAGTGCCGCCAAGGTGTCGCTGACCGGTCCCAGCTCACAGCTCGCGAACGCCGTGACGACCTATCGGATCAACGCCAGGCAGGACCAGCCCGGCACCCCGGCGGTCGAGGGCTACACCCCGTACATCGTTCAGACCACGAAGTGGGGTGGCGCGTGGGTCACCCGAGCCTCGGGGTACACCAACGTGCAAGGCCTCGCCTCGTGGACCAGCCCCCCGGCCGGCGACGGGCAGGCGGTTCGGGTCATCCTCGCCAACCGGGTGGTGTCCAACGTCCTCATCACAAAGGCGCGGCAAGGCGTCGGCGTCGCCATGAACCTCCCCTTCGTCCGCCCCGGAACACATGCCCTGCTCTACGCGGCGGTGACCTCGCCGGCCGGTGCAACACAGGTCATCCAACGATGTGTGCCAGCCCGCACCCTCAGGTGCTGGACGTACGCGGTCGTCCGTGCCGTCTCCGGCAAGATCACCGCAAGGGTGATCGCTCCGTCCCACCGCGGCAGTGCGTACTACTACCGGGTGGTACTGCCCGCCCGTTCACCATGGGCACCAGCGGTGTACAGCCCCCTCGTCAAGATCACAGCCCGCTGATCCTCACCCGAGGCCCGCGACGCAGGTACCGCTCGCGAACGAGTGCCTGCCGACAACTCGGGTACCGGCCGCTCCCTCAGCGACCGCGTCAGCGTCTGCTAGTCCTCCGCTGAGCTACCCCCCGGGTGCACACGTCACTCACGCCGTTGTCGTTTCAAGGCGCCAATCCGGGGCCGAAACGACAACAGCGTGAGTGACGTCGGTGATCCTCCGGCAAAGCGGTCAAGGCGCCGTGCCGTACGACCGTAATGGAGTAGCCGTTCAGGAAGACGGCGGTCCGGTCGAAGAAGGCAAGGAGACGAGGCTGCGAACGCGTCCGCGGTCGGGACGGTCCGGTACCTTGCGAATGATGTCGACCTGGAGGACCAGATGACTGAACAGAGCTGGGAGCCTGCTCGGCTCATTCCGGTGTCAGGCATCAATGGTGCCGATGAGCAGGAGCGCCGCGGTGTTTCTGCGCTCATGGCTGTGCTTGAGTCAGTGCGAGAGTTCGGGCGAGCGATAACCAGTCCGATGGGAGCGCCTGGTGGCAGTATCAGCACCTTTATCGAGGTCAACTTTCCGCTCCAAGGGCGAATCGTCCGCCCCGACGGACTCATCCGGATAGTTCGAGGTGGCAAGACCTGGACCGCACTGGTGGAGGTGAAGACCGGGCGCAACGACCTTGTCGCTGAGCAGATCGAGAGCTACCTCGACGTCGCTCGAGAGCAAGGCTTCGATGCCGTACTGACCATCTCGAACCAGCTGGTCAGCGCGCCCGGCGAGCACCCTACTGATATCGACCGGCGCAAGTGTCGGAAGGTCAACCTGTTCCACCTGTCGTGGTCCCAGATCCACACAGAGGCTGTCATTGAACGGGTGAATCGCTCCGTCGCCGACCCCGATCAGGCATGGATCTTGTCCGAGCTCATCCGCTACCTCGAGCACACCAAGTCTGGCGCCCAGGACTTCGACGACATGGGCTCCGCGTGGGTACCAGTCCGCGAAGCCACCGGCCAGCGGACACTTCGCACCACGGACAAGAATGCCGTCGCTGTCGTCAATCGTTACGGTCAGCTTGTCTCATTCGCCGCGATGCGACTGTCACGTGACCTCGGTGTCGACGTCCGGCCTGTGATCAGTCGCGCAGACCTCCAGGACCGGGCGCACTGGGCCCAATCTGAGGTCGCCCGACTGGTCGACGCCGGAACCTTGCAAGGCTCGCTGCGGGTCCCCAACGCGGTCGCGCCGTTCACTATCACGGTTGACCTACGGGCAAGCCGAGTCTCCTGCTCGATCAACATCGATGCGCCCAGCGAGGGCCGGTCAGCGACACGGGTGAACTGGCTGCTTCGCCAGCTCAGTGAGGCCCCGGACCAACTGCTCATCGAGGCAACTACCAAGAGCAGCCGCCGCCCTGGACCGGCACACACTCTCGCGGCGCTACGCGAAGACCCCCACCTGCTGATCGAAGATCCCACCCGCGAGATCAAGACCTTTACGATGACCCTGGGCGCTACCGCCGGAACCAAACGTGGACAAGGGCGAGGGTCGTTCGTGGGATCGGCGCTGGACCTCGCGGACCGCTTCTATTCCGAGGTCGTGCAGACACTGAGGCCCTACTCTCCTACGGCACCCAAGGTGAAGCAGCCGCTGCCGTCCGAAGAGGACGTCGCCACCGGGGGAATCGTCGGCGAGCTGCCTGTCCCACGCTCACAAACCCTGGGTCACATGGGGCCCCGCATGGCGAACATCGACGGTGCACAGAGGGCTCAAGACGAAGGCATCTGGACGGAGCTCCAGGCAGCCACCGAGCCTGCCTCGGACGAGGGCGGTACGGACGACCTCGTTGTCGCTTCGGAGAACGCAGTTCTTCTCGAAACGGCAGCCTCCGTGGACTGCTAGCTAACGCCAGGAGGTCCGGGGATCCATACCAGCCCTACCGTCGGACCAGCGATGAAGCGGGTGGCGACGGGCAAAGCGGCCCTCGCCCTCCGGGAGGAGAGCGGGGGCCGCTTCGTTACCTGCTGCTACTTGACGCTGACGCTTGCGCTGACTCCGGTCGCGTACCCCGGCACCGCGAGTGCGACGACGTGGTACACGCCTGCCTTCGTAGCCTTCAACGCGGCAGTGGAGTTCTTCGTCAAGGTGGCGCTGGCGACATTGAGCCAGCTCTTGCCGGACTGGATCTGCAGCACGACCCGCTTGCCGGCGAGATTGGGCGCTACTGCGACGTAGATCGTGCGTCCGGTGGCCCTGACCGCCACCTTGCTGCTGACCGTCACGACAGCGCTCGGGCTCGGGTACCCGACCGCGGTGGCTCGGATGGTCCACGTCGACGGCGGGATGATGGACTTGCTCCAGTTGCCGTTGGCGTCAGACTTCGTCGAGCCGACGTACACCCAGCTCGCGCCGGACTGCCGCTGCAACGTGACGACGGCTCCTGAGACTCCCACGCCATCGGACTTCAGCGATCCGGTTGCGATCACCGTTTTGCCGAAGACAACTGACTTGGGCGTGATGGTCATCGTCGAGGTCTTCACGGCCGGCACGTTCGTGAAGTGGTACACGGTGTTGCCGAACGTCTCGGAGTACAGAAGTCCGTCGCCCTTGCCCCCGCGACCCAGGCTGACTCCCCCGGCATACACCTTCGCGTCGGGCAGGGCGGTGGCCCACTGCTCCAGCGTCCCGTGGCAGGCCGACCCGAACCCGCCACCGGTCTCGGGACACACGGACTTGGCGAGCGCGGAGGAGCCGCCCGTAAGCCACCAGTCCTGGCCGCCGTAGATCGCCTCGCCGACGAGGATGTTGTAATTGTTGACGCCATTGGTGCCGTCAGCGTCGAAAACGATCTGGGACCCCGGTGCCGGGCTGGTGCCCCACCATTCCGGCATGGTCGAGCCCACCATGTCGGCCAGACTGCCCGACACCGACCAGTACTCCGCGACCTTTGCTTGGCTGGTGGCGTCGTCGGTCCAGAGGTGCAGCCCGTCCTTGATGAACTGGAAGTGCCCGGAAGGTCGGGTGTCCGACAAGGCGGGGATGAAGTCGGACTGGCGGATCTGGACGGTTGTGGTGGTGACCTTGGACCCCGCGGCGTTGGCCACGGTCATCGGGATGCCGACCACAAGACCTGCTACCAGGCCGGTGGACAGCACCGCCGCTAGCGTGCGTTTACGCATGATTCTCCTTCTGACGTTCCCCGTGAATCGAGTACGGCGGCGCGCAGAGGTCACGGGCTCGGCGCGGACGTACCGCTCGCATCACCCTCGACGGATCAAGGCGTGGTGCGGGCAGGCTGACGTGAGAGTGACAGACCCGGACAGACCAGCCGCGTTACGACACGTGTGACCTGCGTTACGCAGCGTCCCCCCGCCCCGTGACGTGAGTACACCGGAGGAGGATGGGGGCATGGAGCAGGGTGTGCGAGTTGCGCTGGTGCAGCTGGACGTGTCCGACGCCGAGGCGCCGGCGGCGCGGGTGGACCGGGTGGCGAGGCTGGTACGGGACCAGAAGGGTGTCGCTGATCTGGTCATCCTTCCCGAGCTCTGGCACGTCGGAGCGTTCGCGCTCGGCCTGGCCCGGTCACATGCGGAGCCGTTGGACGGCCCGCTGGTGGCCCAGATGCGCTCTGCGGCGGCGGACTCCGGTGTGTGGCTGCACGCCGGATCGTTCGCCGAGCTCGACCCGGTCTCAGGCAATCGCTACAACACCTCGCTGCTGCTCGCGCCGCACGGCGGCGTGGCGGCGACGTACCGCAAGCAGCACCTCTTCGGCTGGGAGGGCGGGGAGTCCTCCGTGATGAGTGCGGGCACCGGGCTCTCGGTGGCTCAGACCCCGCTCGGTGCGACCGGGCTCGTCACGTGCTACGACCTGCGATTCCCCGAGCTGTTCCGGGCGCTCGTGACGAAGGGTGCCGCGACATTCCTGCTGACCTCGGGCTGGCCGGCGGAGCGGATCGAGCACTGGTCGGTGCTCGCGCGCGCCAGGGCCATCGAGAACCAGGCCTGGGTCGTGGCCTGCAACACCGCGGGCACCCACAACGGCGTCGTGATGGGCGGCCGCTCGTTGGTGGTGGACCCGATGGGCGCCGTCATCGCGGAGGCGGGCGAGGACGAGCAGGTGCTGTACGCGGACATCGACCCCGACGTCGCGACCACGTGGCGGGAGTCGTTCCCCGTACTAGCCGACCGCCGCCTCTGAGCCCAGCGGCGCGCCGGACCCGGACTGAGCTGACCGCACAGACGGGACACCGCGGCGAGTCGGACGAGGTCCGACTGGGGGCCGTCGGTCGAGGCGCGGCCGTGCTCCGCTGCCCGATCCCGGGGGTCGTGTTCCGAAGCCGAGCAATATCGGGCTGTTCTGTTCGGGTGAGCGCACCGGACCTTGTGCCGAGTTTGGGTGGGCCGCAAGGTCGAGTGGGACTACGGCTTGACGGTCAGCGTCGCGAAGTTGGGAATGTCCTCGAACTCGCGGGCTCCGACCGCGCCGGTGCCTGGGCCACTCCTCGTCCAGGCACCGACCTGCACGAAAACCACCGTGTACTTGCCCGGCCCGAGGCTGGTGGGGACGTCAAGGCGAACGGACCACCGGCCGGGGGCGACTTGCTTGGCCTGCGCGAACGCCACGGCGTTCGCGATCACCTGTGGAGCTATCTGACCGCTTTTGTTGATGATCTGATCCGGGACGGCGTTGGTGGGCAGGAGAAGGAGCGCGGCGGAAACCAGGCGGCTGTTGCTGCCGTCAGCGAGCTCCAGCTCGTAGGGCGCCACCTTCGACAGGGCGCTGCGGCGGGCCACGGCCGCCTGGTCGAACCTGCCAGAGACCGAGATCGACTTGATGCCCATCGGAAGCCTCGGCGCCGCACCCGGGTCGGTCGTGCCACCGCCTGCCGGCGTGGTCGCTGGGACGGCCCTGGGATGGATGGCGGCCGCGGGCGGCGTCGTGTTCTGGTGCAGGGCTGGCCACGAAGCAAGCAGAACCAACGCCGCCGCGGCGAGTGCAGACGAAGTCACGGCGGCGGCCCGGCGTTGGCGCCGCCGGCGGCTGAGGGCCGCCACTGCGTTCCATGGGATCGGCGGGACCGGTACGTCGTCCGCTACGGTGCGCAGGCGCTCGATGAGCACGTCGTTCTCGTTGGTCATGGCGTTCTCCTTACGGGTTCGGTCTCGCAGAGCAGCTCGCGTAGCCGGTCTAGCGCCCGGGAAGTCTGGCTCTTCACGTTTCCCTCGCTGCAGTGCATGGCGTCGGCGGTCTGTCGTACGGACAGGTCGAGGGAGTAGCGCAGGACGATGACGGTGCGCTGGCTCGGTGCCAGCCGACTCAACGCGTCGCGCAGCGCGATCCGATCGTCGATGTCGAGCGACGCTGCCATTTGGGCTTCGGGCCTGTCTTGAAGCGAGTGCTCGTAGTTCCACCGGCGTCGACGTTGTCGCCAGTACAGCCGGGTCATGATCCGCGCCGCGTAGGCGCGAGCAGCTTCCTTGTCCTCGATCTTGCGCCAGGCGGGCAGGAGCCGGGTGTACGTGTCTTGGACCAAGTCCTGCGCGGGGGCCGACGCACCGGTAAGGAGCAGCGCCGCCCGATACAGCGACTCACCGTGAGTCGCCGCGAACGCGGCGACCTCGAAGGTCGCCCCGTTGGGCGGTCCAGGCTCAGGGGGCGGCGGCACACTAGATAGGAGACACCGAGTCGCGGATCGGTTGCATCCGATTCCGACTTTGACTTCGACCAGCACCGAAGTGCCTACCTGTTCGCTTCGCTCAGTTCGTAGCCAGGCCAGGCTGTGAGCTAGGTGGTCGGCGGATCGCCACCGGATGAGGATCGACCCGGGGTCAGCTCTTCTTCAGCTCCTCGGCAAGCATGACGAGGATGCCGCTGGGGCCGCGGACGTAGGTGAGCTTGTACACCTCCCCATAGGTCGCCACACCGCGCAGCGGGTGGCAGCCGTGCCTCGCGGCGACCTCGAGGGCCTCGTCGATGTCGTCGACCGAGAAGGCCACGCGGTGCATGCCGATCTCGTTTGGACGGGTGGGCTCCGTCTCGATCGCGTCGGGGTGGAGGTACTCGAAGAGCTCGAGGCGACCGTTGCCGTCTGGCGTCTGGAGCATGGCGATCATGGCGTGGTTGCCGTCGAGGCCGACGGCCGTGTCGGTCCACTCTCCACTGACCGTGTCACGGCCGAGAACGGCGAGCCCGAGGTCGGTGAAGAAGGCGATCGCAGCTTCGAGGTCGCGCACGGCGATCCCGACGTTCTCGAGTTTGATGGGCATGCGTTGCACGCTATCGAGTCAGCGCGAGTCGCTCAGGTCAGCTGGTGTAGCGACCTTCACCGATGGGTCTGGCCGGAATCAGAGATGGTGATCGTTGCGCTGCGTGCGTCCAGTGCGCACGTGCGCGCGTTCTCCCTGTTTGCCGACGAGGCTGAGGAACTCGACGGGTCCTGAGCTGGTGGCGCCGAACCAGTGTGGGGTGCGGGTGTCGAACTCTGCGGCGTCGCCGGGTTCGAGGGTCAGGTCGTGCTCGCCGAGGACGAGTCGGAGTTTGCCGTTGAGGACGAAGGCCCAGTCATAGCCTTCGTGGGTGCGTAGGTCGGGCTCGGCGTCGTCGCGTCCGGTGGGGAGGATGAACTTGTAGGCTTGGATGCCTCCGGGCCTACGGCTGAGGGGCAGGATGGTCCGGCCGTCCCTGGTGGGTATCGGGCGCAGGTTGATGCGCGGGTCGCCGGTCGGTGGTGCGTCGACGAGCTCATCGAGGGTGACGCCGTAGGCGCGTGCCAGCGGTAGTAGTTGTTCCAGCGTGGGGCGCCGCAGTCCGGCCTCGAGCCTGGACAGTGTGCTGGTCGAGACCCCGGTCTCCTCGGCAAGGTCGTTCAAGGTGATGTCGCGGCGCTGTCGCAGTTGCTTCAGCCGTGGCCCAACGGCGTCGAGGGTGCGGTCCACTGGTCTGTTCACGCCTGGAGTTTGCCATTCAGCAACAACGTTTGCAAGTTTGCTGGTTAGGAGTCACCCTCGGGAAATGCTGCTGCCGCACCGGCAGCGGCGGCGGGTATCGAGAGGACAACGCATGGCAGGGCAAACGGACCCAGTTCGCGACGTGGTGGTCGTGGGTGGCGGCGCAGCCGGCTTGAGCGCCGCGTTGACGCTGGCGCGGGCACGCCGATCGGTGACGGTCGTGGACGCGGGTGAGCCGAGGAACGCTCCCGCTGCCGGAGTGCATGGGTTGCTTGCCCTGGAGGGTGTGAGCCCGGTCGAGTTGCTGGCTCGCGGTCGCGACGACGTACGCGGCTACGGCGGTGAGATCTTGGCGGACGAGGTGGTCGATGTTTCCTTTGCGTCGTACGGGTTCTCGGTCGTGCTTCGCGGTGGCGCTGTCCTGCGCGCGCGGCGTCTGCTGATTGCCACCGGACTGGTCGACGAGCTGCCGGACATTCCTGGCGTGCGGGAGCAGTGGGGCCGCGGCGTCCTGCACTGTCCCTACTGCCACGGATGGGAAGTTCGCGACCGCAGGATCGGCGTGCTGGGCACCGACCCGATGGCGGTACAAAAGGCCATGCTGTTTCGCCAGTGGAGTCCCGATGTCGTCTTCTTCGACGACGCCAAGCCGCTGGACGCGTCGGACCGCGCCAAGCTCGACGCACTCGGCGTCGCAGTCGTCGCGGGCAAGATCTCACGGTTAGAGGTCATCGAAGACCAAGTGACTGGTGTCCGAATCGAGGACGGGACAGTCGTTGCAGTCGACGCCGTGGTGATCTCGACGCAGATGGTCGCCCGCACCGAGCTCTTCGCCGCAATCGGCATCGAGCCGACCGCCCATCCCGCCGGCGCGTTCATCGAGACCGACCAGTTCGGCGCCACCTCGGTGCCTGGGGTGTGGGCCGCAGGCAACTCCTCCGATATCGGCGCCCAAGTCGGAGCCGCCGCTGCCGCTGGAGCGTTGGCGGCCCAGCACATCAACACCGATCTCATATTTGAGGACCTCGACAGCGCTGTGACCGCAGCGGCCGCCAGAACGAGCAGTCAAGAAGACTCTGCAGTGGAACACACATTCGACAACGAGTACTGGGACCAGATCTGGACGGGCGATCGCGCGAAAGCCATGGGATCAAGCCAGCCGAACCCACACCTCGTCCGCGAGACCGCCGACCTGACACCCGGGACGGCGCTCGAAGCTGGTTGCGGCGCGGGAGCTGAAGCGATCTGGCTGGCCGGGCGCGGCTGGCAGGTCACCGGAGCCGACATCGCTGTCGCGGCACTTGACCGCGCCGCCGAGCGCGCCGCAGAAGCTGGCATTGCCGAGCGGGTGCAGTGGGTGCAGGCGGACCTGTCCGCCTGGGAGCCGGAGATGCGCTACGACCTGGTCACTACCCACTACGCCCACCCCGCGATGCCGCAACTGGAGTTCTACGACCGCACCGCCTCGTGGGTGGGCCCCGGAGGCACCCTCCTCATCGTCGGACACCTCCATCACGACGTCTCCGCCGACGGACACAAGCTCGGCAGCGGGCACGAGTCCGACGGGCCGCCCGCCTCGGCATCCGCAACCGCAGCCACCATCACCGCACGCCTCGATCCGGCCCTGTGGGAGATCGTGACCGCCGAAGAGTCGCACCGGACCATGCCCGGGCCCGGAGGCCACGAGACCACCATCCACGACGTCGTCGTCAGAGCCACCCGCCGCAACTAACGACAGCCCTCCGTCCAACGCAGCCTCACCCCGCACTAGCGGTTGGGTTGTGGCCCGCGGCTCCCGGCGCTGTCGATCCGGCCTTGCGAGGGCGCGTGATGCAGGTCACATTCAGCACTTGTCCGAAATAGGTGATATGTCCGGTTTGAGCGGAACGCACTGTCGGACCCATTGCGTACGTTCATCTTCATGAGTACCGCGCCGGTGATGTCGCCGCTGGGCCCGTCGGGGCCGGCGCTGCATGCTGCGGTTGCTCGGTTGCGGGCAGAAGCCGATGCGGTGCAGGCGCTTTTAGCGGCCGGGTCGTTTGAGCAGCTCTCGGAGTCGGCTGTCGCGTCGGCGACCGTTGCGTTGGCTGGGGTGGCCGAGTCGGCCACCTCGGCAGCGACCACCGGTTTGGCTCGGGTGGCGGGTTGTGGCTACCCGGCGTCGGAGGGATACGTCACTGCGACGTCCTGGTGGCGGGCCAAGACCCTCCCCTACTTCGGCCCGCTGACGCGTGCCTCAGCGGGGGCCCACGGCGCGATGCCGCTGGTGAGCAGGTTCGGTTGGCTCGCCGTCTGGCGTCGTTCTATGAGGCGACGGCGGCGGCGTGGGCTGGTGGGGAGATCACTGGGGAGCACGCCCGGATTCTTGCCACCGGGATCGACTCGGTGCTGGCGAGACTGGTGCGCCGGTTCCGTCGGGAGCATGCCGAGGCCGATGTCGCGGTGGACCTGGAGGAGCTGGCGGTGTTCATCGCGAGTTCG
>JANWJC010000041.1 GCA_025449595.1 Acidobacteriota bacterium | reverse complement strand
TCAGGCAGTGCTCGCAGATGCGTGGCAGGTAGAACATGAAGGTCTTCTCGAACTCGAACTTGATGCGCTCCTCGGACTCCTTGCGGATCTTCTCCACGATCGGGTCGAGGTGACCCATCTCCGGCGCACCACCGAGGTCGTCGTCCCAGTTCGCCGACCACGTGATCTTCGTGTCCTGGCCCGTGATGAGCGACTTGGGCCGGGCGACCGGGAAGTCGTCGCCCAACGGGGCCTCGATGAGGTTGGCGTAGTCGTACGTCCAGGGCTCGTAGTAGTCGCCGAGCTTGGGCAGCACCGGGCTGGCGAAGATGGACAGCAGCCGCTTGATGCGTCCACCCGAGCGCAGCTCGAGCCGGCCCCTGCGGTTGAGCTTCCAGCCGCCCTTCCAGGTCTCCTGGTCCTCGTTGCGCCGTGGGTAGCCCTGCCCGGGCCGGGTCTCGACGTTGTTGAACCAGACGTACTCGACACCGGCGCGGTTGGTCCACGTCTGCTTGCACGTCACCGAGCAGGTGTGGCACCCGATGCACTTGTCGAGGTTCATCACCATGCCCATCTGGGCCATGACCTTCATCGCGCTCCCCTCCTCCCGAGCTCCGCGGACACTCGCTGCGCTCGCAGCCACGTCGCCCGCTCGTCGTCTCGCCGCTCCATGACCTTCATCGCGCTCCCCTCCTCCCGAGCTCCGCGGACACTCGCTGCGCTCGCAGCCACGTCGCCCGCTCGTCGTCTCGCCGCTCCATGACCTCCATCAGTACGTCACGTCCTGGCTGCGTCGGCGGATCGTTGTCACGATGTCGCGCTGGTTTCCGGTGGGGCCGAGGTAGTTGAACGCGTACGACAGCTGCGCGTAGCCGCCGATCAGGTGCGTCGGCTTCACGAGCAGCCGGGTGAGGCTGTTGTGCACCCCGCCACGACGGCCGGTCGTCTCGGACTTGGGGACGTCGATCGTGCGCTCCTGGACGTGGTAGACGAAGACGACGCCTTCGGGCATCCGGTGACTGACGATCGCCCGCACGACGAGGACACCGTTGGCGTTCACGCACTCCACCCAGTCGTTGTCCTTGGCGCCGATGGACTCCGCGTCCTGCGGGCTCATCCACACCGTCGGGCCGCCTCGGGACAACGAGAGCATGAACAGGTTGTCCTGGTACTCCGAGTGGATCGACCACTTCGAGTGCGGCGTCAGGTAGCGCACCGTGACCTGCTTGGCGCCGTCCGGGCCGAGCTTGGGTTCACCGAGCAGCCGGTGCAGGTCCAAGGGTGGTCGGTACGTCGGCATGGTCTCGCCCAGGTCGCGCATCCAGTCGTGGTCGAGGAAGAAGTGCATCCGACCGGTGAGGGTGTGCCACGGCTTGAGCCGTTCCACGTTGACGGTGAAGGGCGCGTAACGACGCCCGCCGGTCTCCGAGCCGGACCACTCCGGGGACGTGATGACCGGGACCGGTCGGGCCTGGGTGTCGGCGAAGGTGATGCGCTTCTCCTCGGACCCGGCCGCGAGGTCTGCGAGCGGTTTGCCGACGCGCTTCTCCAGGGTCTGAAAGCCTTGCAGCGCAAGCTCTCCGTTGCAGGTGCCGCTGAGGTTCAGGATCGCCTCTGCGAGCTTGACGTCGGTGTCCAGTGCCGGTCGGCCGTCCCCGGCACCACCGAGCATGACCCCGTTCTTGTGCGCGAGTCGCTCCACCTCGTGCGAGACGTCGTACGTCACGCCCTTGACCGTGAAACCGAGCCTGTCGGCCAGCGGCCCGAGTGTGCCGAGCTTGTCCGCGATGGCGGTGTAGTCGCGTTCGACGACCTGCAGCACCGGCATGGTCTTTCCGGGTACGGCCGGGAAGTCGTCGGTGCGCCAGTCGTGTACGACCCCGCCGGGCTGGGAGGTCTGACCCGGGGTGTCGTGCTGCATCGGGACGCTGACAATGTCGCGCCTGGTCCCCAGATGGGTGCGCGCCATGTCGGAGAGCTTGCGGGCTATCGCGTGGAAGGTGTCGAAGTCACTCTTGGCCTCCCACGGGGGGTCGATCGCGGGGCTGAAGGCGTGCACGAACGGGTGCATGTCGGTGCTGGACAGGTCGTGCTTCTCGTACCAGGTGGCGGCCGGCAGCACGATGTCGGACAGCAGGGTCGTGGAGGTCATTCGGAAGTCCGCGCTCACGAGCAGGTCGAGCTTGCCCTCCGGGATGTCCTCGCGCCACGTGACCTCAGACGGTCGCAACTCGGTCTCGCTGCCCATCACCTGGGAGTGAGTGCCGAGCAGGTGCTTGAGGAAGTACTCGTTGCCCTTGCCCGAGGAAGCGAGCAGGTTGGCCCGCCACAGCACCAGGGTTCGCGGCCAGTTCTCCGGTGCGTCGACGTCGTCGATCGCGAACTTCAGGGTCCCGTCGACGAGCTGTTCGACGACGTGGTCGATCGGCTTGTCCGGGTTCGCCGCGATCGCCTCGTCCGCCAGGTCGAGCGGGTTGCGGTCGAACTGCGGGTAGAACGGCATCCACCCCAGGCGGGCGGCCAGCGCGATCGTGTCCGCCGAGTGCTTCCGGGCCAGGTGGCCTTCGGCCAAGGGAGAGGTGAGCTCGTCGGAGAGGTAGCCGTCGTAGCGGTACTGGTCGGTGTGCATGTACCAGAACGAGGTTCCCGGCACCGTGCGTGGCGGTCGAGACCAGTCCAGGCCGTTGGCCAGTGACACCCATCCGGTCAGCGGCCGGGTCTTCTCCTGCCCGACGTAGTGAGCCCAGCCGCCGCCGTTGCGTCCCATGGCGCCGGTGAGCATGAGCATCGCGAGCACCGCGCGATAGGTCGCGTCGCCGTGGAACCACTGACAGATCCCAGCCCCCATGATGATCATGGAGCGGCCGCCGGACTGCTCGGAGTTCGTGGCGAACTCCCGCGCGATCCGCACGCAAGCCTGCGCCGGTACCGAGGTGATGGCCTCCTGCCACGCGGGCGTGTACGGGGTCTCGGCGTCGTCGTACCCGCTGGGCCACTGCCCCGGAAGTCCGTCCCGGCCGACGCCGTACTGCGCAAGCATCAGGTCGAAGACGGTGGTGACGAGGTGCTCACCGACCCTGCGCACGGGTACGCCGCGACGCAGGACCGTCCCGGTGCCGTCCGGGGTCTCGAAGCAGGGCAACAGGACTTCGGCCACGTCCTGGGTGCCGTCGTTCGCGGCGTCCCGCGTCGACAGCGCCGGGACGATGCCTTCCAGGTCGAGGTTCCACTTGCCCACGCCGGAGTCGGTATAACGAAATCCCATGGATCCGTTGGGCACCGCGGTCTTTCCGGTGACCGAGTCCAGCAGCACCGTCTTCCACTGCGCTCCCTCGGCCGCGGGGTCGGCGCCGGGCAGGTCCGCCGAGGTCAGGAACTTGCCTGGCACAAGGCCGTTCTGGCCCTCGTGGCGGCGCAGCGTGACAAGGAACGGCAGGTCGGTGTAGGTGCGCACGTAGTCGCGGAAGAAGGGCACCTCCCGATCGACGAGGTACTCGCGCAGGATCACGTGCCCCATCGCCATGGCCAGCGCCGCGTCGGTGCCGGCCTGCGCGGGCAGCCACTCGTCGGCGAACTTGGTGTTGTCGGCGTAGTCCGGGCTGATGCTCACGACCTTGGTGCCGCGGTAGCGCACCTCGGTCATCCAGTGCGCGTCCGGCGTACGGGTCACCGGGACGTTGGACCCCCACATCATCAGGTAGGTGGAGTCCCACCAGTCGCCGGACTCCGGGACGTCGGTCTGGTCACCGAAGACCTGCGGGGAGGCCACGGGCAGGTCGGCGTACCAGTCGTAGAACGAGGTCATCGCCCCGCCGATGAGCTGGATGAACCGAGTCCCGACGGCGTGCGACACGATCGACATCGCCGGGATGGGGGAGAAGCCCGTGCAGCGGTCGGGGCCGTACGTCTTGATGGTGTGGACGTGGGCTGCGGCGACCATCTCGGTGGCCTCGTCCCAGGAGACGCGCACCAGGCCGCCCTTGCCGCGCGCCTGCTGGTAGCGACGGCGTCGCTCGGGGTCGCCTACGACGTCGGCCCACGCCAGGACGGGATCCTTCAGGCGGGCCTTGGCCTCGCGGTACATCTCGACAAGGACGCCACGCGCGTACGGGTGGCGTACCCGGGTGGGGGAGTAGGTGTACCAGCTGAAGGCGGCACCACGCGGGCAGCCGCGCGGCTCGTACTCGGGGCTGTCAGGTCCAGTGGTCGGGTAGTCGGTCTGCTGGGTCTCCCAGGTGATGATCCCGTCCTTGACGTAGACCTTCCAGGAGCACGACCCCGTGCAGTTGACCCCGTGGGTGGAGCGCACGACCTTGTCGTGGCGCCACCTGTCCCGGTAGAAGACGTCCCCCGCCCGGCCTCCCTCGCGGAACACCACCCGCGCGTCGGGGGACTCGTCCCAGCGGGTGAAGAACCGGCCGGTGCCGAGCAGCGCATCCATCACCGGGCCGTCGGGGCCCGCCACAGGTGCCCTTGTCGGTCCGCCGTCATCTGTGCGTGCGGTCGCCATGCTTCGACCATAGGGAGGCACCGCCGGGTCGACCACACGTTCGGACACTTCTCAGGACTTTGGTCCCGGGTGTTCCTCGTCACCTCCAGATTCGGCCAGGACACGGCAGAACTCCAGCCTGAGTTCGAGGGTTCGAGGCGCGGGGCCCCCTAGGCGAGCGCGGCCGCGGCCGCCGCCTGATCAGCCGGGATGTCCCAGCACTCGACGGCCTTGCCGTCCCGGACATGAAAGACGAACACCGCCTGGCCGGTGAACGGCCTGGGCTTCTGCTGTCCGTTGTCCACCAGGACGACGACGTGGTCGTCGTCGGCCAGAATCGCGTGGATCTCCTGGTGGAACGTCCCCTCGGTCAGCTCCATCAGCTTGCCGAAGAAGGCGAAGACCGCATCTTTGCCCTTGAAGTCGCCGCTGAGGACGCTCGTGCCCGAGGTGTGCCACTTGATGTCGTCATCGAACAGCCTGGAGACGGTGTCCATATCGCCCTTGGCGAAGGCCTCGAAGCCCTCGCGGATCAACTCGCCATTGGGGTGCATGTTCGCTCCTTGACAAGGGGGCCGCGGACCGCGGCACTGATGAGCGACGGTCTATCGCGTTGTTGTTTCGGGCGCAAGGGTCTCCGCCAGCGACGGGCTCGGGTGGGGCTCGGTGTTCATTCGGGCGCAAGGGTCTCCGCCAGCGACGGGCTCGGGTGGGGCTTCGCCCCACCGTCGCTCGCCGCTCCTCGCTTCGCTCGGGGGCTTCGACCCGCGCCCGGTCCGGCGGGGTCTATTCGTCGGCTAGGTCCTCGGCGAGCTGGATGAACGTGCGTACGGCGGTGCCGGTCGCGCCCTTGGGCACGTAGCCGTACGGCGCGTGCTCGTTGTACGCCGGCCCCGCGATGTCGAGGTGGGCCCAGCGCTGGCCGTCCTTCACGAACTCCCGTAGGAACACCCCGGCGGTGAGCATCCCGCCCTCGCGCCGCCCCGAGGTCGGGATGTTGGCGATGTCGGCCACCAGGCTGTCCAGGCGCGGGCGCAGCTCCTCCGGCAGCGGCATCGGCCAGGTGCCCTCTCCGACACGGGTCGCGGCGTCGTGGACGGCCTCGCTCAGGTCGTCGTCGTTGGACATGATCCCGGCGGTACGGGACCCGAGCGCGACGACCTGGGCGCCGGTGAGGGTCGCGACGTCCACGATGACGTCGGGCTTGTCCTGCTGGGCGCGTACCAGAGCGTCGGCGAGCACCAGGCGACCCTCGGCGTCGGTGTCGAGCACCTCGACGGTCTTGCCCCCGTAGATCGTGATGACGTCGCCGGGGCGCTGCGCCGCACCGCCGGGCATGTTCTCCGCGGCTGCTGCATATCCGGTGACCGAGACGGGCAGCCCGAGCCGGGCGATCGCGGTCGTGGCGGCGATCACCGCGGCCGCTCCGCTCATGTCGGTCTTCATCAGGTGCAGGTTGAGCGAGGGCTTGATCGAGATTCCACCGGTGTCGAACGTGATCCCCTTGCCCACCAGGGCAAGGTGGGCGCGCGCACCTTCTGGCCGGTACGCGAGGCGGATCAGCCGCGGCGGGTTCGCCGAGCCCTGGCCGACCCCGATGAGGCCGCCGTACCCACCGGCGCGCAGTGCTGACTCGTCCAGCACCTCGACGTCCAGCGGCAGTCCCTCCGCAGCGGCGATGGCCGCCGCGGCGAGATCGGACGGCGTCATCGCGGACGAGGGAGTGTTGATGAGGTCGCGGCACAGGTTCACTGCGGCCCCGATGACCTGGGCACGAGCCAGGGCGGCCTTGGAGTCCGCGTCCTTGGCGTCGGGGACCAGAAGTGCGGCCGAGCGCAGCTCGGCCGGGCGACCGGCCATGGAGTCGGCCCGGAACGCGGTGAAGGCGTACCCGCCCAGCGTGACTCCCAGGGCGACGGCCTCGAGCTGGGCCGGGCGGTCCACCGGCAGTGCGAAGAGCGCGCGACGGCTGCCGGCGAGGGCGCGGGCCGCGGCGCCGGCGGCGCGGCGCAGACTCTCCTCGTCGTAGCCCGATCCGGCGTCACCCAGGCCCACCGCCAGGACCAGGGGGGCTGCGGTGATGCCGTTGCCGGGGACGCGATGGACCTCGCCGGCCTTGCCGGTAGCGCCTAGGGCGGTCAGGGCCTCCTGCAGCCGCTTGGCCGGGGCGGCCTTCAGTCGCGCAGCCGGCCCCACGGCGACAGCACTCTTGCGACGACGGTCCCCGGCCGGCGCGATCGCCACGACGACCACATCGGTCGCGGTGCTGGCAAGGTCGGTCGAGGACAGCGACAACGTGGTCACGGATGCTCCAGGAAGTGTTGGGTCGGGGTCTGTCGCGACCCTACCGCCGGTGACATCGCCGTCGAGCGGGCGTGGCGGGCCGCCATCGCCAGTGAACGGGGCGCCGACGGGACCGGCTCGGTACCTTGAGCGGGTGAGTGACCTCCCCGCCGGTCCTGCCGTACCCCCGAAGCTGTCCCCGCTGCACGAGCGCCACGTCGCCCTCGGCGCCAAGCTCGGGGACTTCGGGGGCTGGTCGATGCCGCTGGAGTACGCCGGGGGTGGCGTCGTGGCCGAGCACACCGCGGTGCGGGAGCTCGTGGGGATGTTCGACGTCAGCCACCTCGGCAAGGCCCTCGTCCGCGGTCCCGGAGCCGCGGCGTACCTGAACGACGTCCTCACCAACGACCTGGGCCGCATCGGTCCGGGACAGGCGCAGTACACGTTGCTGTGCAACGACACCGGGGGTGTCGTCGATGACCTGATCGCGTACCTGCGCAGCCCGGACGAGGTGTTCCTGATCCCCAATGCGGCGAACACGGCCGAGGTCGTACGGGTCGTCGCAGCCACGGCGCCGGCCGGCATCGAGGTACGGGACCAGCACACCGACCACGCGATCCTGGCGGTCCAGGGTCCTGAGTCGGCCGCCGTTCTGGAACAGATCGGGCTGCCGACCGCGCTCGCGTACATGGCGTTTGCCGACGGGGCGGTCGGTACGGGCCGGATCGTGGTGTGCCGCACGGGATATACCGGGGAGCACGGGTACGAGCTCGTGGTGCCGTGGGCCGATGCCGGGACCTGGTGGGATCTACTGGCTGGAGCGGGCGTGCGTCCGTGCGGGCTTGGAGCCCGGGACACGCTGCGGACCGAGATGGGCTACTCCTTGCACGGCCACGAGCTGTCACCGGACATCAGCCCGGTGCAGGCCCGCTCGGGCTGGGCCGTGGGCTGGACCAAGGCGGCGTTCCGCGGACGCGACGCGTTGCTGGCCGAGCGAGCCGACGGGCCGAGGCGCCGCTCGTGGGGGCTGCTCGCCCTGGAGCGCGGCATCCCTCGCCAGCACATGACGGTGCTCTCGGAGCCCGGGGAGACCGTGATCGGGGAGGTCACGAGCGGCACGTTCTCCCCGACCCTGAAGCAGGGGATCGCGTTAGCCCTGCTGGACACCGCGTCCGGGATCGGGGCCGGCGACGAGGTCGTCGTCGACGTACGCGGCCGACCGTCCCGTTTCCAGGTAGTCGTGCCGCCCTTCGTGGACCGGTCGACCCGCTAGCTCGACAGGTGATTCCGCGTACCTGCTCGAAGTGTCGGGTTCGCCGCGAATTTATGACATTTCGAGCAGGTACTCGCAGCCCTGGGGATTACGGGGTGGCGGTCGAGGTCGACGGGGTGGTGCCGCGCTGGACTCCCGTGTGGTCGGCCTCCAGCAGCGAGCCCGAGTATGCGACGGCGAAGAAGATGCCGAGCGTGAGGAAGAGTCCGACACCGAGCAGCACCCAGCCGACCGTGAACGAGTGATCGGTGCGGATCGGGGCGGGCGCGGGTGCGACGGTGCTGGTCGGGGCGTCGTCGGCGCGTGCGGCCGTGGCGGCAGAGGTCATGGAGCCATGTTCGCTCATGGCGGGCCCCGGTTCGGACCTTTCCGGGTGACGTCGCCCACGGCAGCCGTGATTCCAGCGTGATCTCCGGCACAGCGACCGGTGAGGGCGGCCTGGTCAGGGCTGCTCGGTCCCGCCCAGGAAGCGCACCACGTCCTGGGCCTCCACGCGCAGCGCCTCGGCATCGGCCGGCTCGATCTCGGCGAACGGGTCGAGTACGACCTCACCACGGGGCATTGCCCAGGTGGCCACGGCTCGTGAGCCCACCAGGGCGACGGGACGGAAGAGCCCGTTCACCGTGACGATGCCCTGGTGCGAGCCGAGGTACGGCTCCCGCGACACCCAGCCCAGCAGCAACGGGTCGAAGGCTCCCAGCAGCCGGGGCGGGCAGGGCTGGCTCGGCGGCGCAGCGGCTGCAAGGGCGGCGAGCCCGTCGGGTCGCTCCACGAGCTCGGATGCGATCGCGCCGATCCCACGGCGGGCGTCGCCCAGCGTCACGCCGGCCCACTT
>JANWJC010000040.1 GCA_025449595.1 Acidobacteriota bacterium | reverse complement strand
CGTCGCCGGTCTGTCGTACCCCTAGGAGTGAGCTGTGACTGAGTCCCCCGGTTCCCGCGTCGCCGACCTCGAGCAGGAGGGCGACATCGCCGCGGACTATCTCGAGGCGCTGCTGGACATCGCCGACCTCGATGGTGACATCGACATGGACGTCGAGGGCAACCGGGCGCTGGTGAGCATCGTGGGGGACGACGTGGCCGACCTGGTCGGCGAGCGCGGGAAGGTGCTCGACGCCCTGCAGGAGCTGACCCGGCTGGCCGTGACTCGCGAGACCGGCGAGCGCTCCCGGCTGATGCTGGACATCGCCGGCTTCCGCGCTGCCCGGCGGGCCGAGCTGACCGAGATGGGGGCCAAGGCGGCGGCCGAGGCGACCGCCAGCGGTCAGCCGGTGCGGCTGGCTGCGATGTCGCCGTTCGAGCGCAAGGTCATCCACGACGCCGTCGCCGCCGCCGGACTGCGCAGCGAGTCCGAGGGCGAGGAGCCCAGCCGCCGGGTCGTCGTGCACCCGACGCAGGCCTGACCGCCCATCCGTACCCCTGGCTGACTGTCGTGACCACGTCCGGCGACGGCACCGTTTCCCGTGAAACGCCCGGGCCGGGTCGTACCGATGCGGGCGCCCGGGACGCGTTGGTGCGCCGGTTCCCCGACGCCGAGGCGGGCCTGGATGCGTTCACCGAGCTGCTGCGGGGTCCGGGGGTCGAGCGGGGGCTGATCGGGCCGCGGGAGGCCACGCGGCTCTGGGAGCGGCACGTGGCCAACAGTGCCGTCGTCAGCGAGCTGATCGCCGAAGGGGCCCGGGTGGTCGACGTGGGATCCGGGGCCGGTCTGCCCGGACTGCCGATGGCGCTGGTACGCCCCGACCTGTCCGTCGTGCTCGTGGAGCCGCTGCTGCGGCGTTGGACGTTCCTGCAGGAGGCAGTGGTGGCGCTGGGGTTGGCGGACCGGGTCGAGGTGGTACGGGCCAGGGCCGAGGAGCTGCCGCGACCGTTCCTGGCCGACCCCGGTCGACCGGCGCCGGCGAGCGTCGTGACTGCTCGGGCGGTGGCGCCACTGGACCGGCTCGTCGCCTGGACGCTCCCGCTGGTGCCGGTGGGCGGTGAGCTGCTGGCGCTCAAGGGCGACAACGCCGAGCAGGAGGCGCGATCGGCTCAGGGCACCATCTCCGGGCTCGGGGGCGGTGCGCCGCGGGTGGTGCGCTGCGGGGTCGGTGTGGTCGAGCCCCCGACGACGGTCGTGCGGATCGCGCGACTCCGGCCGGCTCGGGACGAGAGGGTGGCCCGATGACGGCGACGGACGAGGGCTACCCGCCCTCGCACGACGACGACTCGCCACTGGCACTGGCCGCCGCGGCCGCGGTCCAGGTGCGCAACGGGCGGGTGAGCGACCTGCCGCGGCCGAGCCGTACCCGTGTGGTGACCGTGGCCAACCAGAAGGGCGGGGTCGGCAAGACCACCTCGACCGTGAACCTGGCCGCGGCGCTGGCGCTGCAGGGGCTGCGCGTCCTGGTCATCGACCTCGACCCGCAGGGCAATGCCTCCACGGCGTTGTCGGTCGAGCACCACGTGGGTGTGCTCAACAGCTACGACGTGCTGATCGATGGTCGCCCGATGGCGCAGGTCGTGCAGCCCGCCGCCGGGATCCCGCAGCTGTGGTGCGTACCGGCGACCATCGACCTCGCGGGCGCCGAGATCGAGCTGGTGAGCGCGGTGGCCCGCGAGCACAAGCTGCGCCGGGCGCTGCACGCGTACCTGCCCCTGCACCAGGCTGAGCACGGTCGCCTGGACTACGTGCTCGTGGACTGCCCCCCGAGCCTGGGGCTGCTCACGCTGAACGCCCTGGTGTGCGCCGACGAGGTGCTGATCCCGATCCAGTGCGAGTACTACGCGCTGGAGGGACTGGGTCAGCTGATGAGCACGGTGGAGCTGGTACGTGCCGAGCTCAACCCCAGCCTGCACGTCTCGACCATCCTGCTGACGATGTACGACGCCCGCACCCGGCTGGCGGCCCAGGTCGCGCAGGAGGTCCGTACCCACTTCGGCGACCAGGTGCTGGCAACCGTGATCCCGCGCTCGATCCGGGTGTCCGAGGCGCCGTCGTACGGGCAGACCGTGATGACCTACGACCCCGGCTCCAGCGGAGCGCTGTCCTACCTGGAGGCCGCGCGGGAGCTGGCCCGCCAGCCCGCAGCCCAGGCGTAGCAGTCGGGCCTGTCGTGGTCGCGGTGCCGGATACCCTCTAGAGGACCCGTCCCGGCGTACGAGGAGACCCCAGCGTGAACCAACGGCGTGGCCTCGGTCGAGGTCTCGGCGCATTGATCCCCAGCCGCCCGGACACCGAGTCGGCGACGGTCCAGCAGCCGGCCGCTCGCGACACCGTCATGGCCTCGGAGGCTGGATCGGCCGCGCCGCGCGTGGGCCTGCGCGAGCCGGTGGGTGCCACGCGGGACGAGGACGGGGACGACCTCGCCCCGATCGGGGGGGTGCGCTACGCGGAGCTGGACCTGGACGCGATCACCGCGAACCCCCGCCAACCGCGGACGGTCTTCGAGCCGGAGTCCCTGGCCGAGCTCGTGCACTCGATCCGGGAGATCGGGCTGCTGCAGCCGATCGTGGTCCGCCCTGCGCCGGATGCCCCCGGGCGCTACGAGCTGGTCGCCGGTGAGCGGCGGTGGCGCGCCGGCCGGGAGGCCGGGCTCAGCGTGATCCCGGCGATCGTGCGTGAGACCACCGACGACGCCCTGCTGCGTGACGCCCTGTTGGAGAACCTGCACCGTGCCCAGCTCAACGTGCTGGAGGAGGCGGCGGCCTACCAGCAGCTGCTCGACGACTTCGGATGCACCCAGGACGAGCTCGCGTCGCGCATCGGGCGGAGTCGGCCGCAGGTCAGTAATACGTTGCGGTTGTTGAAACTTCCGCCCCCCGTGCAGCGGCGGGTCGCTGCCGGCGTGCTGTCTGCCGGGCATGCCCGGGCCCTGTTGTCCCTCGACGACCACGACGCGATGGACCGCATGGCCGTGCGCATCGTTGCCGAGGGCCTGTCGGTGCGCTCGGTGGAGGAGATGGTGATGGTCGGGCAGGTCGACGGCCGGGAGCGGGTGCGTACTCCCCGGCCGCGAGGCGCCACGGCGCCCGGTCTCGTCGAGCTGGCCGAGCGGCTCTCGGATCGGTTGGAGACCCGGGTTCGGGTCGAGACCGGCAAGGTCAAGGGCAAGGTCACCATCGAGTTCGCGACGTTGCAGGACCTGCGCCGCATCGTCGACGTGATCGAGGGGGGCAGCGGCGGGGACGGACAGGTCCGGTGACCGGGGAGCCGCTGACGTACCCCGACGTCGGCGCGAGCACCGAGTCCGTGCTGCCCGCCGGCTACCGGCACGTTCACGAGGTGATCACGGTCGGCCAGGGCGCGGCGTCGTTCGAGCGGCTCGCTGCGGCCCTTCTCTCGTTCGACCTGCACCGGGCGGCCGGTTTCCGGGTCGACCCCGCCGGAACTCCGGTACGAGAAGGTCTCGAGGTAACCCTCGGTGTCGCCTGGAGCCCGTTGCGCCCACGTTGCCGGGTGGTCTACGTCGTGGCCGAGCCGACACGGCGGGGGTTCGCCTACGGAACCCTGCCCGGGCATCCGGACAGCGGCGAGGAGGCGTTCGTGGCGAGCCTGGAGCCCTCCGGTGAGGTCCGCTTCGCCCGGATCGCGTTCACCCGGCCCGGCCCGTGGTGGGCCAAGCCGTTCGGCTGGCTGATCGCCGTCTTGCAGGACCGCATCACCGCGCGCCTGGTCGCCGCGGCGCGCAGCTGCGCCTGACGTCGGCCCGCAGACATCACCCGCGGACGCGCCCGTCACGACGCGGCGTCCCCCGTCGCCGCGCGCGGTGCCTTACCTCACGCGTCGTGGTGGAGCAGGAGCTCGGACCATTCTGTGCGGTTCGGTTGCGGCACACCGGCTTGGGCGAGCGCCGGTCCGAGACGAGCCATGAACTCGGCCTGCGCCTCCTTCGACTCCCACACCTCGACCACCATCAGCCCCGATGGACCGAAGGATGCGGTGTGGCTCTGCAGCGGTGGCGGCCAGTCCCCCTGACCGGTCGCGTAGTCGATCCCGAGAAGCTTGTTGACGTCTCGGTAGTGGTCCGCGGTGGCGCCGGAGAACTCCAGAATGATGACTTCGGACATGACGGCTACTTCTCTCTCGATGCCCCCGATGGCTATTGCCCGCCTGGCATCTGCGGCGATCGTGGCCGCGAGGTGTCCCGAGCGTAGTGAGGGCCGATCGCGTCCACAAGGCGTGCGGGAGGCGCCGTCGTCGGCGAGCGATCAGACCGGCTCGAGCAGGAGCACCGGTATGACGCGGTCGGTCCTGCGCTGGTAGTCGGCGTACGGCGGATACTCCGCCACCGCCCGCTCCCACCACAGCTCACGCTCCTGACCGTCGAGCACCCGGGTTCGGAACCGGCTGCGGGTGGCGCCGTCCTGCAGCTCGACGACCGGTTCGGCGAGCAGGTTGTAGTACCAGGCCGGATGCTTCGGCGCCCCGCCCTGCGAGGCGACCATGAGGTAGCGGCCGTCGTGCTCCACGCGCATCACCGGTGTCTTGCGTACCGCGCCGCTGTTCCGGCCGCGGTTGGTGACCACGACGATCGGCATCCCGGTGTCGCGCAACGTGTTTGCCGCGGAGCCGTTGGATGCCTCGAACGCCGCGACCTGGTCTCGTACCCACTTCTGGCTGCTCGGCTGATAGTCCCCTTCACCACTCATGCCACCAGTCAACCCCACGCCCCGCTGATCATGGGATGGAGTGCGGTTCTCGCCGTTGATCATGGGCCTGAGGGCGCTTTCGCGGCCCCAGCCGCACTCAGGTCCATGATCAACCGCGGCGGGGGCTGGGCTCAGGGAGGGCTTGGGTCACCAGCGCTTGGACGACCGCGCCTAGATCTAGGCCGGCCGCGGCTAGGGCCTGCGGGTAGGTCGAGGTCTCGGTCATGCCGGGTGCGACGTTGACCTCGAGGAACCATGGAGCGCCCGCGGCGTCGATGATCAGGTCGGTACGGGACCAGTGCGACAGGCCCAGGGTCTGGTGCGCTGTCACGGCCGCCGCCGCGCACTCCTGCAGCACGTCGTCGGGCAACGACGCGGGGACGACGAACTCGGTCGAGCCGGCGGTGTATCGCGCCGCGTAGTCGTAGAAGCCGCCGTCGGGCCGGATCTCCACGACTGGCAGCGCGCGCGGGCCGGTGCCATCGTCCAGGACACCGACAGCGACCTCCGTGCCGACGACGAGCTGTTCGACGAGGGCGACCGGGCCGTACGCGAACGACGCCACCATCGCGGCCGGCAGCTGGTCCGCGGAGGTCACAACCGACGCCCCCAGCGAGGAACCTCCGCTCGTCGGTTTCACCAGCAACGGCAGGCCGAGTCGGGCGATGACGGCATCGAGGACCGGCCCGGCCCCGAGCTCGCGAAACGTGGCCTGTGCCAGGACCATGGACTGCGGCGTCCGCAGCCCCGCGGCAGCGACCAGCGACTTGGCGACGGGTTTGTCGAAGGCGATGCGGCAGGCACTGGGCCTCGAACCGACGTACGGGATGCGCAGCGAGTCGAGTACCTCGCGCAGGGCACCGTCCTCGCCGGGGGCTCCGTGCAGGAGCGGGACCACGGCCTGCGGCGGGTCGGCGGCCAGCGTGGCGAGCAGCGCGGCGTCGACATCGAGCAGCACGGCCTCGATGCCTTGCTCTCGCAACGCGTCGCTGACCCGGCGCCCGGACCGGATAGACACCTCCCGCTCCGGGCACAGCCCACCGGCCAGCACGACGATCGCGTCCTGAGTCATGCGCTGGTCTCCCTCGTCGGTCGAAACATGAACAGGACCAAGGCATCTGCGCTCGCCGGGGTGCGGACGCTGCTCACACCATGTCCGGGGTGGGACCGGTCGGGCGGAACGGGCGCATGTTGGTGAGCGTGTCACCGAACGTGTCCTGCAGGTCGAGCTCGGCCTCGACGACCCCGGCGAGCCGGCGCACGCCTTCCCGGATCCGCTCCGGGTCCGGGAAGCAGTACGACAGGCGCAGCTGCCCACCCCCTTGGCCGTCAGCGAAGAAGCCGGTACCAGGCACGTACGCGACGAGGGCCGCGACGGCTCGCGGCAGCATGGCGGTCGCATCCAGCCCGGGCGGCAGCGTCACCCAGGAGTAGAAGCCACCCGCGGGCTCGGTCCAGGTGGTGCCCGGTGGCATGAGGGCCGTGAGGGACTCCAGCAGCGCGTCCCGACGCTCCCGGTACAGCTCGCGGAACGTCTTGACCTGGTCGAAGAACGCGCCGGTCGCGAGGTATTCCGAGACCGTGAGCTGGGAGTAGCTGGACGGGCACAGCATCGCAGTCTCGTTGGCCAGCACCAGCTTTTCTCGTACGCCGTGCGGTGCGACCACCCACCCGACGCGCAGGCCCGAGGCGATCGTCTTGGAGAACGTGCCGAGGTAGAGCACCCCGTCGCTGTCGTCCGAGCGGATGGCCCGCGGCACCGAGCCGTCGAATCCGAGCAGCCCGTAGGGGTCGTCCTCCAGCAGCAGGAGGCCGGCCGAGCGCACCACGTCGAGGATCTCGGCGCGCCGGGCCGGTCCCTGGGTCACGCCCGCCGGGTTGTGGAACGAGGGGATCGAGTAGACCAGCTTGATGGTCTTGCCCTGCCTGCGGACCAAGTCGATCGCCTCTCGAAGTGCCTGTGGCACAAGGCCTTCGGAGTCCATCGCCACCTGGACGACGTCGCACTGGTACGACGAGAAGACGCTCAGGGCGGTGACGTACGTCGGTGCCTCAGCCAGGACGACGTCGCCGGGGTCGCAGAAGACCCGTACGACCAGGTCCAGCGCCAGCTGCGAGCCAGCGGTGACCACGACGTCGTCGGGGCGGGCGTGGATCCCGGCTGGTGCCATGACCTGCAGGATCTGCTCGCGCAAGCACGGGTCGCCCTGCCCGGACCCGTACTGCAGCGCGGCGTTGCCACGGTCCTTCACGACCCGTGCCGCGATCTCGGCGAGCTGCTCGAGCGGCAGCGCCGCGACGTAGGGCATCCCGCCGGCCAGGGAGACCACCTCGGGGCGCGAGGCGACGGCGAACAGCGCGCGCACCTGCGAAGCCGCGAGCCCCTGGGTCCGGGCGGCGTACTGGTCTATCCACGGATCCAGGCGAGACGAGTGCGGTCCACCGGACCCCGGTCCCGGCGCCGTGGGCTCGCCCGGCATGTCGACTCCTGGCCCCGTGCTCGGCGATTCCCCTGCGGAACCGACTGCACCTACGATGCCTGATGAGCCTGGGAGGGTGACGTGCGGGTGCTGCGCTGGGTCGTGATGGCGGTCGCGCTCGGCCTGCTCGCCGGCTTCCTCGGCGGGTTCGCCGGCGCCCTGCTCGCGCCGCGGCGACCGTCACCGCCCGACTGACTCGGGCGACATGGACACCGCCCGACTGACTCGGGGCGTCCTACTCCGGGTCGGGCGCGAAGAACCGGACGACGGCCGCGGCCAGGCCTTCGGCGAGGACGTCTCGAAACACCGGGTCCGCCAGCCGCGCGCAGTCGTACGGCGAGGACAGGTAGCCGCACTCCACGCGCACCGTCGGCATCCGGGTCAGGCGCAGCAGGTCCCAGGTCTTGGTGTGGGTGCGACAGTCGGCCAGGTCGGTACGGCTGGTGAGCTCCTCGAGCACGAACGTGGCGGCGCGGGCGCCGAGGGAGGACCTGGTGCCGACCCCCATGTCGCCGTAGTAGAAGGTCGCCACCCCGCTGGCGACCGGGCTGGCGATGGCGTCGACGTGCAGCGAGAGCACCAGGTCGGCGCTCACGGCGTTGGCGAACTCGGCGCGCTGGGCCTCGTCGGGCACGACCAGCGATCCCGGGGCGCGGGTCAGCACGACCTGGACGCCGATGGCGGCGAGCCGGCCCTCGACCCGGCTGACGAGGTCGTCCACGATCGCGGACTCGGTGAGGCCGAGCTGGGCCGGGGCGTGCCTGGGTGGGTCCTCGCCGCCGTGGCCCGGGTCCAGGACGACCACCTTGTCGGCGACGCCGGTGGCGAGCTGGGCGAGCTGTGTGAGCTCGCGCAGCCCGGACTGGCTGCCCGGCCCACCCATCGTGCGAGAGAGCCGGGTCAGGGCCCGTAGCGTGTCCGGTCCGCAGGTGCCGTCCGGGGAGATGCCGACGCTGCGCTGGAACTCGCGCAACGCCATGTCGGTCCGGGGCCCGAAGATGCCGTCGACCCGGCCGAGGTCGAAGCCGAACTGCGAGAGCCGGCTCTGCAGGCCCGACACGTCGTCCCCGGAGTGCAGGTGCCCGGCCCGGAAGGACAGGACGCGGTCACCGAGCTGCCAGCGGGCCTCTTCGAGCCGGCGGAACGTGTGCCGACCCACGATGCCGTCGACGATGAGTCCGCGCTGCTGCTGGAACTGCCGGACCGCGACGTCGACGGCACTGTCGAAGAGGGCAGCATCCAGCGGCGAGGCGCCGTCCCCCGGTCCTGTGGCGTCAGGGTCGCCGGCGGGTGCCAGCAGGCCCAGGCGCTGCAGCCGGTCGCGGATCTCCGTCACGGCCGGCCCGCGGTCGCCGTGACGGAACGTGGGTGACGCGGACGTGCTCATGTCGGTGAGTACGGCCGTCAGCCTGGAGTTCGGGTGGTCGGGCTGCTCAGAGGAACTCGGCCAGGTCGGCCAGCAGCGCTGCCTTGGGCTTGGCCCCGATGATCTGCTTGACCAGCTCGCCCTTGCGGTAGACGTTCAACGTCGGGATCGAGCCGATGCGTGCGTTGGCCGAGGTCGTGGGGTTCTCGTCGACGTTGAGCTTGGCGATGACGATCTTGTCGACGTTCTCCGCCGCGATCTCCTCCAAGATGGGCGACACCATCTTGCACGGTCCGCACCACTCGGCCCAGAAGTCGACGATCACCGTGGTGTCCGAGCCCAGGACCTCCTGGGCGAACGAGGCGTCGGTGACGGTCTTGGTTGCGGCGCCCATGCGCTGCTCCTAACACTCGGTCGATCGTTCGGGTGGCGAGGCGTGCCTGCGACGGTACGCCTCCGGTCAGACGAGGGCCTGGACGCTGTCGTGTGTCATGCGAGCGGCGTGCAGGTCGGCCAGGAAGCGCTCGACGTCCAGGGCCGCGCTGCACCCGGACCCGGCGGCGGTGACGGCCTGTCGGTACGTACGGTCGACCAGGTCGCCGCAGGCGAAGACCCCGGGCAGGTTGGTCAGGGTGCTGCGTCCGGACACGAGCACGTAGCCCTCGTCGTCGAGATGGACCTGGCCGCGTATGAGCTCGGAGCGCGGGTCGTGCCCGATCGCGACGAACATGCCGGTGGCAGCGATGGTGCGCTCCTCGCCGGTCGTCGTGCTGCGCAGCACCACTCCGGCGAGCTTGTCCTCCCCGAGCAGCCCGGACACCTCGCTGTCCCACGCGAAGGAGATCTTGGGGTCGGCGAACGCACGCTCCTGCATGATCTTGCTGGCGCGCAGCGAGTCGCGGCGGTGCACGAGGGTGACCGAGTCGGCGAAGCGGGTCAGGAACGTCGCCTCCTCCAGCGCGGAGTCGCCACCCCCGACGACCGCGATGTCCTGGCCCCGGAAGAAGAATCCGTCGCACGTGGCGCACCATGAGACCCCGTGGCCGGAGAGCTTCTTCTCCTCGGGCAGGCCGAGCTCGCGGTAGCCGGACCCCATCGCCAGGATCACGGCGTGCGCGGTGTGCTCGCGACCGGTGCCGTCCACGACCCGCTTGACCGCCCCGGAGATGTCCAGCTCGACCGCGTCGTCGGTGAGGATCTCGGTCCCGAACCGTACGGCCTGCGCCCGCATGCTCTCCATCAGGACCGGGCCGGTGACACCATCGGCGAAGCCGGGGTAGTTCTCCACGTCGGTGGTGTTCATCAGGGCCCCGCCCGCGGTGACGGCACCTTCGAGCAGCAGCGGCGCG
This sequence comes from Acidobacteriota bacterium, assembly GCA_025449595.1. Classification (GTDB taxonomy): domain Bacteria; phylum Actinomycetota; class Actinomycetes; order S36-B12; family CAIYMF01; genus JAFIHG01. The sequence continues at coordinate 717 of JANWJC010000040.1, read as the reverse complement.
AGCTGGGCCCGCGCGGCGTAGATGGCGGCCGTGTAACCCGCGGGTCCGGATCCGACGATGATCAGGTCTCGTACCTCTGTCACGTCGGGTCCTTCCTCGGCTGCTGACTTCGGGCCTGGGCGCGTTGCCCGGCGGCGTACGTGTCAGCAATCCTAGGTGGCTGGGAATTCCGCGACCGCCACTCGAAGCGACTGTCAGTCACTGGTAATCACGTAACGTGATGGCCGGTCAAGAACGCGTCAGCGGTCGATGCGCTGGAACGTGACGACGACGGCATCGGTGGCCGAGCAGGTACGTCCAACCACCCAGACATCGACGCGGGTCGTGTCGACGACCGCGGTGGTGGGATCCACGGTCGGCGCGAGGATGACGAACACGGGGGTGCGCTCGTACGTCGTCGCGTCGGCCACGAGCGCCATGACCGAGGCCGACCCGGTGAGCTGGCTGATGCAGCCGGCGGACGGGCGCACCGTCGCGGGCTCGGTCGTGACCGCCGGCGTGGTGTCGCTGCCGACCGCGGCGCTGCCGACCCGGCCGGACTGGGCCAGCAGGGAGCGGGCACCGGTGGCTAGGGTCGCGGCCGTGAAGTTGTTGCTGCTCGCGAGGTAGGTCGTGGCGACCGGTGACGAGCTGGCGCCGGAGCCGGTCGCTATGGCCGGTGTCGAGCCGGGGGACGACCCGCCGCGCAGGATCGCGACCGTGCTCAGGCCGCCGAGG
>JANWJC010000039.1 GCA_025449595.1 Acidobacteriota bacterium | reverse complement strand
CTCGCCATCACCATCGCCGGGTTCACGTTTTCCGGGACGATGGCGCTCGTCGTCGCGATCATCGTGCTGGTGGTCATCGTCGGGGGCTGGTACCTCATGACGCAGCGACGGCGACGCTGAGGCCTCGACCCCGAACTCAAAGAGGCCAGGCTCCGCCCCGACCCACGGTGTCGAAGCGCCTGGTAGGCGTGGAACGTCTGAGCCGCGGAGTAGCGGTAGTCACGATCGGGTTCGTCATCGTCGTCGCGTGCGGCTGCACGAGCACCTCGACCCAGGCCGTGCCGACGCCGACCACCCGAGCGTCTCCCGCCGCACCGACCACGAGCCTGGCCCAGAGCCCGACCATCTTGCCGAGTGCGACGACAGCCCCGCCAGCGAGCTCATCCGTATCGCCGACGATGGATACGAGCGGCGCGCCGACCCGCCTCGTCATCGGATCGCTTCGGATCGACCTACCGGTCGTCCGGCTTCCAGCGAGCGGCATCCACTACTGCGGGGTAGCGCTCTGGTGGGCCTACCCCGGGTTCGTGACGCCGGGGCGGGCGGGCTCGGTGTACCTGTTGGCCCACTCGCGGGCGGGCATGTTCCTGCCGCTCCTCGACGCCTCTCTCGTCGACGGCGGCCGATCGCTCCTGGGCCTGACGGTGCAGCTCTACACGAGCGCCGACTGGGTCTTCACCTACCGTATCAGCGCCGTGCACCGCCACGTCACCCCGAGCGGCACGACTCGTCTGCGGGCGCCCCTCGCCGCGACCGACGCAGAACTGTGGCTGCAGACCTCCGAAGGGCCATCCACGACGTCGCCGTACCTCCAGGTCGCCTCGGGTCTGCTGGGCGGCGCACGGACCGATCACATCACGGCGAACCCGACGCCACGGCCGTACCTCTGCTAGCCATACGGGCACGATCGACCACCCGTGAAGAAGGGCCGCATCGACCTCTGCTACATCTCCGGTGGGAGCCCCGTCGTCTTCAACAACGGGGCGTCAGTCCGCCGCCAACATGCCGAGAGGCCCGATCCGCCGGCTTACCGCTACGGCGGGATCGGGCGTGCGCGTCAGACGACCGGTAGACGGCTAGTCACCGCCGTCCCCACCGCCGCCGTTGTCGCCACCACCGGCACCGTCGGACGGTTCCGGCTGCTCGGTCGGGTCAGGCTTGTCGGTAGCCTCCGGCCGGTCGGTCGTTTCGGGCTTGTCGGTCGCCTCGGGCCCACCACATGGGCCGCTGTTCTCATGGGCGGCACCCTGGGCCGACTCGTGGTCCTGGCCGCATGACGCCCTGGGCTTGGCCGACTCACTGGGCTCCGGTTGTTCGGCCGGCTCCGCGGACTGACTCGGTTCGGCTGATTCGCTCGGCTCTGCCCACTCGGTCGGTTCGGCCGACTCGCTGGGTTCCGCCGATTCGGAACTCGTCACGTCGGCTGCCGGCCGGCCACTGAAGGCCTGGAAGCCGCCACTGCTTGCGAACGCCGCGCCAGCCAGCATCGCCAGGGCCACGATGGCCACGCCGGCGCTGCGACCGAGGCGCGTCCTCCGGATGCGATCTGCCATGTGTGGGCTACCTCATGAGGCGAGCGCCTTCCGTGACGGGCCCGCGTAGTAACCAAGAACGGGTAGAGGGGGTGATGGTTTCAGGGTTGGTGACCGGGCACACCGGACCTCCGTACCCATGCGACGGAACCGATGGCGTATGAAGACAGCGCGACCGGGTGCGTCGGCGGGACGCGGCAGGATCCATCGGGAACCTGGCATCGACCGGGTCGCTCGTGGCCCATGGCGCCGTCAGGTCGCCACGGGCCCTGGCTCACCCGAGCACGCGGAACAGGTTCTCCGTCATGATCGCGACACGCAGATCGACTGGTGTCGGCACACCGAGATAGCTCCGGACGCCGAAGCCATCGAGCGCCCATGACCATTGGAAGGTGCCTGCTGCAAACACCGTTGCGCCCGATGGGGCGACGTACATAGTCGCGTTATGGGTCGCCGGAACGGTCGTGCCGCCGCGCCCGACGATCGCGGTGACCGGGCTCCGCGCAAGGACCACGGTCCCCGGTCGTTCATACGCGGGGTAGAGCATGTCGAACTCCTGGCCGACGAGGTTCCGCAGGTGATCCCCGGTGCGAAGGCCGGTCCCCGCGTAGACCCAGTGGTCCGCATTCGTGACCACCCAGTCGGCCGGCCGTGCGACCACGTGCCCATACATCTCGCCGATCACCCGCGCTTCGGGTTCGGAGACCGGGGGCTCGCGCCATTGGCAGGTAGTGAGCTCGGGGGCGGTGGCCATGAGGGGGTCCAGGTCCGGGATGCGATAACAGGTCATGCGCCGCGCTGGGCCCCGCAGGGAGGGACCGAGGCGCACCTGCCAGTACATCTCGTTGGCGGAGAGGAAACAGACGTTGGTGCCCGCCGCGATGACGCCCTCCAGCGCGTCGCGCATCGACCGCGACCAGTACTCATGGTGGCCGGCGAACACGACGAGCCGCCGGCCGTCGAGCAGCTCCGGATGCAGATCCAGGTCGATGTCGGTCATGTACTCGACGTCATGGCCAGCCCGCTCCTGCCAGCGTACGAACTGGAGTTCCCACCGTTGCAGGAAGCCCGACCCGAGATCGTCGAGGTAGGGGCGGTCGAAGCTGACCTCCACTGCGGCGGTCGTGGCACCATCGGTGATGGGACCTGACGAGCTCCGCGGGTAGAGGCTCTTGCCGCCCCACGCGTTGTACGCCTGCCACGTCGCGGCAGCCGACACGAACAGGATCGGTGCAGCGGCCGTACTCGGGCGCACCACGAACGGGGCGTAGCCGGCGATCCCGCTGAGGGGGCGCAGGACGGCCACGTACATCCCGGATGGCCAATCGAACGGCACATCCAGCTCGAGGGCCGGCGGCCATGGCGCCTCATACAGCCCGGTTCCTGCGTCGGGCTGTTGGCGCTCGGCGCGATATGCCGGAAGGGCCCGGTCGACCCGCATCAGGCGTCCTCCTGTGCCGTCGTACCAGCCCAGTCGATACCACTCGACGTCGTAGGCGATGGGCGAGTCGACTGACAGCTGCAGGCGCTCGCCCGGACCCGCGGAGGTCCGATCGATGAAGGCTGTCGCAGTCGGCACCCCGACGCGCCCGATGTCCCACGCACGCGTACCTGGTCGGCTGTTCTCGGCGGCGGTGGGGTTTGACCTGCCACCTCCGGAGGCACCAGGCGTGGCGAGCGGGACCGACGCAGTCGGCGGCGGCGACGCGGGAAACCCTGAGGTCGGCGAGGCCGAGGCGGTCACGGCCTCGCTGGTCGATGGGGCGGGTGGTGGGCTGCACCCGGCAACGACGTAGGCTGCGAACGCACCCCCGACGATCTGCGCCGAGCCGACGAGCAGGCGGCGCCGTGATATCTGCTGGCTGGACTGATGAGGCGGATCTCGTTGGGCCTGTTGCCCGACTTCTGCACCCGCGATTCCGCGATCGGTCAAGGCGTCTCCGGTGGACGAGATGGCCGGTCAGTGGGCGGTGTCGGCGGCGGAGCCGTGGAGGCGACGGCGACGTCGTCGGCGAGGCCGGTCAGGCCTGCGCGGAACTCGCGGATCGTGCGACCGAGGGCGGCGCCGGCTTGCGGGAGCCGACTCGGTCCGAGGACGACGAGCGCCACGACGAGGACGATGACGAGGTGCAGCGGGGAGAGGTCACCCATGGTCGCGCGACGAATCGCCGTGCAGCCAGCGGGCCAGTCCGCCACGGCGCACGGGCGGATAGCGCGTCCGCAGCGTGGCCGCGAGGTTCACGAGCGCCTCCGCCTCAGAAGCCCCACCGCCGCGGATCGGCAGGACCCGGATCGGTGGGCGGGCGACGGCCCATACGCTCCACACCCGGCGGTCCGGGTCGTACAGCGGTTCGTTGACGCGCCAGCCATCCGGCAGTGCGTCGCGCAGGATAGCCCGGGCCGCTTCGAGCTGACCCCCGTCCATGACGAGGCAGCCTACGCGGCCCGGGCCCTCAAGACGATTAGGGCGGCATTGAGAATCGGCAACCCCAGAGGCACCACCCGCCGATGATGACCACGACCACGACGATCCCGACGACGAGCGCCAGCGTCCCGGAGAAGGTGAAGCCGGCGATGGTGATGGCCGGGCCGTCCACGCGCACTTCCCGGGCCGCAGTCCGGTGGCCCCGGGGGGATCAGCCCCTCGCGTCTAGCGCCGCACCACGCGGTAGCCCACAGCGACGATGACCCCGATCAGGCCCAGGATCGCCACGAGCAGCCCGGCACTCGGCAGGTGGTCAGCCATCACACCGGCTCAGGATCGCTTCTGGTGGGTCAGCGCGTACCACACCACAAGGCCGAAGACGGCAACCACGAGGACGGTGCCGAGGACGAAGGTGCCACTGATGCGGATGCCCAGAACGGTGATAGCAACGAGGTCCACGCATTCCTCGGGCCGTCCAGTCTAGTCATGGGCCGTGGCGAGCGCCCGCTAGATAGCAGCCCGATGAGCACCCGATGACCTCGGCCGGCGGTCAGGTCGACCCCAAGGGGACAGCGCGGAGGTCCGGTGGCGCAATCCGCTGCTCAGTGATCCCAGTCACAGCTTAGCTGGGCGTTCGACCGGTGGGGCGGGCTCCGTCGGCGGGGCGGTGGCCACCCGGCGCCTTCAGTTCGGTGCCCAGGTCACCGTCCTGGTAGACCTGTTCACCGGCCCGCGCGACGAGCGGACCGGCCAGGGGATTGGGAGCATCAGGCGGCCTTTGGATCCTGGGTTGCTGTTTCTCAACCGGCTGGACATGCACCGAGTCATGTGGGAGCACTACAGTTCCATCTGGATGGAGGACGCCGTTGGACCTGGGTTGACCCGCATCCCGCCGCATCGCCGGCGATCGACTCGGTGGTGATCCAACCGGCCGGGCCGGGCCGTGCTCGACCGGCGCGCCGCATTGCGCGAGACCCTCGCCGTGGTGGCTCGTCGCGACTGGCTCGAACCCTGGTGGCCACTGGGGCCCTGTCGCTCGCCGCCGTCGCGCTTGTCGGGCTCCGCCCCCCGCCATCAGGCTGGACCATCGCAGATCTCGCCGCTGCCACGCCGACGGTTGCAGCCCCGTCCGTCCAGCCGCGCGCCGCTGGCGGCGGCGCCGCAGCCGAGCCGGTCTATCTCCCGACCGCGCCGGCCGCCATGCCTGGATCCGTGCTGCCCGTGACGGCTTCGCACTTCGGCGAGGGGCTGCTCATCGCGGATCGGGGCAACGGTCGGCTTCTGATCGTCGATTCGGGCGGCCATATCCTGTGGGCTTTCCCCGGCCGCCACAGCTTGCCGGCCGGTCAGGCGTTCGCGGCCGACGACGCGTTCATCGCCCCCGATGGCAAGACGATCGTGGCCAACGACGAGGGCCACCAGGTCATCGACCGCATCGATATCGTCAGCCGCCGGGTGGTGTGGCAGTACGGTCATTACGGCCGCGCCGGCTCGGCGGCTGGCTACCTCCACACCCCCGACGATGCGTATCCGCTGGCCAACGGCGATGTGACCGTCGCCGACATCGCCAACTGCCGGATCATCGAGATCAGCCCGGCGAAGCGCATCATCCGCCAGTGGGGTCGGACGGGCGTGTGCCGCGACCACGCCCCGACGAGCTACGGGGCGCCCAACGGCGACACCCCGCTGCCCGATGGCGGGCTACTCATCACGGAGATCACCGGCTCGCGGGTCGTGCGGTTGTCGGCCACCGGACGCGTGGTGTTCGATATCCACGTGCCGGTCCACTACCCCTCGGACGCGCAGCTGCTCCCCAATGGGAACGTCCTGGTGGTCGATTACGCTAACCCCGGCGCGATCGTCGAGGTCCGTCCGAACGGTCACCTCGTCTGGCGCTACGCCCCGCTCACGGGTGCGGGTCGACTCGACCACCCGAGCCTGGCTCTGGTCCTGCCCGACGGGACGTTCGTCCTCAACGATGATTTCCGCCACCGCGTCATCGTGGTGAACCCGCGCACGGGCCGGATCATCTGGCAGTACGGCCACACGGACCGGCCGGGTCGGAGCGCGGGTTACCTGTTCATCCCCGACGGCATCGACCCGATCCCGGCCGGCACGGTGCTGTAAGGAGCGAGAGCGATGGCCGCTCCTCGCACGACCGCGAGCCGAGACTGATTGAGAATCGGCGATCTCCCTGTTCAGCGCGATGCCTGCTCGTAGGCTCGTCTGCTCTGCCAGTTCCACAGCCACGTAACTTGTCGGGCCAGGACGATGGAGCTCGCTGAGTTGCTCGGACGGGTGCGGGCCACTCGGTCTCCTGGCGAGCCGCTCCACGCCACGGTGGCCACGGTGTGCTCGGCTTCCCCACCCTCGTCGCCGAGATCACTCTTATCGAGGATCAGGCGGGCTCGGCAGGTGCGCCTCCACTGGGGGCCATCCCCACGAACAAGCCGGGGCGCCCGTCGCGTTCTGACCTGACAACGATCCCCTCATGGTGACCTTGCGCCACCAGCTCATTGGACAAGGCCCAGCTCCCGGGCAAGGACGAGCGCCTGGGTGCGGCTGGCGACCCCTAGCTTGCCGTAGACATGCGACAGATGAGTTTTAACCGTGTTCTGCGAGACCACCAGTTCGCGTGCGATCTCCCCGTTCGACTTCCCTTGGGCGAGCATCCCGAGCACGACTAGTTCTCGATCAGTGAGGCGCTCCACGGGAGTAATCGCCTGAACCACGGTCTCAGCAGGGTGGACCCTGGACGCCGTATCGCGCGATCCAACCGCCATCGGAACGTGCGCCCCCAGGATCCCGACCACCAGGAAGAGGACGAGGGCGCCGATATCCTCCAGCGAACCAACGATCAGGTCGCCGGTCGGGCGAAGCAGCACGATGTCGATCATGGCCGCGGCGATGAGCGCCGTCACGACACCGATCCAGACCCCTGCCCACCGGGCGGTCGCGATAACGAGCCCGACTGAGGCGAGCAGGACCACGTCCTCGCGGTCATGCGGTACGACCGCGAGTTGAATCAGAACGCCCGCGGTGACCAGCAGGATGGCGACCGTGGCCCGCCCGACGATGGACTCCACCCGGGCGAACTCGACTCGATGCCAGGCGACGTCGCCGAAGAACGGGACTGGGCGATAGATGCGCACGATCGGGACTGGACCTCGCAGAGCTCACTCCGATGCTCGGCCGCCGGACGATCCCGCGACAGTGCCGAACGTCCCGCACCTCGGGGCAGCTCGTCCCGTCCGCCCACACCGGGGCCGTTCATTTCGCTGGCGCGGTGCGATATCACCCGAATGGGTGAGACGGTTTCATCGGTCCAGGTGACGACGCGATTGGTTTGCCGCATCAAGTTATTAGCGTGATAGCGCCGCACAACCGCAGGCGCATGCCGACTGAAGCCGGAGAGAAGACATGTCCAAGCCCACCATCACCCGACTCTTCGTCGGCAGCCTGGTCGCCATCGTCGGCGGACTCGTGCTCTTCTTGGCGGCCGCCTTCCTGGCCGTCGCCTCAAGCAGTCTCGTCATGGAGGGCCCGGACGTTACGGGTATCCAGCCCACGACCTTCGCCTGGTCCATGGTCGCGGTCGCGGCCGTCGCGCTGCTGGTCATGATCGGGGGTGCCATCGGCCAGTTCGTGGCCTGGATCGGGGCGGTCATCAACACCGCGCGTCTCGAGGACAAGATGTGGTTCATCCTGCTGCTCGTCCTCGGTCTCCTGAGCTTTGGCTTCATCGCCATGCTCATCTACGTCATCGTCGGACCCGACGGTACCCGGACCACCTCGGTCACCCAGGCGCATTCACCGGCTTGACCTAGCGCCCCCCAGGAGCTCGAGATGTCGCTCGTCATCGATAACCTCACGAAGCGGTTCGGGTCCGTCCAGGCTCTGGACGGCGTCACCTTCACG
>JANWJC010000038.1 GCA_025449595.1 Acidobacteriota bacterium | reverse complement strand
GATCGTCGCCGAGGCGGAAGAACGACAGCGGTACGCCGCGGCGGGTCATCCGGTCGACCTCGGCGACGGTCACCGCGATCGTCTCCGGCGACGGCGGCCAGGAGAACCACCACTCGCCGTCGGCGTCGAGGTGCGCGGTGGGCTCCCCATCGGTGACGACGAGCACGACCGGCTCGGCATCGCTGTGCCGGTCCAGGAACCGCCCGGCCAGCATCAGGGCGTGCTGCAGGTTGGTGCCCTGGACCTCGTTCGCGTCGAGGTCTGGCAGCTCGTGCGGCGCGATCCGCCGTGCCATGTTCGCGAACGCGATGATCTCGATCGCGTCGGCGGGGAACTGCGAGCTGGCCAGGGCGTGCAACGCCATTGCGGTCGTCTTCGCGGCGCGCCAGGTGTCGTTCATGACCATCGAGAACGACTGGTCGACCAGCAGCGCCACCGCAGCACGGGTGCGCCGCTCGGTCTCCCGCACTTCGATGTCGTCGGCGTCCAACGGGACCCGTCGACCGGGCGGACGACGCTCCGCGGCGCCTCGCAGCACAGCGTTACGCACCGTCCCGATCGGGTCCCACGGCTCCTCGTCGCCGTACCGCCAGCGGCGGGTCGTGCCGGTGAGCTCACCGGCAGCACCGGCGTCGTGCACGTCGTGGTCACCGCGCCCGCTCCCGTCCAGCGACGCGAACACCTGGCGCAGCGCCGACTGGCCGATCCGGCGCACCGCCTTCGGCGAGAGCTCCAGCCGGCCCTGCGACCGGACGAGATATCCCTGTCGTTCCAGTGCCCTTTCCATCTCTTGCAGCTTGCGCACGTCATCGACGGCGGCCCTGCCCAGTGCCCGCCTGACCTGGTCCTCGTCGATGTCGTCGAGCGAGGCGCCGGGGTATTCCTGCCCGAGGGTGTCCGAGAGCGCTTCGAGGTCAGCGAGCTCGGCCAGCGCCTCGGTGGCGTCACCCAGCCCGAGGGGCTCGTTCCCACGCAGCTGCTGCCGCCCCGACCACGGCAGGTCCGGGCGCAATGCCCGGAGGCTGTCACCGAGGCGCCCCATCTCCGCGGCCAGGTCGAGATCGCTCAGGGCCTGCGCCATGAGCCCGGCGAGCTCCTCGCGCTGCGCGGGCGCCATGGACTCCAGCATCCGCGCCATGGCCGCGGCCCGTCGGGCCAGCTCGTCGATCAGCTCTTCCACGGACCCGGGCTGTTCGGGGAAGAATTCGCCGTGGCGCTGCATGAACTCGGCGAACGCCTCGGTCGTGTCCTCGCCCCGGGAGTGCTTGTCCAGCAGGTCGTTCAGGTCGGCGAGCATGTCCTTCATGGCCTGCCGCGCGGGTCCGTCCGCCGGGTCCTGCAGCGCCTGCTTCATGCCGCGGAACTGCTGGTCCATCACCTCGCGCTGCAGCATCTCCCGCAGCTCGTCGTACGCCTGCCGGGCGTCCGGTGAGCGCCAGTCGTAGTCGGCAAGCTCTCGTACGGCCCGCGCCGTGTCCTGTGGCAGGTCGTCGAGCTGGGCCTCCCGTAGTCGCGCGTCGTCGGACGGGTCGGGGAACAGTGCCTCCTGCTCGGCGTCGATCGCGCGGTCGAGCAGCTCGCGTGCCTTCTCCAGGACACCGTCCATCCGGCCGGAGTGTTCAAGTGCCCGGCGCCGCTGCTGCGCCCGGCGGCGCAGGTCGCCCAGCCCTCGTAGGCCGTCGGCCCCCTGGGACATGAGGTCGCGCAACGCATCCCCGACACTCTGCCCACCCAGGATCCGGTCGCCGAGCTCGTCGACGGCCCGGCCGGCGTCGTACGGATCGGCGAGCGGATCCGGGCCGTCGTGAAACGCGCCGTAGCGGTATCCGCTCATCGCGCAGGCCCGGGCGATACGGTGCAGCCATGACCGAGACGCCCTCCGGCCAGCCGATTGCCGGCTGGTACCCCGACCCGTCCGTGCCGACCCAGCTGCGCTGGTGGGACGGAGCCGCCTGGTCGGACCAGACCCAGCCGATGCTCAGCGAGCAGGCTCCCGGGGAGATCGCAGCGGCTGTGGGCCGCTACAACGGCCCCCCGATCCTCATCGTGACGACGAACGACCTGCCCGGCTATCGCATCACCGAGGTGCACGGCGAGGTCTTCGGCATCACCGTACGAGCCCGCAACGCGTTCTCGAACCTCGGCGCAAGCTTTCGCACCATGGTCGGAGGCGAGGCCAAGGGCTACACGAAGCTGCTGGCCGACACCCGGCTCGAGGCCATCGACCGGCTGCGGGCCTCGGCCCAGCAGGTGGGGGCGAACGCGGTCGTCGCGATGCGCTTCGACACCGGCGACATCGCGGACATGATGAACGAGGTCGCGGCGTACGGGACCGCCGTCACTGTCGAGCGGATCTGACCTGAGCTCGGTCGGCACTGCCTTCACATCCCGCCGTAGACCGCTCGGGTGCCACCGGGGACCTCGTCCTTGGCGATGCGCCGGGTGAGGTAGAGGCCCTCCAGCGCGGTCTCCACGCACGCAGCGACGACTCCGGGGGACTCTCCGGCCTCCCCTTCGAGGGCGGCCGTGATCCGTCCCAGTCCCTCCAGCGGACCGACCGAGGCGAGCAGGTCCGAGGCCGACACGAGGTCGCCGGTCTCGACGGTGCCGCCCTCGTCGAGCAGTGCGACAAGGGCGGCCAGGTCGACTCCGCCGAGGCGGGCGCGGAACGTCTCGGCCACGGCGCGTCGGAGCAGGTGCAGCAGCACCTCCTCCTCCCGCCCCTCCTCGTTGACCTCGAACTCGACCTTGCCGCGCAGAGTCGGTACGACACCGGGCAGGTCACAGACCCTGGCCACCGCGTCCGCCTCCCCGACGATCGCGGCCCGGCGCAGTGCCGCGGCCGCGAGTGACTCGGCACCGGCGACGGCGAAGCGCGCGGAGACGCCGCTGCGCTGGTCGATGGCCGGCGACTCGCGTACCGCCCGGGTGAACCTGGAGACCACCTCGAGCAGGTGCTGCGGCACCGTCGCGACCAGGTCGGCCTCCTGTCGTACCAACGCGATCTCGTCGACCAGACGGAGCGGATAATGGGTGCGGATCTCGGCACCGAAGCGGTCCTTGAGCGGGGTGATGATCCGCCCCCGGTTCGTGTAGTCCTCCGGGTTCGCTGTCGCGACCAGCAACAGGTCTAGCGGGAGCCGGAGCGCGTAACCGCGCACCTGGACGTCCCGCTCCTCGAGCACGTTCAGCAGCGACACCTGGATCCGCTCGGCGAGGTCGGGCAGCTCGTTGACGGCGAATACGCCGCGGTTGGTTCGCGGGACGAGCCCGTAGTGCACGGTCTCGGGGTCCCCGAGGGTGCGGCCCTCGGCGACCTTGACCGGGTCGACGTCGCCGATGAGGTCACCCACGCTGGTGTCGGGGGTGGCGAGCTTCTCGCCGTACCGCTGCGAGCGGTGTCGCCACGCGACCGGTGCCGCGTCCCCGAGCTCGGCGACCTGGCGCCTGCCCCACACCGTGACCGGCTCGAGCGGATCCTCGTGGATCTCGCTGCCGGCCAGCTCCGGGCTCCACAGGTCCAGCAGGCCGGCGATCGTACGAAGCAGCCTGGTCTTGCCCTGGCCCCGCTCACCGAGCAGCACCAGGTCGTGGCCGGCGAGCAGGGCCCGCTCCAGCTGCGGTCCGACCGTGTCGGCGAACCCGACGACGCCAGGGAACGGGTCCGTGCCCGCACGCAGGTGCACCAGCAGGTTGTCGCGCAGCTCGGCCTTGACCGTGCGCGGCTGGTATCCCGACGCCCGCAGCTCACCGACCGTGCGTGGCAGGTCGTCCGGGATGGTGGGCAGGCCGTGGGAGCCGTCGGAAGTGGTCACCTGGTCGACGCTACGACTGCCTCCGGCACGATGCGAGAGCGGTACGCCGAACGCGGAACCGGCCCGGAGACGCGCGATCTCGTGGTGGCGTGGGTCCGCGCAGCAGGCCGTGACGGCCTGATCACCCGATCGGGCCAGGTCCGGCCGGTCCCTGCAGTCCTGCGGACCGCGGACCGGCAGGATGGGCGTGTGGCGCACACGAGAGTCGGCGACGGGCTCGCCGTCGGCGACGACCTGGTGAGTGCCGCGGAGCGCGCCGTGGCCCATGCCCTGCGGCCGTTGCGTGGAGAGCGTCCCGATCTGGCGTGCGTCTTCGTGTCCGGCGCTGCCCCCCAGCAGGAACAGGCAGCCCTGACCCGTGCCGCCGAGCTGCTGGATGCCCACACCGTCCTGGGGTGCACGGCGCACGGCGTGATGGCCGGCAGCAAAGCCGTCGAGGGTGTCGGCAGCGTGAGCGTGTGGGCCGCCCACCTGCCGGGGGTCACGCTGCGCGGTTTCCACCTCGAGGTGATCCGGACCTCGGAGTCCATCGCGGTGCTGGGCATGCCGGAGAGCCAGCCGGACGACATCGTGGGGGTCCTGCTCGCCGACCCCTGGTCGTTCCCGTCCGAGGGATTCGTCGACGGATCGGCCGCCCGGCTTCACGGGCTGCCCCTGGTCGGTGGGCTGGCCTCCGGCTCTGCGCGCTCCGGCGACACCCGCCTGCTGCTGGACGGTCGGGTGTACGACCGGGGCGCCGTCGGCGTGGTGGTCGGAGGTGACGTCGCGGTCCATACGTTGGTGTCACAGGGTTGTCGGCCCATCGGTCGGGCGCTGACGGTGACAAGCGCGGAGGGCTCGACGATCCGCGAGATCGGCGGTCGGCCCGCCCTCGAGCGCGCTCGTGAGGCCGTCTCGTCGCTACCGGACGAGGAGCAGCCGCTGGCCGTACGCGGGCTCACCCTCGGGCTGGTGATGGACGAGTACGCCGACGAGCACGTCGCCGGCGACTTCCTGGTACGAGGCATCGCCGGCGCCGACCAGATCAGTGGTGCCATCGACGTGGGCGACGTCATCCCGGTCGGGTCGACCGTGCAGTTCCTGCTCCGGGACGCGGACTCCGCGCACGACGACCTGGCTCAGGTCCTCGCCGCGTTCCGCAGGCGAGTCGGGATGACGGGCATCTGCGGGGCATTGCTGTTCTCCTGCAACGGCCGTGGCCGTTCGATGTTCCCGTCCGCCGACCATGACGTGGCGGCCGTGCAGGGCGCGCTCGGTGTGGAGGGCATCGCCGGGTTCTTCGCCGCCGGCGAATTCGGGCCGGTCGCGGGCCGCAACCGGCTGCACGGATTCACCGCGACCGTGCTGGCATTCGGCTCCTGAGCGTGACCGCAGGACAGGCGCGGGGCGAGACGGTGCTTGCCCTGGACGTGGGCGGCACCAAGATCGCTGCCGGGCTCGTCGACGGCTCGGGCCGGGTCCTGCGGTCGGCGCGGACGCCCACACCGGTCGGCGCGGACGCCGAGCAGATGTGGGACGCGGTACGTGGTCTGCTGGACGACGTCGCCCGGGGTGCTGCGTACACCGGTGTCGGGATCGGCTGCGGCGGTCCGATGCGGTGGTCCGCCGGTCTGGTGTCCCCCCTGAACATCCCCGG
>JANWJC010000037.1 GCA_025449595.1 Acidobacteriota bacterium | reverse complement strand
TGGCGGTAGCCCTCGAGGGTGCCGCGCGTGTGCAGCCCGTGGTCACTCCAGCTCGCGACGACGAAAGCCGGTACCTGAATGGCGGTGAGGTCGGGGCGCTTGGAGGCCCAGTACTCGTCGTCGAAGGGGTGCTCCATCGCCAGGCCGGCGACGTCTTCGACCTGCTCGTGCGTGTAGCCGATGAGTGGGGCCAGCATCGGCACGAACGCGGTCTCGGGGATGCCGGCGTGGGTGACGACCTCGTAGTACAGGTCGCTCCAGCCCTCCCAGGGGTTGATCGCGGCGAGGTGCGGGGGCTGGAGGGCGGCTACCGCCCACTGGATGACGGCGTACCAGGAGACGCCGGCCATGCCGGCCTTGCCGTTGCTCCAGTCCTGGGTGCCGGCCCACTCGATGAGGTCGTAACAGGCCCTGGCTTCGGCGGGCCCGCCCATGGTGACGTTGCCTTCCGATCCCCAGGTGCCGCGGGCGTCGGCCATGATCACGGCGTATCCGTGACGGGTCCAGTACGCCGGGTCGGGTGTCTCGAAGCAGGTGTACGGGGAGAGGTCCTCGGTGGGGACGTCGTTTCCGGGCCAGTAGCGCCAGTCGAGCTGCCCGTGCTTGCCGTAGGGGCTCCAGGCGATCAGCACCGGCAGCGGTTCGTCGGCGTGGTCGGGACGGTAGAGGTCGACGCGCAGCAGCTTGCCATCGCGCATTGGCACCGTGACGTTGCGCTGGATGCGCATGCCGGCGTCGGTGGTCTTGCTGTAGTCCATTCCGGGCCAGCCCTCGACGGTCTCCGGTGGCACTCCGGGAACGGAGCGGAGTTGGGGCTGGGGGGTGCTCGCGGTCATGATGTGCCTCCGTCGTGGGATGTCCGGGTGGTTCCGTTGGCGTGCACGTGGCTGGTTGCGGGTGCGGGAGGCCGGTACTTGGCGTTGCGGTCGATAGTGAGGTAGATGTCCATGCCGACGGGTTGCCGTTGCTCCTCCGCGATGTGCCCCAGCACGCCGGCGGTGCGGGCAAGGAGCGCGAAGCCGCGCAGCATCTCCACGGGCAGGTCGAGGTCGGCGAGGGCAGCGCCGCAGACCCCGGCGCCGTTGAGCGGCAGAGAACGACCGAGGATCTCGGGGTGGACCCGTCCGATGGCCTGGAACAGCCGCAGATGCGGGCCGCGGACCCCTTCCTGGTCGGCGAGGGCGATCAGCGCCGGGGTGCGCGGGTCACCGCTCTTGTGGACCGGGTGGCCGAGACCGGGGATGATCCGGCGCGCTGCTCGCGCTTGGCTGACGACCTGGATGGCGAGTTCGTCCCACCCGGCGTCGTCGGTTGGCTGCTCAGACCGGCCGGCGAGTGCGTCGGCGAGGAACCGGGCGCAGTCCTCGGTGACGCCGAGGAAGCGGGAGCCTCCTCCGAGCAGCCCGGCCGCGACCGCTCCCTGTAGTGAGTCGGGTGCGCTGAGGTAGGTCAGCCGGGCGGCGATGGCGGTCGGGGTGAACCCGTGGTCGGCCAGGGCGACCAGGACAGCCTCGAAGACGCGCAGCTGGCCGGGGGTGGGCCGCCGCTGCGCGACCAGCCAGAAGGCGAGCTCCCCGAAGCTGACTTGGCCCATCAGGTCGTGTGCCAGGTCTTGGCCGAGCAGGTTGATGCTGGTCAGGTCTGAGGTGCCGATCGAGGTGGGGAACGTGGGCAGCTCACTGCTGGGCATCGGTGCCTCCGGTTGTGACTGTTGCGTGGATGGGCGCCGGCCGGGGCCTGGTGGCGTCGGGGTCCGTCAGCCACCGGCGGATCTGGGCACCGTGCTCGTCGAGCACTGGTGGCGGCAGCTCGTAGCGCGGGGGTGTATGTGAGAACCGGATCGGGTTGCGGATCCCGGGAACGGCGTGTTCTCCGTGCCCGGCGTCCACGACCGGGTCCAGGCCCATCTCCTCGGCGAACGCGACGCCGCCGTCGATGGTGTTGATGGGTCCGCACGGCACCCCAGCCGCGGTCAGGTCGCGGAACCACTCCATCTTGGAGCGGGTGGCCAGCCGTTCGACCAGGAGCGGACGCAGCTGCTCGCGGTTGGCGGTGCGGTCCTGGTTGTGCGCGAACCGAGGATCATCGATCAGGTCCGGGATGCCGAGGACGTCGCACAGCTTGCGGAACTGGCCGTCGTTGCCAGCGGTGACGATTAGCTCACCGTCCGCAGCAGGTAGTGGCTCGTAGGGGAACAGGCTGGGATGCGCGTTGCCCATCCGCAGCGGGACGACCCCGCCGGCGACATAGGCGCTGCTGTGGTTGACTAGCCCGGACAGCGCAGTGGAGAGCAAGTTCACCTCGACGTGCTGCCCCTGACCGGTCTCCTCCCGGTGCCGCAGCGCGGCGAGGATGCCGATCGTGGCATGCATTCCCGACATCACGTCGAAGACGGAGATGCCGGCCCGGTACGGGGAGCCTTCCGGGTCACCGGTCAAGCTCATCAGACCCGAGATCGCCTGCACCATCAGGTCGTATCCGGGCAGGCCGGCGCCCTTGCCGGAGCCGAACCCGCTGATCGAGGCGTACACCACGGCGGGGTTGGCCGCCGCCACCGTCGCATAGTCAAGGCCGAAGCGGGCCAGGCCGCCGGGCTTGAAGTTCTCCACCACCACGTGCGCGCGGGCGGCGAGCTTACGGGCGGCCGCACGGTCGTCCTCGTCCTTGAAGTCGAGCGCGACAGACCGCTTGTTGCGGTTGACCGCCAGGTAGTAGGTGGCCACCCCCTCCCTGACCGGCGGCCGCCAGGTGCGGGTGTCGTCCCCGCCGGGAGACTCGACCTTGATCACCTCGGCACCGAGGTCGGCCAGCAGCATCGTGGCGTAAGGGCCGGCCAGGATCCGGGAGAAGTCAGCGACGAGCAGGCCGTCGAGCGGACCGCGGGCGGGTGCGGGTGTTGAGTCAGGCATCGTCTTCCTTCCAGATGGCCGGGTCAGGTGGCGATGTCGGGATAGGGCTGCGCGAAGTGCGCCAGCCGAGCGGCGTAATCCTTCTGGAACCCGAGCGGCTCGGGATAGTCGCGTTCGAACATGGCGATGAACAGCGTCAGCGTGAGGAACGGGTGCGCACCGAGCTCGAACAGCTTCGGGTAGTCATGCGCGGCGAGCGCCGCGCGTTCGGCCTCCTCGAAGCGCAGCCAGGTGCTCTGCTCCTGGCTGATGCAGTTCAGGATCCGGTTCGCTTCCCCGGCCTCCCACCACTGCACGGTGCCGACCGGGTCAGTGCGGTACCGCTCCACCAGGTCAGGGTCGCGGTCGACGGTGAACAGGAACTTGTTCAGCAGGTACTTGCTCATGCGACACCTCCCGTGGGGTACCAGGTGAAGTAGGCCTCCATCGTGTGGAACAGGTCCAAGGTGTCGACGTAGTCGGCCTTCGCGTTCTCGCCCGCGACGCCCATCATCAGCATGAAGTCCATGAACCCGTGGGTGGCGTTACCTGGCGCGTGCAGGCTGTCGAGCGTCACCTCCGACAGGCAGCTCTCCAGGGCGCCGGTGGCGATCCAGTCGACGGCCCGCCGGTCGAAGTGCGGGTCGGGGCCGTGCTCCCCGAACTGGCGTGGACCGCCGAGCTCGAGGGACAGGTGCCCGGTGCCGATGACCGCGACCCGCAGGTCCTCCGGCCATGCCGCGATGATGTGCCGGATGGCCTGGCCGAGCTCGACGAACCGCTTCGGCTGCGGCAGGGGCGGCGCGAAGATGTTGGTGTAGATGGGCACGATCGGCAGGTCGGCCTCCGGACGCAGCGTGATGATGGGGCACGTGATCGAGTGGTCGATGCGCAGCTCGTTGCTGAACGCTAGGTCGAACCCGGCGTCAAGCCCGTTGCGCAGCACGTGTGCCGACAGGTCCTCGTGCCCGTTCAGCAGCAGCCTGGGCAGTCCGAATTCCCGTTCCTCGTTGTAGAAGTTCGCGTCGTACACCGGCGCCTTCCCGACGAGGAACTGCGGCATGTTGTCGAGCCACAACTGGTGGAAGTGGTCGCTGCCGACCATCACCAAGACGTCGGGACGGGCCCGGGTAAGCGTCTCCCGGAACTTCTCGATCTTCGCCACCCACTCATCCGCGAACGGCGGCCGAGCCCCACCGGTGGCTGTGCTGGCGCGGTAGTAGAACGGATGGTGGGTCGAGGCGATCACCGCACATACGGTTGCCATCGCTGGTCTCCTTTGCTCGCAAGCCGCGGGGCGCTGGCGGCGGGCCCCGAGTCAGATCAGGGCGGTGATCTGCTCTTCGACGCCCAGCAGCGCCCGCCCGTACAGCTCGGCGGAGATCTCCGGGTTCACCACCGCGTGTCGGCTACAGGTCTCCAGGTCACGCCACACCCGCTGGAGCGGGTTGAACTCCGCGAAGCTGCCGGCGCCGTGCACGTTAAGCAGCAGGTCGACGGCCTCACGGCAGCGCCGGGCGACGGTGCCGACATCGGCACGGACCCGCGCCCGGGTGACGAAGCCGAGGTACTCGCCGGACTCGGCGGCCTCGTCGATGTCGCGAGCGGCGCGCATCATGTGCAGGAAGGCGGTATCAATCAGCTGGGACGCCTCGGCGACCTGCAGTTGAGACGTCGGCGCCAGGCTTGACTTGTCGTAGAACGTGTAGGAGATCCCGCGGCCCTTCGCAAGCGAGTCCTTCACGATCTCCAGGGCATGCCTGGCCAGGCCTACCTGGGCTCCGACGAGGACCAGGGCCAGGACCGGGACGAACGCGGACCGGTACAGCGCCTCGTCCTTGTGCTCGGTCGGGTAGATGCCGACGATGGCCTGCGGCACCGACAGGATCCGGTGGGACGGCACGAACACCTCGTTGGCGACCAGGGTGTTGCTGGCGGTGCCGCGCATGCCGGCGACGAACCAGGTGTCCTCGATGGCGAGGTCGCTCATCGGGACGAGCGCGAGACCCTGGTCGATCTGGTCACCGGTCTCGTCCACCACCGGGATCCCGACCATGGCCCACTGGGAGTGCATGCAGCCCGACGCGAAGCCCCATTTGCCGGTCACGACCTGACCGCCGTCGGCGTGCTTGCTGGTGGCGGTCGGGGCGACGACTCCGCAGATCCGGGCGTCGGGGTCGTTCTCGTAGATGTCGCGCTGGGCCTGCTCGGGATACAGGCCGGCCAGCCAGCCGCACACGTTCATCAGCGTGCTGACCCAGGCGGTGGACCCGTCGCCGCGGGCCATCTCGGCGCTGACCTGGAGGAAGGTCTGGAAGTTCGCCTGGTGGCCTCCGAACCGCCTGGGCACGGCCAGCCGGAAGAGGCCGGCCTCCTTGATCGCCTCGATGTTCTCCTCGACGACGCGACGGTTCTCCTCGGTTGCCTTGGCGTTCTGACACAGCAGGGGCACAACGCTGGCCGCACGGGTGATGAGGTCCGACGATGTCGCGGTGGTTTCGTCGGCCGGGGGCTGTGTGGAGGCAGTAACGGTCATCGCGGATCGCTCCTCGGGATCGGGGGGCCGCAGGTGCCGCGGCACGGACTTCCCGAAACTGTGCGCGGTGTGACAGCCGTCTCGCTTGCGTCGCCAGACCAGAAAATTCCCCGGCTTTTGGACTCGGGCGGGACGGCCGTCACAAACGGCGTGCCAGTCCAACCGCGGTCCGGATCGTTGGTTCGGGAGGCCAAGAACTGGTCCGACGTGACCTGTTTCACTTTCGTGAAGTCCGGCAGCCGGTCGGCTGTACCACTCAAGGAGGAGCGCCGTGACCATGACCGCGCTACGACCCTCATTCGACTCCGTCACCTTTCGCCGCGCTCTGGGGCACGTGCCCACCGCGGTGTCGGT
>JANWJC010000036.1 GCA_025449595.1 Acidobacteriota bacterium | reverse complement strand
CATGGTGAGCGCGGCTCGGGCCAGGCTGCCGCCCAGGCTGACGCGCTTGACGCCGAGGGAGAAGAGCGTGGGCGCGTCTATCAGGCTCGCCAGCCCGGCCACCACGTTGAGCGGGCCCGGGATAGCTTCGGCGAGCCGGCGGATCGTGTCCTCTTCGACGACGCCGGGCACGAAGACGCAGTCGGCCCCCGCTTCGACGTACCGAACCGCCCGCTCGACCGTCATGGCGAACACGTCGCCACTCGTGCCGGCGAAGTAGGTGTCAGTGCGGGCGTTGAGCACGAAGGTGCCGCTGGGCGCCGAAGCCCGGGCAGCTGCCAGGCGGTCGACGGCCTCCTCGATGCTGAACAGCCCACCCTTCCCGGCGTCCTCCAGATTGCCGCCGGCCGCCCCGAGCTCCACGGCTCGAGCCACAGTGCGGCCGACCTCGTCCGCGCTGTCGCCGTAGCCGGCTTCGAGGTCAGCGGTCACGGGCACCCCCACCGCGGCCACGATGCGCCCGAGGTGCTCGAGCATCCTGTTGCGGTCCAGCGCTTCTCCGTCCGGGACTCCGCAGGACCACGCGATGCCCGCGCTGGTCGTGGCAATAGCAGGGAAGCCGACCTGCTCGAGGATCCGGGCGGACCCTGCGTCCCAGGCGTTGGGGAGCACGAAGCCGGGACCTGCGTGCAGGGCAAGGAGGGCGGCCGCGTTGTCGGTCGAAAGCCGGGTTGTCACGAGTCCACCGTGTCCACGTCGCAGTACCACACGCCACCGGAAAGCCCGGCGGACACCGGTCCCCGGTCGCAGCAAGCCTCGGCCAGGACCGGCCGCGTTGCGCGTGCGGCGCCTGTCGCTGCCGCGTCGTACGGCACCAAGTCCTCGTCCAGAGCTCCGGTAAGCACCCCCCCATTGTCGGCGATCGCGGCCTCTCGCGACACCCCACGAACCGGCATTCTGCCGAGCTAGGCAGGAAACGTCTCACGCAGCAGCGGAGAGTCATCTGAATTCCGCGTACGCGTCACTTTTGCCGCAAATGAAGCAGGAACTATCAAGACCACCGTTGGGCGGCGCATCGCCGCTGGTGATTTGGGCCGACTCCGAATGGGCCGCATTGGTGCGGCTCTGGAACCTCGGGCTGCCGGTCCCCTCCCCGTGCAGATCGACGAGATGGCGATCCTCATGGAGTGGATCTCGGTCGTCGACGAGAACGGGGTGCGGCAGACAGCTCCTCGGCCCGCCCAGACCCGGCCGTCGCCCGAGCGCCTGCAGTCCTACTTCGACCAACTCACCGACGCGCTAGTGACGATGGGTGGGACAGGTCAGGCGGAATGTTCCCGGTCGAGGCGCTCCAGGATCCAGGACCTGACGAGGGTTGAGGCCGGCAGATGCTTGGCGGCGGCGACTTTCTGGACCTCGGCCTGTTCGTCGGCGCTGAGCCGCACGGAGTACACCTTGTCGCGGTTGGGTCGCTGGCGGGTGGCACCTGCGGGGTAGGTGTCGTCCTTGCTGTGTTCGGACTCGCGGCGGAGTTGTTCAGCCAGAGTCGGAGCAATCGTCTTGGCCATCGTCCTCTCCTTTGTGGTACATCGTCAGGTCGGCTCCGCTCGCCCGCCAGTCGTTGATGCCGTGCAAGTCCCGTCGAGGTCGCGGCAGGCGATCGCGACGATTACCCGCCCTGCGGATGGGCAGTGGCCGATGAGCCGCGAGGCTCCCATCCGCGATTTTGGGTCTGGTTCCAAGGCCAGGAGGTCGTCATCTGCCATGACCTCCTGCGTCCAGTCAGGCTCGATGTCGGCGCTGTCGGGGTACCTGTCCCTGCGCGAGCAGATGTAGGCGAAAGCAGCGGAGTCCCAGTTGATCTCTTGCCCCAGCTCAGCAGTCTACGTCATGTGCGACGTTGTAGTACACATTTTGGCGGAGCTCTGGGATGGGGCCGGCTCAGACCCCGACGACGTAAGCACCGAGGAAGTGGACGCTGTGCCGGTCGAGGTGGCCGCAGCCGCCTTCACACACCCGCTTGCGGGTATGAAAGTGGCTCCCCCACAACACGTTGCGAGAGAGCCATTTTCCGCTGTCGGGCTGACAGGATTTGAACCTGCGACCCCTTGACCCCCAGTCAAGTGCGCTACCAAACTGCGCTACAGCCCGCGACGGCTCACTTAGTCGACTGGTGTCGACCGGCGAGCGAGTGAAGGCTACCCCACCGGCCTTGCCGGACGGCGCACGGCTCAGGTCCGCTTGGCGTTGCGCCCGCGCTTGGTACGTACCCGCAGACTGATCCGGATCGGGGACCCCGCGAACCCGAACTCCTCACGCAGCCGGCGTTCGATGAACCGCCGGTACCCCGCCTCGAGGAACCCCGACGTGAACAGCACGAACGTGGGCGGCCGGGTGGCTGCCTGCGTGAGGAACAGCACCCGCGGCTGCTTCCCACCACGGACCGGGTGCGGGTGCGAGGCCACCAGGTCAGCCATGAACTGGTTCAGTCGCCCGGTGGGCACCCGCGTGTCCCATCCGGCCAGCGCCGAGTTCAGCGCCGGGACGAACCTGTCCATGTGCCGTCCGGTGCGAGCGCTGACGTTCACCCGCGGCGCCCACCGGACGAAGTTCAGGTCTCGCTCGATCTCGCGCTCGAGGTAGTGGCGTCGCTCCTCGTCGATGAGGTCCCACTTGTTGTAGGCCAGCACCAGGGCACGCCCGGACTCCACGACCATCGTCAGGATTCGCAGGTCCTGCTCGGCCAGCACCTCGTTCGCCTCGAGCAGGACGACCGCCACCTCGGCCTTCTCCAGTGCCGCCCTGGTACGAAGACTGGCGAAGTACTCGTGACCGCTCGCCTCGTGGACCCGCTTGCGGATGCCCGCGGTATCGACGAAACGCCATGGCACGCCATCGATCTCGACGAGCTCGTCAACCGGGTCGACCGTAGTCCCTGCGACGCTGTCGACGACCACCCGCTGTTCCCCGATCAGCTTGTTGAGCAGACTCGACTTGCCCACGTTCGGCTTACCGAGCAGGGCCACCCGACGCGGGCCGCGTTGCGGGGCCACCTGGCTGCCTTCGTCCGGCAGCGCGGCCACGATCGCGTCCAGCAGGTCGCCGGATCCCCGACCGTGCAACGACGACACGGCGTACGGCTCCCCCAGGCCCAGCGACCAGAGGCGCGCCGCGTCGGCCTCGGTACGGCTGTCGTCGACCTTGTTGGCGACCAGGACCACGGGCTTGCCGCCTCGACGGAGCACCTTGACGACCTGCTCGTCCGCGTCGGTGGCGCCGACCGTCGTGTCGACGACCAGGACAACCACGTCGGACTCTGCCATCGCACGCTCGGCCTGCGCGGCGACCTGTGCGGCCATCCCCGAGGGATTCTTCTCCCAACCCCCGGTGTCCACCAACAGGAATTCGGCGCCACCCCAGTGCGCCTCGTAGCTGACGCGGTCCCGCGTGACACCCGGTTTGTCCTCGACCACGGCCTCACGGCGCCCGATGATCCGGTTCACCAGAGTGGATTTGCCGACGTTGGGGCGCCCCACGATCGCGACGACCGGAAGCACCACTTCCGGCTCCTCGTCCGGGAGGTCGAAGTCGGTGACGTCGAGCCCGTACACAGCGAGCGCCTGCTCGGTGAACGCGTCCTCGCCGAGATCGTCGTCGTCCACGTCGTCGTCAGACTCGACGTCGAGCTGGATCACCACGTCGTCCGGGCCGGGGCCGGCGTCGGAGTCGTACCCGAAATCCTCTTCCAGCAGTGCAGGATCGAGGGGCTCCACAGAGCCAGAGTCGGTCGGGTCGGTCACGAGAGCTCCTGAGCTGGTGGGTCGACAGGCCCTTGCCCGGCGTTAGGCCTCATCGCGAGACCGATTCCGCGACCCTGTGCAGGATCGAGTTGACGACCTCGTCCACGGCCAGCTCACTCGCGTCGATCGTGACGGCGTCCGGCGCGGCACGTAGCGGCGAAACCTCTCGGCTGCTGTCGGCCTCGTCCCGGCGTTGCAGCTCGGCGAGCACCTGCCCCTGCGGGCGTTCCCCGCCGGTGCGCCTTTCGTCCTGCGCGGCCCGGCGGGCGGCGCGCACCAGCGCATCGGCCACCAGGAAGATCTTGACGGGAGCGTCGGGCAGCACGACGGTCCCGATGTCGCGCCCTTCCACCACGATCCCGGTCCCGCTTTCACTGGCGCGCGCCACGGCCTCGCGCTGCCACCGCAGCAGCACCGCACGGACCTCCGGCAGCGCGCTCACCGCGGACACCGCAGCCGTCACGGCCGGCGTTCTGATGGCGTCGGCGACGTCGACCCCGTCCAGGGTGACCCGTACGTCCTGCGGATCCGTCGTGACCTCGACACCGAGCGTGCCGAGCAGCCCGACCACGGCTGCCCTGTCCGCCGGATCGATCCCGTTCTGCAACACCGCCAGCGTGACCGCTCTGTACATGGCACCGGTGTCGAGGAAGGCCCAGCCCAGACGGACCGCCACAGCTCGGGCGACCGTCGACTTCCCCGATCCTGACAGCCCGTCGATGGCAAGGACTCGCGGGGACGTCACCGACGCGCTCACGACATGCTCCTGTCAGGGGCGGTGCGCTACCAGCGCGGGAATGGCGCGCGACCAGCCGCGGACACCGGTGGTCATGGTACGGCCACACCGGTCGTTCGACCCAGCCGTCGCACGCGAGGCAGGCCAGACCACGCCGACGGCCGCTACCAGCGCACGGTCCACCCGTCAGCGGCAAGCGCCTCGGCCAGGACCGTCTCCTGGTCCACGGCGACCGTGAGCTCCACCAGCCCGGTGGGCCTGCCAAGCACGTGATCGATCCGTACGTCCTCGAGGTTCACCTGCGCCCCGCCGGCCAGTGCGAACAGCCGGGCGAGCTCGCCGGGACGGTCCGTGACGCTGACCAGGACGGTCGCGAACGCCTCCGCCGGGGACAGCCCGTGCTTGCCGGGTATCCGCGCGCGCCCCGTGTTGCCGCGAGTCATCGCATCGCGCAGGACCTGCTCCGCCGCTCCGGTCGCCGACCCCGACCCGGCTGCCACGCTGCGCAGCGCCGCCGCGACCGTGTCGAGGTCCGCCCTGATCGCATCCAGGACGTCGAGCACCGGGACCGCGTTCGCCAGCAGGATCTGCGTCCACAGCCCGGGGTCCGATCCCGCGATCCGGGTCATGTCCCGCAGCCCCTGACCGCTCAGCTGCACGTCGGCCGGGTCCTGATCGGCCAGTCGGGCCGCCAGGAGGGTGCTGAGCAGCTGTGGGGCGTGCGAGGTCAGCGCCACCGCACGGTCGTGGGCCGCGGCGTCCCAGCGGGTCACCACCGCCCCCTGGGCGGCCGCGAAGGCGGCCACCTGCTCGACGCGCGCTGCATCGGCCCGCGAGTCCGCGGTGAGGACCCAGACCCTGTCGTCGAACAGGTCGGCCCGGGCCGCACCGGGCCCCGGCACCTCGCCGCCGGCCATCGGATGGCCGGGGACGAGGCGGCTGACGTCCGCCCCGAGCGCCTGAGTCTCATCCACGACGTGAGCCTTGACACTTCCTACGTCGGTGAACGTCGAGGTCAGGTATCGCTTCAGATACTCGGCGGCCACCGTTGGGATCGCCATCGGGGGTACGGCCAGCACGACCAGATCCGGGTCCGAGGTGGGCAACCCCACCTCACCGGCCCCCTTGGCGCCGGCCCGCCGTGCCACGTCGGGGTCGGCGTCGTGGACCCAGACCTGCCACCCCTGAGCGCGGGCACCGAGCGCGACGGAGGTCCCGACCAGGCCGGCGCCGATCACGAGCAGCCGGCCCGTGCCTTCGGGGACCTGGGTCACTGAGCCAGGTCCAGCCGGAGCACCTCGGCACCGCGCAGGTAGATGTGGGCGACCTGGTCGCGTCGAAGGTCGGTCTCGACCGTGGCCATCACGCGTACGACTCGGCTCAAGGCTCCTGTCACCTGGAGCTCCTGGGCGCACAGCAGCGGTACGTCGGCCAGGTCCAGGCGCCGGGCGGCGGTGGCCGGGAACCCGGAAACCAGGTCCGCGGTCGCCGTGAACACGATGCTGATCAGCTGGTCGGTCGTGAGCCCGTTGCGCACGAACATCTCATCAAGCAGCTCCGATACCGCGTCAGCCATCTCGGCGGGGTCGTCCTGGGTGAGCCGGGTCGCCCCGCGGACCGCTCGTACTGCCATGTAACACTCCCCTCCGGGCTCGCGTGCTGCTGATGCCGGCGACAGCCTAGGGCCAGGCCGGTGAACGGCCCGATGCCCCCGGAGACGTCACATACCCACGGAGCGGTACAGCTCGCCGACCTCGGTGAGCCCGAGCACCCTGAGCCGGCCGGGCTTGGTGTCCCCCAGCGAGACCGGTCCGACGTGCGTGCGTACGAGAGCCTCGACGGGGTGCCCGACCTCGGCCAGCAGCCGCCGCACGATGTGCTTTCGCCCCTCGTGCAGCACCAGTTCCACCAACGACTTTCCCTGGTGGGAGGACACCACCCGGAACCTGTCGACCCGGACCGGGCCATCGGCCAGCTCGACCCCGTCGCGCAGCCGCCGGCCCAGGTCCCTCTCGATCGTGCCCCGGACCTGCGCCAGGTAGGTCTTCGGCACACCGTGAGAGGGGTGGCTGAGCCGTTGCGCGAGAGCGCCGTCGTTGGTCAGCAGCAGCAGCCCCTCTGTGTCCGCATCGAGTCTCCCGACGTGGAACAGCCGCTCCTTGCGCCCTTTGAGGATGTCGCCCACGCACGGCCGACCCCGGTCATCGGTCATCGTCGAGTGGACGCCGCGTGGCTTGTTCAGGGCCAGCACGACGTGACCCGGTGCGGTCGGGATGCGCAGCCCGTCGACGCGGATCACCGCGTTCTCCGGGTCGACCCGCATCCCCTGCTCGAGGACGATCTGCCCGTCGACCTCGACGCGGCCCTCGTCGATCAGCTCCTCGCAGGCTCGCCGACTGCCGATCCCGGCAGAGGCCAACACCTTCTGCAGGCGTACGCCGGTCTCCGGTCGTGCTGGTGATGTTGGCACAGGGTGACTCAATCTCAGCTGGAGGTCTCATCGAGCAGGTCGTCTAGCGCATCGATGTCAGGTAGATAGTCAGCCAGGGGCGGGAGGTCGTCCAGCGACATCAGCCCGAGGCGCTCGAGGAAGAACTCCGTCGTGCGGTAGAGGACCGCGCCGGTGTCGTCATCGGCACCGGCCTCCTCGACCAGTCCGCGGTTGACCAGGGTGCGTACGACCCCGTCGACGTTCACGCCGCGAACGGCGGAGATCCGGGCCCGGTTCACCGGCTGGCGGTAGGCGATGACAGCCAACGTCTCCAGGGCGGCCTGGGTCAGCCGGGTCTGCTGGCCGTCCCGGACGAAGCGCTCGACCACGTCCGCGCAGTCGTCGCGGGTGTAGAAGCGCCACCCCCCTGCCACCTCTCGCAGGTCGAAGCCACGGCCCTGGCTCTCGTAGCCGGCGCTGAGCTCGACGAGCGCAGCCCCGACCTGGTCGGCCGGGCGCCGCGTCAGGCTGGCAAGGGTCAGGACGTCCATCGGCAGGTCCGCCACCAGCAGCAACGCCTCCAGTGCCGCCGACAACGTGGGCGCGCCGAGGTCCGTGATGTCGATCTCGCCGACCACGTCCAACGTCTCGCCGCCGGGGAACGGCTCCGAACCTGAGTCCCACGAGTCCGGCCGGACTACCTGGCCCTCTTCCGGCAGGGTTCGCGCCTGCGGATCCGTCTCGTCGTCCGGCCCAGCACCGTCGCTCACGTGAGGTCGTCCTCTCCAGTGGTTGCGGGGCCGTCATCGAGCGAGGGCTCGCCGGCCTGGTCGTCCGAAATCTCGCTGTCGTCCGAAATGGCTCTGTCGTCAGCGGGCTCGCTGTCGTCCGCGGGCTCGCTGTCGTCCGCCGCCTCCACCTTTGTGGGGGCTCCGGCGGCCTCGGCGTCGTCGGACAGGTCCACGTCGCCGTCGTCGGGCCCGATCCACCGCACGTGCAGCTCGCCCAGCGGACTGCTCTGGTCGAAGGCAACCGCACCGCTGCGGTAGAGCTCGAGCAGCGCCAGGAACCGGCCCACCACCAGCAAGGTGGTGCGGCAGTCGGCCGTGAGGCTGGCGAACGTGCCGGTGCGGGATCGTCGCAGGTGCAGGATCAAGATCGCCGCCTGCTCCCGGATGCTGACGCGCGGCGTGTGGATGTGCCCGGTCGCCACTTGTGGTGGTGCCGGTCGGGGTGCGACAGCGCGGGCGGCGAGCGCGGCGAACTCCACCGGCCCCAGGCCGAGCAGCACGTCCGGGAGCAGGCCGGCGAACCTTGGTTCCAGCGCAACGACGCGTGGATGGCGCCGACCTGCGGTGAGAAGTCGTTGCGCCAGAACGGCTGCAGCCGCCTTGACCGCGCGATACTGCAGCAGTCTCGCGAAAAGCAGGTCCCGCGCCTCGAGCAGCGCGATGTCGTCCTCGTCCTCTACTTCGCCAGATGGCAGCAGGCGGGCCGCCTTCAGGTCCAGCAGGGTTGCGGCAACGACCAGGAACTCAGTCGTCTCGTCGAGGTCCCACTCCGGTCCGGCCGCCCGCACGTGTGCGACGAAGTCGTCGACGACCCGGTGCAGCGCGAGCACCGTCACGTCCAGGCGGTGCTTGGCGATCAGGGACAGCAGCAGGTCGAACGGGCCCTCGAACTCCTCGAGCCGGACCGAGAACACCGTGGACCGGGTCGGGTCCCCCGCCGCCGAATCGTCCACGACATCCGTCACGTCCGTGCCGTCCTCGAGGTGCCCGATGCTCACCCCCGAACGCTAGCCCAGGTGGTGGGGCTCGCCGTGCAGTCGTCGTACCCCAGGGGCCGGACCGGTACGCACGTGCCTGTCCTTCGCACCCCACACCTGACTCGCCGCCCACCTGACCGAGAGCTCACTCGCGCGCCAGCACCTCGCGCGCCAGCTGGCGGTACGCGACGGCCCCCGGCGACGTCGGGGCGTAGCTGGTGATCGGCTCACCGGCGACGTTCGTCTCCGGGAAGCGCACGGTGCGCGCGATAACGGTGAGGAAGACCTTGTCCCCGAACGCCTCGACGAGCCGAGCCAGGACCTCGCGGCCGTGCAGGGTACGGGAGTCGTACATGGTCGCCAGGATTCCCTCGACCTCCAGTCGAGGGTTGATCCGCTCCTGCACCCGTTGGATGGTGTCCATCAGCAGCGCCACCCCTCGCAGGGCGAAGAACTCGCACTCCAGCGGGACGATCACGCCGTCCGAGGCGGCCAGCGCGTTGACGGCCAGCAGTCCCAGGCTCGGCTGGCAGTCGATGAGCACGACGTCGTAGTCGGGGATGACCGGGGCGAGAACCCGCGCGAGCGCCTGCTCTCGCGCCACCTCGCTCACGAGCTGCACCTCGGCCGCCGACAGGTCGATGTTGGCCGGCAGCAGGTCCATCCCGGGCGTCCCGGTCTTGAGCAGCACCTCATCGATCGCGACGTCGCGCTGCATCATCAGGTTGTAGATCGTCAGGTCCAGGTCGTGCGGGTTCACGCCCAGCCCGACCGACAGCGCCCCCTGCGGGTCGAAGTCCACGAGCAGGACCCGCCGGCCGGTCTCAGCCAGTGCCGCGCCCAGGTTGATGGTCGTCGTCGTCTTGCCGACGCCCCCCTTCTGGTTGCACAGCGCGATGACCCGTGCCGGTCCGTGGGTGCTGGGAACCGAGGGCTCGGGGAACTCGACGATGGGGCGCTGGGTGGGTCCGAGCCCGACGCTGTCGTCCGACCCCTCACTTGGTACGCCCGTCGCCGCCGTGTCACTTGTCGACTTGGCCACTCGCAGTTCGCCCTTGTCTCGATGTGGTGGTGCCAGGACGATCGCCGTTGACGACCGTGCGCGACTCTAGGGTGCCAGGACACGTGGGGCAATGCGAACCCGGGCAAGGTGAACCGACTCAGCCGAGGGCGCGCGGATGCGCTGTGACGTACACCTCCCGCAGCCGGTCGACGGTCACCAGTGTGTAGATCTGGGTTGTCGTCACGGATGCATGGCCCAGCAGCTCCTGCACCACCCGGACATCGGCGCCGCCGTCGAGCAGATGGGTGGCGAACGAGTGCCGCAGGGTGTGCGGGGACACCGCGGAGGTGACGCCTGCCCGTTCCACCGTCTGTCGCAGCACGGTCCAGGCGCCCTGCCGGGTGAGCCGACCACCCCGGGAGTTCAGGAAAAGCGCCGCGCTCCCCCGACCTTTCGCGGCCAGCGCCGGCCGACCGCGGACCCGGTACGCGGCCAGCGCGGCCAGTGCCAGGGACCCGACCGGGACCACCCGCTGCTTGCCGCCCTTGCCGCGCAACAGGACCGACGCCGTGTCGTGGTCGACGTCGTCGACGTCGAGCCCGACCGCTTCGGAGATCCGCGCACCGGTTGCGTAGACGAGCTCGAGCATGGCGCGGTCGCGCAGCGCGGCCGGGGTCTGGTCACGGCCTGCGGCCTCCAGGATCGCCTCGACCTCCTGGACGCTGATCGCCTTGGGCAGACGGCGAGGTGCCGCCGGCGGGCGTACCTCACGGCCGGGATCCTGCTCGACCAGCCCTTCCCGAGCGGCGAACCGGTGCAGCCCGCGCACCGCCACCACGGTCCGGGCGGCCGAGGCTGCCGCCAGCGGCTTGTGGGCGTCGTCTCCGTGGCGCAGCGCCGCCAGGAAGTCGGTGACGTCGTTCTCCGTCAGGTCGGCGAGGTCGACGATCCCGCGGGCCTGGCACCAGGACCGGTAACGCGCCAGGTCGCGCCGGTAGGCCAGCAGCGTGTTGGCCGCAATACCTCGCTCGACGACCAGGTGGTCCAGATACGTCGTGACGATGCGCGCGATCGAGGTCCGGCCCGCCACCGACGCCGCGCCCTGCTCCGGCGTCGGGGCCGGGGCCGGGTCCGGCCGTTCGGCATCCTCACCCACGCTGGCACGTTACCCGACATAACTGTTACCGGGTCGCGGGCCGGCGGTCCTTTGCGGCCGAGTCAGGCCAGGACAGACTCCAGCGAGACGTGCTCAAGCCCGAACGCCGACGCGACGGCGCCGTAGGTGATCTGGCCGTCCTGGACGTTCAGGCCCAGCGCCAGCGGGTGGTCATCGCGCAGCGCCTGCCGCCAGCCCTTGTTGGCCAGCGCCACGGCGTAGGGCAGCGTCACGTTGGTCAGCGCGTACGTGGACGTGTTCGGGACCGCACCCGGCATGTTCGCAACGCAGTAGAACACCGAGTTGTGGACCATGTACGTCGGGTCGGCGTGCGTGGTGGGGTGCGAGTCCTCGAAGCAGCCGCCCTGGTCGATCGCGATGTCGACAAGCACCGAGCCTGGCTTCATCCGCGACACCAGCTCGTTCGAGATGAGGGTGGGTGCCTTCGCTCCGGGCACCAGAACCGCTCCGATGACCATGTCCGCGTCCAGCACGGCCCGCTCGATCTCGAAGGAGTTGGAGGCGATCGTCTGCAGATGGCCCTGGTAGATCGCGTCCGCCTGGCGCAGCCGTGCGATGTTGAGGTCGAGCAGCAGTACCTCGGCCTGCATGCCCAGCGCGATCGCGGCGGCGTTCATCCCGGAGACGCCGGCACCAAGGACGACGACCTTCGCGGCGTAGACCCCGGAGACGCCTCCCATGAGCACGCCACGCCCGCCCTGGGCGCGCATGAGGCAGTTCGAGCCGACCTGCGGAGCGAGCCGGCCCGCTACCTCGGACATCGGAGCGAGCAGCGGCAACGAGCGGTCCGGGAGCTCGACGGTCTCGTAGGCGATCGCGGTGGCGCCGCTCGCGACGATGGCGTCGGTGCCGGGGCGGTCCGCTGCCAGGTGCAGGTACGTGAAGAGCGTGTGCTCCTTGCGGATCTGGTGGTACTCCGAGGCGATCGGCTCCTTCACCTTCAAGATGAGCTCGCCGGTCCCCCACACGTCGTCGGCCGTGGCCAGGATCGTCGCACCGGCGGCCACGTACTCCGCATCGGTGATCGAGGAGCCGAGCCCGGCATCGTGCTCGATGAAGACCTCGTGGCCGTGACGTACCAGCTCGTGCACCCCGGCGGGGGTGATCGCTACCCGGTACTCGTGGTTCTTGACCTCGCGGGGAATGCCGACCTTCACGTCGAGGGTCCTTCTCTTGGCGCGGCGCCGTTGCGCCGGATGACGTTCCGGCGGGCGGCCATGGGGCCGATGAGGACCCGCGACCCGCCCGCACGGGGGGATGGTCCCACGCTATCCGTGACGTACTCCCGGCGCCGGTCCAACCTGTCATTCCGAGGGCCCCGACATAGACGTTCCGTACACCTCCGGACCGGGCCGTGCCGCCGCCCCGCGAGGCCACCGACGCCACGAGGGTGGTCCGATGCCCGCCGTTCCATGATCAGTAGTCAGATCGTGAGGTGGCCGTCAGCGCACCCGTGCTCGAGTCCCGGCGGAATCGGCCCGGCACACCTCACGAAACGCCTACCGATCATGGTCGAACCAGGGCCGACAGGTCAGCTGCCGCGGATCCGGCCCGCGGTGACGAGGGCGTCGCGGACCGGCCAGGGCGAATCCGCCGGACGCAGGCTGGACCAGCCCTCGGCGCGCAGGCAGACGGCCGCGAGGACTCCGACGACGGTGATCGGCGCGGTGAGGGCTCCGGACAGCACCCGGTCCCGTGCCTCGTCGAGGGGTATCCACGCCGCTGGCATGTCCCGCTCCTCCCCCGTTCCGGCGGGGCGTCCGCCAGGGGCCGGGGACACATCGCGGGCGAGGTAGAGGCGCAGCGCTTCGCTCGACCCGCCCGGGCTGGGTTCGTAGTCGACCAGCAGGTCCCACCGCCCGGCGACCAGGCCCGCCTCCTCCACCAGCTCCCGGCGAGCCGCGCTCACCGGGTCCTCACCGGGCACGTCGAGCAGGCCGGCCACCGGCTCCCACAACATCATCGCGACCGGGTGCCGGTACTGACGTACGAGCAGCACCCGATCCTCATCATCGATGGCGAGAACACCGACGGCGCCGTAGTGGATCACCAGGTCTCGTACGACCACCTGGCCGTCGCGCAGCTCGACCGTGTCGCGGCGTACGTCCCACACCTTGCCCGACACCAGCAGCTCGCTGGTCAGAACCGGCCCCGGGTCAGACTCGTCGCGAACGTCCTGCCAGGGCACACCGTCGCCGGCTGCCGGGTCGGGCGCCGCCGTCACGCGCTGCGCTGGGCAGTGGCCAGGTCCGGCTGAGCCTGCCGAGCCAGCGCCGCCGCGGCCAGGCCCGAGAACAACGGGTGAGCCTTCGTCGGGCGGGACCGCAGCTCCGGGTGGGCCTGCGTACCGACGTAGTACGGGTGGACCTCGCGCGGCAGCTCGACGAACTCCACGAGCCGCCCGTCCGGGGAGGTGCCGGAGAACACCATCCCGGCCGAGGAGATCTGGTCGCGGAAGTCGTTGTTGACCTCGTACCGGTGCCGGTGGCGCTCGTCGACATACGGTTCCCCGTAGACCTCACGCACGATGGAGCCGTCCGCGAGCTTCGCGGGATACAGACCCAACCGCATGGTGCCGCCCATGTCCCGCTCGCCGGAGACCACGTCGCGCTGGTCGACCATCGTGGCGATGACCGGGTAGGGGGTCGCCTCGTCGAACTCGGCCGAGCCGGCGCCGGCCATCCCGGCGACGTCGCGGGCGTACTCGATGACCATGCACTGCAGGCCCAGGCACAGGCCCAACGTCGGAATCCTGTTCTCCCGCGCGTACTTCAGCGCTCCGAGCTTGCCCTCGATGCCGCGTACCCCGAACCCACCGGGAACGCACACAGCGTCGACGTCGGCGAGCAGCTTCTCGGCACCCTCCGGGGTTGCGCAGTCGTCGGAGGTGACCCATCGGATGTTCATCCGGGCGTCGTGCGCGAACCCTCCGGCGCGCAGCGCCTCGGTGACCGAGAGGTACGCGTCCGGCAGGTCGACGTACTTGCCCACGAGCGCCACCGTGACCTCGTGCGTGGGGTGGTGCACGCGGCGCAGCAGCTGGTCCCAGTCGGTCCAGTCCACGTCGCGGAACGGCAGGTCCAGCCGGCGTACGACATAGGCGTCGAGGCCTTCGGAATGCAGGACTTTCGGGATGTCGTAGATGCTCGGCGCGTCGACGGCCGCAACGACGGCATCCAGGTCGACGTCGCACATGAGGGACACCTTGCGCTTGATCGACGCCGGCACCTCCCGGTCGGCGCGCAGCACGATCGCGTCGGGCTGGATGCCGATGTTGCGCAGCGCGGCGACCGAGTGCTGCGTCGGCTTGGTCTTCAGCTCCCCCGAGGGCCCGATGTACGGCAGCAGCGAGATGTGCAGGAAGAAGACGTTGTCGCGCCCGACCTCGTGGCGGATCTGGCGGATCGCCTCCAGGAACGGCAGCGACTCGATGTCGCCGACGGTCCCGCCGACCTCGGTGATCACGACGTCGACGTCAGGCCCTGCCATCCGCTGGATCCGCGACTTGATCTCGTTCGTGATGTGCGGGATGACCTGGACCGTGTCGCCGAGGTACTCCCCGCGGCGCTCCTTGGCGATGACCGTCGAGTACACCTGCCCGGTCGTGACGTTCGCCGACCCGTGCAGCTCCACGTCCAGGAACCGCTCGTAGTGCCCGACGTCGAGGTCGGTCTCGGAGCCGTCGTCGGTGACGAACACCTCGCCGTGCTGGAACGGGTTCATCGTCCCGGGGTCGACGTTGAGGTACGGGTCCAGCTTCTGCATGGTGACACGCAGGCCACGGGCCTTCAGCAGGTTGCCGAGCGAGGAGGCCGTGAGCCCCTTGCCCAGGGAGGACGCGACGCCTCCGGTGACGAACAGATGCTTCGTTTGCTGGGCATTCACGGAAGTCCAGGCTATCACCGCCACCTCAGCTCACCCGCCGCGCAACGCGCGGAACCCGCGGGCGCCCTCCCCCCGACGGACCGTGCGCCTGGTCAGCGGTGCGCCAGCTCGGTCCTCAGGACGTCCAGGCCCACCGAGCCCAGGGCCAGGGCGCGCATGTGCCACGCCTTGAGGTCGAAGGCGGGGCCCTCCGCGCCGCGGGCGTCCTCCCGCGCGGCCAGCCACACCCGCTCCCCCACCTTGTACGAGATCGCCTGGCCCGGCATCCCGAGGTAGCGGTCGACCTCGCTGGCCGCGAACGCGTCCGGCTGCAGCGACCGCGCGGCAAGGAACTCCCGCGCCAGCTCGCGGTTCCACGTGACGCCGCGAGGATCACCGGACACCCCGTCCAACAGCGCCGGGTCGACATCTGAGGGGATGGCAAGACCGAGGTGCAGCCCGATGTCCAGGACGATGCGCGCGGCCCGCATTGCCTGCGCCGACAGGTAGCCCAGCTCGGTCGCGGGGTCCTCGAAGTAGCCGAGCTCGTCCATCAGCCGCTCCGCGTACAGCGCCCAGCCCTCCACATGACCCGAGATGAACTCGGTGCGTTGGAACCGCGAGAGCCGGTCGCGCTGCAGCATCGAGTACCCGAACTGCAGGTGATGGCCGGGCACCGCCTCGTGGTACCAGACCGAGGTCAGCCACCAGCTGCGGAACCGGTCCTCGCCGTACGTCGGCAGCCAGGTCCGTCCCGGCCGGCTGAAGTCCTCGCTCGGCGGGGTGTAGAACGGCGCCGCCGCAGACCCCGGCGGGGCCGACATCGCCTCGCACCGACGCATCGCATCGGGGATGTCGAAGTACCTGCCGTCGAAGGACTCGATCG
The DNA here is from genome assembly GCA_025449595.1 of Acidobacteriota bacterium. Taxonomy (GTDB): domain Bacteria; phylum Actinomycetota; class Actinomycetes; order S36-B12; family CAIYMF01; genus JAFIHG01. The sequence goes on along the minus strand of JANWJC010000036.1, from coordinate 4,458 downwards.
TCTCGTCCGTCAGCTGCTGCAGCCAGTCCAGGGTGGCCTGCGCGCCCTCGATGGTGTGTGCCGGGTCGATGTCGAGCTGGGCCTGCGCCGACGCCGGCGTGGTGCCGCCGTACAGCCGGGCAGCGCACTCGTTCATGCGGGTCGTGATCCGGGCCAGGTCCGCCCAGCCCCACGCATACGTGTCGGCGAGGTCGAGGTCCGCGCCGGTGAAGGCTCGAGCCCGGCGCCCGAACCGCTCCGCTCCCACCGCATCGTCCGGGTCCGAGGCTGGGACGTACGAGTCCTGCATCCAGCGCGCCAGCCCGGCGTACGCCTGCGTCGCGCCATGCGCGCCGGCCTGCAGGCGTCGCTGCAAAGTGGTGTCGGCGCCGTCGTACTGCTCGACGTACGTGGCGAACCAGGGCGCCGGCCCACCAGACGGCCCGGTCCCGGCGCACAGCGCCGCGACCTCGGCGGTTCCGGCCACCTGGCGCCGGGCCGCGACCTGGCCGCGTTCGATCCCCGTGGCGTACGCCGAGCGGACCGACTCCAGACACTCCGGCACCGCCTCCAGCCGGGTCGCGATCGTGTCCCAGTCCTGCTCGGTGGCGGTCGGCATGAGTGTGAAGACGTTGCGCGGCGCCTGGACCATGCTGCCGAGAACGTTGCAGTCACGCAGGTTCTCGCCGGTGGCGTGCAGCGAGACCCGGACTCCCAGCCGTTCGCGAAGGCACGCCGCCGCGAGCCGGTCGTCGTCGTTGGTGACGGGCAACGACTCGAGCTCGGTGAGCCACGATCGCACCTGGTCGGTGCGTGCGTCGTCCGCCTCAGAGGAATAGTCGGTGAGCCGCATGGCATATCCGGCGACGCCCATGAACGTCGACGCGATCGGATCGGCCGCCGCGGTCGCCTCCACGATGCGGTCCGCCAGCTCGAATACCTCGGTCATGGGCGCGCCTTCCCGCGTCGGCGTGCCCGGGGCACGCGGTCCTTCTCAGCCAGCTCGAGCAGTTCCTCGGCGTGCGCGGCCGCGGTCTCGGATGACTCGAGCCCGGCCATCATCCTCGCGAGCTCGCGTACTCGGCCCGCCCCCTCGACCACGCGCAGCCCGGCCGTCGTGACGCTGCCGTCGTCGGACTTCTCCACGACCACCTGCCGGTCCGCGAAGGCCGCGACCTGAGGCAGGTGCGTGACGACCAGGACCTGGGTGGTACGGGCCAACCGGGCCAGTCGCCGACCGACCTCGACGGCGGCCTTCCCGCCGACCCCGGCGTCGACCTCGTCGAAGACCATGGTGGGCACCGGGTCCGAGCCGGCGAGGACCACTTCCACCGCGAGCATCACCCGGGACAGCTCCCCGCCCGACGCGGCTCGCGCCAACGGCCTGGCCGGTGCGCCTGGGCGCGGGGCCAGCAGCATCTCGGCCTCGTCGCAGCCGTACGGTCCGGGCGCAGTCAGCGCACGCACGTCGAGAAGCACCTGGGCGTGCGGCATCGCGAGGTCGGTCAGCTCAGCGGTCACCGCGGCCCCGAAGCGACCGGCGCCCTCAGTACGCGCCTTCGTCAGGGCCGCTCCGTGGTGCTCGAGGTCGGCGCGGGCTGCGTCACGGGCCGCGGTCAGTGCCGCCACCCGGGCCTCGTCGTCCTCGAGGCCACCGAGACGTCCGGCGGCCTGCTCGGCCCAGGCCAGTACGTCGTCGACGGTGTCGCCGTACTTGCGGGTCAGTGCCCCCAGCACGGCTCGACGCTCCTCGACCGTCGACAGCCGAAGGGGGTCGGCCTCAGCACCGGCGAGGTACGAACCGAGGTCCGCGGAGACGTCCGCAATCAAGGCGCAGAGCTCTGCCACTCGCTCCTGCAGCGCGGCCAGCGATGGGTCGTGCTCTCGCTGGGCATCCAACGCGCGTCGGGCAGACACCAGCAGGGACAACGCATCCGGCGCCACCCTGCCCCCGTCCTCGGAGCCGGACAGCGCGGTGTGGGCGGTGGCCGCCGCGTCCTTCAGGGCGCCGGAGTGACGCAGCCGGTCGGCCTCGGCCCGCAGCTGGTCGTCCTCGCCGGGCAGCGGATCGGCTGCTTCGATGTCGGACAGTCCGAGCCGGAGCACCTCGGCCTGCTGGGCTCGTTCGCGCAGGTGGGTCGAGACGTCGGTGAGCTCAGCCTCCAGGGTCCGCAACCGTTCCCATGCCTCGCGATAAGCGGCGTACGGCCCGGCAACGTCGGCCTCGGCGTAACGGTCAAGGGCCGTTCGCTGCGCCGCGGGATGAAGCAGTCGCTGCTGGTCGCTCTGTCCGTGCACCGCCACGAGCGACTCGGCGAGCTCGGTCAGCAGGGACGCCGGCACAGATCTGGCCCCGACGTACGCCCGGCTCCGTCCCTCGACGCTGACGGTGCGCGCGACGAGCAGGCTGGCATCGTCGAGGTCCCCACCGGCGTCGTGGACCCGTGCCGCGACGTCGGAGGCCGGGTCCACCGTGAAGCGACCCTCCACGTCGGCGCGCGTATCGCCGGCGCGTACCGAACCAGGATCTGCCTTGTCCCCCAACAGAAGTCCGAGGCCGGTGAGGACCATCGTCTTGCCCGCGCCGGTCTCCCCTGTCACGGCGGTGAACCCCGGATGCGGTTCCAGCGTCGCGTCCTCGATGACCCCGAGCCCGCGGATGTGGATCTGCTCGATCACGACGTCGTGCCGGCCCGGTGCCGCGATCCGGCTGCGCGCCAGCCGGATACCGGCAGGTCGAACTTGCGGACCAGTCGGTCGGTGAACGGGGCGGAGTGCAGCCGTGCCAGCCGAGCCGGCTGGCTGGCTCTTCGTACCTCGACACGTGTCCCTGGTGGCAGCTCGAAGGCCCGTCGCCCGTCGCACCACAACGCGCCACCAGGGGCGGCCGAGAGCACCTCCACCGCCACGACGCTGGCCGGTGAGACAACCAGGGGCCGAGCGAACAGCGCGTGGGCGCTGATGGGCACCACGAGCAGCGCCTCCACCTCGGGCCACACCACAGGTCCCCCGGCGGAGAACGCGTACGCCGTCGACCCGGTCGGTGTCGCCACCAGCACACCGTCGCAGCCCCACCTGGACAGCGGCCGGTCATCGACCTCGAGCAGCGCCTCGAGCATGCGTTCCCTGGACGCCTTCTCGACACTCGCCTCGTTGATCGCCCAGGTGTCGGCGATGACGCGTGACCCGAGCCGTGCCACGACCCGAAGCGCCATCCGCTCCTCGACCACCCACCGCCGGTCCACGACGGCGTGCACGACGGCCTCGACCTCGTCAACCTCCGCCTCGGCGAGGAACCCGACGTGCCCGAGGTTGACCCCGAGCAGCGGTACGTCGTGCGGGCGGGCCAGCTCCAGCCCGCGCAGGATCGTGCCGTCCCCGCCCAGCACGATGACCAGCTCGCAGCCGGCGGCAGCGGATGCGTCGTCGGCGACCGGGACGACGGTCGTTCCGGTGTCGTCGGCGATCTCGGCGATCTCCTCGACGTGGGCGCGTACGACGATGCCCGCGGCGCTGAGCGCCTGGGTGACCCGCCGGGCCTGCTCGACCGCTTCAGGTCGACCGCCGTGGGTCACGAGCAGCACCTCACGAGATGCCTGCGCGGGCGCCGTCACGTGGGTCCCTCCTCGATGGCGCGGTCCAGGTCGGCCGGCACCAGCTGCGGTGCCGCGCGGCGCAGCCACAGGAAGTACTCGACGTTGCCACGCGGGCCCGGCAGCGGGCTTGCGACCACGCCGCTGACCCCGAGCTCGAGGTCGAACGCCGCCGCCGCGATCTTAGCGACCGCCTCCCGACGCAGGACCGGGTCGCGGACCACGCCACCGGCGCCGACCCGTTCGCGTCCCACCTCGAACTGCGGCTTCACCATGAGCACGAAGTCAGCTTCCGCCGCGGCGGTGCGGGCAAGGGCCGGCAGCACGACAGTCAAGGAGATGAAGGACAGGTCTGCCACGACCAGCTCCGGGCGGTACGGCAGCAGGTCGACCGTGAGGTCGCGAAGGTTCAGCCGTTCCAGCACGGTGACCCGTGGGTCGGTCCGGATGGGCCAGGCGAGCTGGCCGTAGCCGACGTCGGCGGCGACCACGTGCGCCACCTCACGCCGCAGCAGCACATCGCTGAAGCCGCCGGTGCTGGCTCCGGCGTCGAGGGCCCGGCGCCCAGCGACGACGAGGTCGGCGAACGCATCCAGAGCCCCCACCAGCTTGTGCGCCCCCCGGGACACGTAGTCCGGTCCGGTGTCCGCGTCGCGTACGACCAGGCTCGTGGTCTCGTCGACCTGGCGGGCCGACTTCGTGGCGGCGACCCCGTCCACGATCACCTGCCCACCGGTCACCAGCTGCTGCGCCTGCTCTCGGCTGCGGGCCAGCGAGCGGCGCACAAGCTCGGCGTCAAGGCGACGTCGGGTCATCGAGGGACGCCGGCGAGGACGTCAGCGCTCGTCGAGGTCGGCGAGCGCGTCGTGCAGCCGGCGCTGGACGT
>JANWJC010000035.1 GCA_025449595.1 Acidobacteriota bacterium | reverse complement strand
GTGCAGAAGAGGCTTCGCCCACAGGAGCCTGCGAGCTGGACCCTACCGTCGGGCCACCATGACCAGTGCTAATCCCCCGCGGGGTCGGCGGCTGCAGCTGAGCCGCGGCGCCCGCATCCGCGATTCCTGCGAGCGCAAGCTCAACCTCGGCCGCCGTCCCTGCATCCGTCCGGCGCTCATCACCGGCGCTGTCGTCCGAAACCGGCACGTTCGCTGACTTCGGCATTCCACCCTCCTTCGCGGCATGCGCACGATATTCCAGCAAGAACGAGCAGCCTGAGGCGTCGTCGGCCGGCGCGCGACCCCCGCCTGAGATGCTGGCACCGTGAAGCCGTTCGTGCTGCTCGCGACCCGGGCCCAGGATGAGGTGGCGGACGCGGAGTACGAAGCATTCTGTCGGCTCAGCGGGCTGGCCGAGCGGGACCTGCGCCGGGTCCGCCTCGAGGCGGCGCCGATGCCCGACCTCGACCTCGACTCGGTCTCGGGGGTCATCCTCGGCGGCAGCCCGTTCGACACGACGGCGCCACCACACCTGCGCAGCGCGACCCAGGACCGGGTCGAGGCCGACATCGCGGCGCTGCTCGAGGAGGTGGTCGCGCGGGACCTGCCGTTCCTCGGTGCCTGCTACGGCATCGGCACGCTGGGGACCAACCAGGGCGGTGTCATCGACCGGACGTACGCCGAACCGGTCGGGTCGTCACGGATAGTCCTGACGGCACAGGGACGTTCCGACCCGCTGCTGGCAGGAATGCCGGACCAGTTCGACGCCTACGTCGGCCACAAGGAGGCGTGCCGTGTTCTGCCACCGAACGCGGTTCTGCTGGCGACCTCCGTCCCCTGCCCGGTGCAGCTGTTCCGGGTGGGACGCCACGTGTACGCCACCCAGTTCCACCCCGAGCTCGACCTCGACGGGATCCTCGGGCGCATCCGCGCGTACGCCGGCAACGGCTACTTCCAGCCGCACGAGGTGGACGAGGTGATCGAGCGCGTCAGCACCGTCGACGTCAGCGCCGCGCACCTCATCCTGGACAACTTCGTCGCGCTGTACGGCCGCCCCTGATCGCGGTACGAGCACGGAGTCGACGCGCCGCCGGGCCGGCGCCGGTTTGGCGGGGGCGAGCGGCTCACGTGAGCCGTTTTGATCTTGAGCCCGGCGTTGCCTGGCGAAATGCCGGCTTGGCCGTATCGAATCCATGATCAGTAGGCAATTCGTGAGGTACCGACCCGACCGTTCCGGTTCGGTCGTGCTCAGTTCAGCGCGGTAACGGCCCACTGACCTTACGAAACGCCTACCGATCATGAAGATGGGCCCGGCTGTCGAACCGGGTTGTGCACCACTCGTCCTCAAGTACGGGCGGTGCCGACAACGTCAGGTGGGGCCGGACCGTCTCGTCGAGCTCATACACGACTTTGGCCGGGAGAACACCGACCGAATCGTCCAAGCGTCACGCTCAGGATGCTCGGGGCTGCTCGCCCCGACCGTCCGCCACCTGGCTCCAGAGTCACGGCAGCCGCACCATCAGCTGACCGTTGCCGTCGACCTTCGACTCCACGACGTCCGCCCGCGACTCCACGAAGGCGCGGAACGTCGAGTAGCCCAGTGACTTCTCGTTGAACGCCGCGTTGGTGCGCTGCATCTGGCTCTTGACACCGGAGGCGTACACCCACTCGTCGTCACTCTTCTGCAGGCGGACGCGCATGGCGCGCACCAGCAGAGCGGTCGCATCGGCCTGGGCGGGCGACTCGGCGGCTGCTTTCTTGGCCGACGCCTTCTTGGCGGTCGCTTTCTCAGCGGTCGCCTTCTTCGCCGTCGCCTTCTCAGCAGTCGTCTTCTTCGCTGCGCTCTTCTTGGCGGGCTCTGCCTTCTTGGGCCCTGGCGTCACGCCGGGCAGCTCGGCGTAGTCGATGAACTCGTTGCACGCAGCCACCAGCGCACCGCTGGTCGACCCGGCAACGCCGATTCCCACGACATAGCGCCCCATCCGCTTGCAGCGCTGCGCGAGCGGCACGTAGTCGGAGTCCCCCGCGACGAACACCAGGTGCGAGACCTCGGGATGCAGACCGAGGTCCTCCACTGCGTCGACCGCGAGCCGGATGTCTGCGCCGTTCTTGGTGCCCGAGGCCGGGAACAGCTGCACGAGGTCGACGGACCGGTTGACGAGCGGGCTCCGGTACGCCGCGTTCGCGGGTACCGACCAGTCGGCGTACGCGCGAGTGAACGCGACCGTCCCGAACGACGCGGCGTAGTCGATGATCGCGCCCAGGTCCACCTCCGCCTCAGCGAGCTTCACGTCGATCGGGTCGGCAGAGGTGAGCGAGCGCCTGTGGTCACGGGCCAGGTCCGAGCGCCACGCACCCTCGCCGTGCACGCTGTCGTATCGGGAGATCACCACGTTGTCGAAGTCGATGTACACGGCCACCCGCGATGCGTCGCTCATGACCCGACCCTAGCCAAGCCTCCGGACCTGCCCCGCCTTCGATGCACTGGTCATCAAGACTCCCGCGCGAACAGCTCCGCGCACCCCCGGTCAGGCCCGCCGGCCCGAGAGACGGCGGGTCCGCCTGGTGCCGTCGGAAACCGCGTCGGCTCAGGCTGCTCTGGGCTCTTCGCGCTGATTCCGTCGAGCCTTGAGCAGGTCGAGCCGGCGCTCGGAGTCGGTGCCCGCCGGCCACGAGGCCGTGGCGCAGAGCAGCTCATGCACCACCGCACGTGGGCTGCGCAGGCTCCGGCACAGTTGCGCGGGCGACAGGGACCTGTTGCGTTCAGGACTCGGCGCGCGCGCCGAGGACCTGATCGTGCTCCTGGACCCTGATCGAGTTGGTAGCGCGCGCGAAGCGATGTGCCCATTCGCGAAGGTGCGTATCCAGCTCGGGCGGCTCGACCACGGTGAAGTCGGCTCCGACGGCGCCCAGCGCAAGTGCTGCCCAGTCCAGCGAGTCCGTCGTCATCCGCAGCAGGCTCCGGCCCGGGCCCGCGTCGTCGATGCGCGCCCAGCGCCCGATCCGCGCGCTCACCTCCCCTGCCGGCGCCTCGATCAGGGCCTCGACCGAGTACGAGGCGGGCGTGGCGCCGATGCCAGCCCGCACGAACTCTGCCGCGTCGGCCGCCGGCAGTTCCCGCGGCAGGAACCGAACCCCGCTACGCACCGGTTCGTCGAGCCGGTCGAGGCGGAAGCTGCGCCAGTCGTGCCGGGCCAGGTCGTACGCGACGACGTACCACCGCTGGCCCAGGCGAACCAGCCGCAGCGGCTCGACTCGGCGGTCGGTGACCTCGCCGGCGGCGGAGGTGTAGCCGAACTCGACCCGCTCGCTGTCGCGGCAGGCCTGCGCCAGCGTCGTCAGCACCGATGTCCCGACGCTGCCGGACGAGGTCGGCCACGACATCGAGACCGTGGCCGAAAGCAGGGCCTGGACCTGCTCGGTCAGCCGGCGCGGCATCACCTGCACGACCTTGGCGAGGGCGCGTACCGAGGAGTCGGCGATGCCTCCACGGCCGTCTCGGCCGCCAGTTGCAGGCCCACCGCGAGCGCGACGGCCTCCTCGTCATCGAGCACCAACGGCGGCAACACGGCTCCCGGCGCCAGCTGATAGCCACCATCGACCCCGGGACTCGCCTCGACTGGATACCCCAGCTCCCGCAACCGATCCACGTCGCGGCGCACCGTGCGTACCGACACGGCCAACCGCTCGGCGAGGTCAGCGCCGGTCCAGTACCGATGGCTCTGCAGCAACGACAGCAGACGCAGAGTCCGGGCGCTCGGATCGCTCATGCCCCAAGAGTCTTCCCTATTGCGGACAGGATCCGTCACTAATGGTCCGTAACGTTGTCGCCACCGACCACCGAGAGGGAGCCTCCGATGACCACAGCACCCACCACCGGGACCACAGACCAGGAGCGGACCGAGCTGCTGGGAACCCTGGCGCGCCACCGCTACTTCCTGCGCTTCACCGTCGCCGGGCTGACCGACGAGCAGGCCGCGACCCGCACCACCGTGAGCGCGCTCACCCTCAGCGGTCTGATCAAGCACGTTGCCGACATGGAACAGAGCTGGGTCGACTTCATCGAACAGGGCGCGGCGGCGTTCGAGGCGGCGGCCGCGGAGTGGAGCAGCGACCCGGCGGAACAGGACTGGGGAGCACGGTTCCGCCTGGCTCCGGGTCAGACGCTCGCCGGGATCCTCGAGGAGTACGAGCAGGTCGCCCGCCGCACCGAGCAGGTGATCCGCGACCTGCCCGATCTCGACGCGGACCACCCGCTGCCGGAGGCGCCGTGGTTCGAGCCGGGCGCGCACTGGTCGGCCCGGCGCGTAATGCTGCACCTGCTCGCCGAGACCTCCCAGCACGCCGGCCACGCCGACATCATCCGAGAATCCCTCGACGGCCAGAAGACCATGGGCTGACTGAGGTTCCCGATGCCGAAATGACGGGCGTGCCCGACGCCGCGCGTGCGGCAAAGAGACTTTCCGCCTTGCGCTGGCAGCTCTCGAGAAGGCCGGCCTGATCACCTCCGAAGGCCCGGGGCGCGGCGCGGTCCGGCGGAACACCTTCCCGCGCGGGTTTGGCGGGGGTGAGCGGCTCACGTGAGCCGCTTTGATCTTGTGTCCGGAGTTTCTCGGTGAATCGCCGGCGTGACCGTCGTCGATTCCATGATCAGTAGGCGTTCCGTGAGGTGCCGACCCTGTCACCCTGGTCGGGTTGTGCTCAGTTCGGCGCGGTACCGGCCAGATGACCTTACGAAACGCCTACTGATCATGAAGATGGGCCGCTTATCGCGCCGGATGGTGCACCACTCTTCCTCGTGAAGGGGCGCTGCGCCTGCGACGCCAGGTCGAGCCGGACCGCCTCTTCGATCTCAGGCATATGGCGTCCCGACCGTGCTGCAGTTGGAGGCTGCGGCGTCGCCCTCGAATCGAGCCTTGGTCCAGGCGATGAGGTCGGGGATCAGCGGCGAGGCGGCGGCGACCAGTCCCAAGTGATCGCGCCCCGGGTAGGTCAGGTACTCGACCGGCTGTTCTGCGGCGCAGCGCTCTGCCACGTAGTGACGTGGGACGCTGGGAAGGATCAGCGTGTCGCTGAGTCCGCCGCGGCTCACGTGAGCCGTTTTGATCTTGACTGAGCGCCGACATTGCAAGCTGCGGCGGCATGACGGGCAATCGATTTCATGATCGGGAGGCCAGTCGCGCAGTGCCGACCTGGCGGCTCCGGTCGGATCGTGCTCGGTTGGGCGCGATGGCGGCCTGCGGACTGTCCGAAACCCCTCCCGATCATGAAGACCGGCCCGGCGGCAGGACCCATCCCCCTCGCAGCGGGCCGATCAGGCCGAGCAGCTCGGTGCTGACGTATCCGATGAAGCGGCCGACATGAACCTGCGTACCGAGCAGGTTCATGTCGTCACCTCGTGCCTGCCGCTGCTGTCACACGGGTGACAGCGCACCGGTGCGCTCCAGCGCGGCCGTGAGCCATCAGCACGTGAGCAGCACCGGAGGTAGCCATGCACCTACTAGTCCGCCAGCCGGTCGGGTCGTGCTCAGCTCGGCGCGGTACCGGCCCGCTGACCGTACGAAACGCCTACCGATCATGAAACTGGGTCTGGTTGCCGAACCGGGCCGTGCACCACTGGTCCTC
>JANWJC010000034.1 GCA_025449595.1 Acidobacteriota bacterium | reverse complement strand
TCGTGGTGGGCTGCAACGTCGAGAACGCGTCGTACGGCGTCGGGCTGTGCGCCGAGTGCGGGATGGTGTCGGCGCTGCTCGCCTCCGGCGGCGGCCGCCTCGTCGCGGTTGCCTGCGTCGACCAGCACGGGGCCCGGCTGATGCCGTGCGGACGATGTCGGCAGCTGCTCTGGGAGCACGGCGGCCCAGAGCTGTTGGTGGACACCGTGTCCGGGATCAAGACAATGACCGAAGTTCTCCCTGACGCGTTCGGTCCGCAGGACCTGGTGGATCGCGCGTGAGCGCGGAGACCTTCGCGACGGTCGATGTCATCCGCACCAAGCGGGACCGAGGTGAGCTCAGCGACGCGCAGATCGACTGGGTCGTCGACGCGTACACCCGGGGAGTGGTGGCCGACGAGCAGATGAGTGCGCTGGCCATGGCGATCCTGCTCAACGGCATGAACCTGCGCGAGATCACGCGCTGGACCGCGGCGATGATCGCGTCGGGTGAGCGGATGGACTTCTCCTCCGTGGGTCGCCCCACCGCGGACAAGCACTCGACGGGCGGTGTCGGCGACAAGATCACGCTGCCGCTGGCCCCGGTCGTGGCGGCATGCGGCGCGGCAGTACCGCAGCTGTCCGGGCGCGGGCTCGGCCACACCGGCGGCACGCTGGACAAGCTGGAGTCGATCCCGGGCTGGCAGGCCTCGGTCAGCAACGAGCAGATGATGGCGATCCTTCGTGAGGTCGGCGCTGTCGTGTGCGCCGCCGGCGACGGGCTCGCTCCCGCGGACAAGAAGCTGTACGCGCTGCGCGATGTCACGGCGACGGTCGAGGCCATCCCGCTCATCGCGTCGAGCATCATGAGCAAGAAGATCGCCGAGGGCACCGGCGCCCTCGTCCTCGACGTCAAGGTCGGGTCTGGTGCGTTCATGAAGGACGTGTCCAGCGCCCGGGAGCTGGCCGCCACGATGGTCGGGCTGGGCGAAGCGGCCGGGGTACGCACCCGTGCACTGCTCACCGCCATGGACGTGCCGCTGGGCCGTACCGCCGGCAATGCGCTGGAGGTCCGGGAGTCCGTGGAGGTCCTGGCAGGGGGCGGGCCCGCTGACGTCGTCGCGCTCACCGTGCTGCTCGCCCGCGAGATGCTCGACGCCGCGCAGGTCGTGGGCAAGGATCCCGCCGAGGCGCTGCGCGACGGCACGGCCATGGACCGCTGGCGCCGGATGATCGCGGCTCAGGGCGGGGACCCCGACGCGCCGCTGCCGACAGCGCGGCACCAGCACGTGGTCACGGCCGACCGGGCCGGCGAGCTGACCCGGCTCGATGCGTACGGGGTCGGTGTGGCTGCTTGGCGGCTCGGGGCCGGCCGCGCCCGCAAGGAGGACCCGGTCAGCGCCGGGGCCGGCGTGCAGTGGCACGTGGTCCCCGGCGACGCCGTCGCTGCCGGGCAGCCGTTGCTGACGTTGCACTCGGACGACCAGGAACGGTTCCCGAGTGCCCTGGAGGCACTGTCGGACGCGGTCACGGTGGCCGAAGTGGGGACGACGCCGAACCGGCTCCCCCTGCTCATCGAGAAGATCGGAGGCTGAGCCATGCCTGAGCTCATCGAATCCCCGGCATCCATCCCCGTTCCGGGGGGCAAGCAGATCGACGAGTACGTCGGCCGCGTCGTATCCGGCACCGACTCGGTGTCGGTCGCAGTCATGACCGCGCCGCCGGGCTGGGACGAGCCGGCGCAGGCCCCCGCCTTCGACGAGGTCACCTTGGTGCTGGAGGGCGTGGTCCGCGTCGCGTTCGACGGCACGACGATCGAGGTCAGGGCCGGACAGGCGCTGCTCACCAGGGCCGGCGAGCTCGTCCGCTACAGCACCGGTGACGCCGGGGCCCGCTACGTCGCCGTGTGCGTCCCCGCATTCTCCCCGGACACCGCCAACCGCCAGGACTGACGCATCGTTTTGAGGGACGTCAGGGGCGTGCCTGCCACCGGGCTTTATCGGTGACGGTGGGGTGTCGCTACTCGGGGCGGAAGCGGCTCTCGTCCTTGAACGGGTCGGCGCGCGGTGTGTTCGGCATCGTCGCCACCGGGCACTGGGCGAGGGTCGTGCGGGCCGCCTTCAGGGCGTCGTCGCAGAGCGAGGCGACGTCCCAGCCCTGGTGCTGCCCGGCCACGGTGATAGTGACGCGGTAGATCGTCACCTCGTGCCGTGCGGGGGTGTCGTACATGACCCCGATGCTGCCCACCAGCTGCGAGGTGCCGCGGGCGCCGCCGATGCCGTCCCAAGGCTTGTCGTACCGCTGCCACATGGACGCTGACGCGTTCCAGACCCCCCGGTTGCTCACGTCGGCCCAGCGCAGGTGCTCGAGCACCGTGATCGCGGTACGGGTCGGCAGCACCGCGGCAGGCCGGATCACCTCGGTGTGCTCGCCGACGATGGCGGCGCTCCCGGGCATGGATCGGGTCATGGGCTCCATCCCGATCTCATCGGCTCATAAGGGGCCGGGTTGAGCCGATGTCGGCAAAGGCTTGGTCAGGGGTTCGTCGTCACCGGGCGACGAAAAGACGTTGTGTCACGGCGCGGGGCATAAGTTGTCCCGATGAGCATCGAGACCGGACCCATCAGCCGCGTCGGCGCCCCCCGCGATCCGGAGGCAGGGAGCCGTTCCCTGCTTCCGGAGGACGTGGTCCGGCGGGCGCCGAAGGCGCTGCTGCACGACCACCTCGACGGTGGCCTGCGACCCGAGACGATCGTGGAGCTCGCCGCTGAGGTCGGGTACTCCGGCCTGCCCACGACGGACCCCCTCTATCTGCAGCGCTGGTTCATCGATTCCGCCGACTCCGGGTCGCTGGTTCGCTACCTGGAGACGTTCGCGCACACGCTCGCCGTCATGCAGACGACCGAGGGGATCCGGCGGGTCGCGCGGGAGGCCGCGGAGGACCTGGCCGCCGACGGCGTCGTGTACGCCGAGATCCGCTTCGCCCCGGAGCTGCACGTGGAGGCAGGGCTCGGGCTCCCAGAGGTCGTCGAGGCGGTGCTCGACGGATTCCGCCAGGGCGAGGCGGCGGCCGCCGCGGCCGGGCACCCGATCCGGGTACGCGCGCTGCTCACGGCCATGCGGACCGCCGCCCGGTCGCGGGAGATCGCTGAGCTGACGGTCCGCTACCGCGACGACGGGGTGGTCGGGTTCGACATCGCCGGTGCGGAGGCAGGGTTCCCGCCGTCGCGACACCTCGATGCCTTCGACTATCTGCGCGGGGAGAGCATGCACATCACCATCCACGCCGGGGAGGCGTTCGGCCTGCCCAGCATCCGGGAGGCGATCGCTTTCTGCGGGTGCGACCGGCTCGGGCACGGGGTGCGGATCGTCGACGACATCACCGTGGGGCCGCACGGCGAGGCGACGATCGGTCGCCTCGCGTCGTACGTCCGTGACCTTCGCATCCCTCTGGAGCTGTGCCCGTCCTCCAACGTCCAGACCGGTGCCGCGGCGTCCATCGCCGAGCATCCGATCGGGCTGCTGTCACGGCTGCGGTTCCGGGTCACGGTCAACACGGACAACCGGCTCATGTCGGGTACGTCGATGACGCGCGAGATGCTGCTGCTCTCCGAGGCGTTCGGCTGGGGGCTGGCTCAGATGCAATGGGTCACGGTGAACGCGCTGAAGAGCGCGTTCATCCCGTTCGACGAACGGCTGGCCCTGATCGACGACGTCGTCAAGCCCGGCTACGCCGCCCTCGCTTCGGCCGCAGAGCGCTGACCAGGCCACCCGGGCTCCTGGCCGTGGGCGGGGCTGTCTAGGGTCGAGGCGCCGCGGCGTGCCCCGGGCCGACCATCAAGGCGGTGCCGGCGCCCTGCCGGTGACCTGGGTGGGGCAACGAACGAGGAGGTCGGTGCATGGCTGCGCTGCGAGTGGGGGTGGCCAAGGAGGTCGGCCCCGGCGAGCGTCGGGTCGCGCTGACCCCGGACGTGCTGGGCAAGCTGGCCGAGGCCGGCGTGGACGTCCTCGTGGAGGCCGGCGCCGGAGTTGGTGCCTGGTTCCCCGACGAGAAGTACGAGCAGGCGGGCGCTCGGATCACAGACACGGCAGGGCTCTACAACGACGCCGACGTCGTCGTGGCGGTCGGGCGCCCTGACCTGACGAGGCTGCGGTCGGGGCAGACCGTCGTGGGTCTGCTCGCCCCGCTCCTGAACGCGGACCTCATGGCGGACCTGGCCCGGCGCGGCATCACCGTCGTCAGCCTGGACGGCCTGCCGCGGACCCTGACCCGGGCCCAGGGCATGGACGCGTTGTCCTCGCAGTCGAACGTGAGCGGCTACAAGGCAGTCCTGGTAGCGGCGGAGCGGTTCGACCGGTTCTTCCCGATGATGATCACGGCGGCCGGTACGGCCAAACCCGCCGAGGTGCTGGTGCTCGGTGCCGGGGTCGCGGGACTGCAGGCCATCGGTACCGCGAAGCGGCTGGGCGCGATCGTACGAGGCTACGACGTGCGGGCGGCGAGCAAGGACGAGGTCAAGTCGCTGGGTGGGCAGTTCATCGAGCTGAAGTCGGTCGAGAACACCGCCGGTGAGGGTGGCTACGCCCGGGCCTTGTCGGAGCAGGAGCAGGCCGCCCAGCAGGCCGAGCTGACCGACCACATCGTCAAGCACGACATCGTCATCACAACGGCGCAGGTCCCTGGCCGCCGGCCGCCGTTGCTGGTCACCGCCGCGGCGGTCGCCCGGATGCGACCCGGTTCGGTGATCGTCGACATGGGCGCCTCCGAGCTCGGCGGCAACGTCGAAGGATCCGTGCCTGGTCAGAGCGTGGTGACCGACAACGGGGTCACGGTCATCGGCGCCGGCGACCTGCCGTCGCGGATGGCCACGTCGGCGTCGAACACATACTCCCGGAACATGAGTGCCCTGCTCATCCACCTGGTGGCCGAGGGCTCCCTGGCCATCGGTGACCTGCTCGCCGCCGGGGACGAGATCGCGGCCGGTGTCGTCATCACGCACGGCGGGGCGGTCGTCCAGGCCGCTACCGCCGCGCTGCTCGCTGATCAGGAGGCCAGCGTATGACCGGTTCGTTCGTCGGGGACATGACGATCTTCGTCCTCGCTCTGCTCGTCGGGTTCGAGGTGATCAGCAAGGTTCCGGCCACCCTGCACACACCCCTGATGTCCGGCGCGAACTCCATCCACGGTGTCGTTCTCGTCGGTGTGATCATCTTGTCCGGCTACGTCGACGGCGTCGTGGGCTACACCCTGACGTTCATCGCCGCCGTGTTCGCCGCGGCGAACGTGGTCGGCGGCTATGTCGTGACGGACCGCATGCTGAACATGTTCAAGAAGCGACCGGTTCCGGTGCTGCAGGACAAGGACGCGTCGTGAGCTCGCTGGAGATCGCGATCCGTTTCGCGTCCCTTTTCGGAGCCGCCGCATTCGTGCTCGGCCTGCACTTCATGAACTCGCCGGCGACCGCGCGACGTGGCAACCAGCTGTCGGCAGCGGGCATGTTTGTGGCGATCGTCGGTGCCCTGGTAGGTGTCTCGTCGGGCCAGGACGGGGCCCAGATGAATTCGACACGGTGGACCGTCCTGATCGTCGGGTCGCTCATCGGCGGCGGGTACGGCCTCTGGGCGGCCCGTACCGTGAAGATGACGGCGATGCCCGAGCTGGTGTCCCTGTTCAACGCTGTCGGCGGTGGTGCGGCCGCGCTGATCGCGATCACCGACTACCACCTCAACGCCTACCAGCCGGCCGGCACGGCGACCGCCACGGTTCTCGACATCGTGATCGGCGGGGTGACCTTCTCCGGGTCGCTGCTGGCGGCGGCCAAGCTGCGCGGTCGCTTCTCGGACCCGATCAGCTTCCCCGGCGCCCGATTCGTGTCCGCTCTCGTGGCTCTCGCCGCGGTCGGCGGCAGCGTGTGGATCGTCGCCGGCGCTCATAACGACTTCGTCCTGCTCGCCGTCGTGATCGCGGCCGCGATGTTCGGCATCCTGATGGTGCTGCCGATCGGCGGCGCGGACATGCCGGTCGTGATCTCGCTGCTGAACGCGTTCACCGGTACTGCCGTCGCGATGGCGGGCTTCGTGCTGGGCAGTGTGATCCTGGTAGTGGCCGGTGCGCTCGTCGGCGCTTCCGGCAGCATCCTGACCAAGCTGATGGCCGACGCGATGAACCGCTCGGTGCTCAACATCATCGCGGGAGGATTCGGGACCGGAACGGTCGGCGTCGACGCACCCACCGGCGGTGGGCTGGTGCGTTCGATCGCCGTCGACGACGCGGCGCTGCAGATGGCGTACGCGCAGAAGGTCATCATCGTGCCGGGCTACGGCCTGGCCGCGGCGCAGGCGCAGCACGAGTGCCGCGAGCTCGGCGAGGTGCTGGAGTCGCTCGGCATCGAGGTGTCGTACGCCATCCACCCCGTCGCCGGGCGCATGCCCGGGCACATGAACGTCCTGCTGGCCGAGGCGAACGTGCCGTACGACCAGCTCAAGGAGATGGACGAGGTCAACTCCGAGTTCGAGCGCACCGACGTAGCGCTGGTGGTCGGCGCGAACGACGTCACCAACCCCGCCGCCCGGCGGCCCGGCAACGTCGTGTCGGGGATGCCGATCCTCGACGTCGACAAGGCCAAGTCGATCATCGTCATCAAGCGGTCGATGGCCTCGGGCTACGCCGGGATCGACAACGAGCTCTATACCGACCCGAAGACCTCGATGCTGTTCACCGACGCCAAGAAGGGCCTGGCAGCCCTGGTCTCCGCCGTCAAGACCGTCGTCGGCTAGCTCTCGGGGACCGATGAAGTCCCCTACTGACTCGCTCCGCTCATCAGCGGGGGCCCAGCCGCACGGTGCGCTAGGCGCACCGGGGACGCCCCAGTGGACGCGAACAGATCACCAAAGCGAGGCTCGGGCAGCGGCACGGCTGCGCGGTTGATGGTGCTCCGGTGACCACGCCCCATGACGGCGTCGTCACCGGTGATGTCCGGTCAGGCGGCGGCGGTGGGGTCGATGACGTGGCCGGCGAACACCGGGGTGCCGGTCGGCTCGTGGACCACCGCCCAGGCGAACGGGCGGTCCACCGTCATGGTGACCGGCTCGGCGATCGCGCTGCTGACCGAGATTCCTAGTCCGGTGACGGCCGCCGCCTCGGTGCCGAACTCGTCGACGGTGATGTTCGCGCGGTGCACGGCGTCGCTGACGACCAGGTGGGGCGCGATGCCCGAGAGGTCCGCGCTGTCGCCGAACACGTCGGTGACGCCGAGGGACCTCATTGCAGCGATCAGCGGCAGGCTGGTGGTGGTGTTCCACCGCGGCAGCGTGAGGTCCACGCTCGTGAGGCTGTCGGCTGTGGTCGGCGCCAGTGCCGTCGTCAACGCCGACGTCAGCGACGGCACGTCGGCCGCCGTGCCGCGCGGCAGCACGATTCGCATCGCGAGGTCGCCTCCGGCGTACCGGAGCGTGACCTGCTCCCACTGCGCTGTGGCGGCGTATCCGGCGAACTTGACCACCTGGTGCATCAGAGGGACGTGGACCGTGCCGCCGCTCGCGCGCTGGAACGGCCCGGTCACGGTGGCCGACTTCTCGAACTGAGAGGCCCAGGTCGCCTTGAGGTACACCGCGTTGGCCAGAACCATGACGGTCGCGGGGTCCAGGGAGTCGAACAGCTTCTTGATGCGCTCGCGGGTCTGGCTCGCGACCCAGGCGTTGATCGTCGCGCTGGCGGACGGATCGGCGAAGCGGACCGACATCGCGTCGGCGCCGTACTGCGTCGCGAGCAGTCGCAGGTACGCCCGCCGCACCGCGTCGGCGAAGCCACTGTCGAGGAAGATGCCGTTCGCGATCGCGACGACAGGCGGTGGGGCCTGACCGTCGCTCGACGAGGGCGTAGGAGCCGACGTCGAGGGGCCGGTCGTCACCAGTGCCGCGGTGAGCGCGTTGAGGGCGGCGTGCGGGGAGCCCTCCGGCGCGTGTGACGGCGGGTAGCCGAAGGCATTGTCGAGCTGTTGGCCGGTCTGCCCGCGGGCGCCGGCGCGCAGCATCCCGAACGCGACCGAGAGCGACAACGGTGACACCGTCCAGTTCTTGCTGGTGGTGGAGTCGACGCGGTGCAGGTTCGTGCCGAGGGTGCCCATCCCCGCAACGACCGCCGCCAGGTCCGGGGCGTCGGTCAAACCGACCACCTGACGCGGCACGCCGGCGCTCAGCAACTTGATGGCCGAGTTCGGAACCACCGCCGTACCCGGGCCCGACGCGGAGCACCCTGACAGCACCGGGACGAACGAGGCGCCGAGCAACCCGAGCGCGCCTGTGAGCACTGCCCGCCGCGAGACCGCCGGCGTCATCCACGCAGAGAGCATCTGCTCACCCGTCATCGGCTCAACTGGCCTCCGCTCGCCCATCGCAGCCCCTCTCGTTGCGACTCGGACGTCCCCACCAACCCCCAGGTTCCGGCGCCCCCGCTCCTGACCCCCCGTTTGCGATGAAGGTGCCCCGCGGTGCGCTAGGCGCACCGCAGCCGCCCCAACCGAGGAGGAGGCAGCCGAGGGACCCGGCTGGGAATTGCCCTGACGAGTGCCGCAACAGGCAGCGCGGATCAGAACGGTAACGGCCCCTCGGATTCGTCGTCGGTCTGGTCTGGTGCGTCGGGTGGTCCGGCGTCGTCGTGGTCCGTGGCCGCGGTTCCCGGTGGGTTCGGGGTGTCCAGGTACGGCCTGGGCTCGGTATGCACCTGTTGGCCCCAGGCGGTGTGCCAAGTCATCGACCCGTTGGCGTGACCGTCGGTGATGCTGACGTACCCGTCGGTCTTCAACGGATGATGCCTG
>JANWJC010000033.1 GCA_025449595.1 Acidobacteriota bacterium | reverse complement strand
ACTGAGCCTGGTCGGCAGCGTGTCCGTGCGACTGCCGGGGCTGAGAAACCCGACCACGGACTGCGCCCGGAGAAGCCCCTGATCGCCACCGAAGGACCGGGGTTCGATTCCCCGCACCTCCACCCCATGGGGTCTTTGCACAGCTCGAGCTGAGACCTTGATCAGAAGCGAGCCATGCGCAGGGCCGACGCCTCGCGCATGGCTTGCTGCCCGACGGATGGTCCAGTCCGGTAGTCGGGGCCGGCTGCACCCCGGAACGAGCTATGCGCCGTCGTTGCCGTCGCGCAGGGAATGGATCATCCTCTTCAGGATCCGGACCCCGTCTGACTGCTCGGTCTGGGTCATGCCTGCCAGCATTCTGAGCTCGACGGAACGAACTGCTTTGCTCGCCTTCTCCAGGTTCCGTCGACCGCGTGGCGTGAGCCGCGTGGGAAGGACCTTCCCAACTGGGGCCTGCGCCGGCCTGGTCACATAGCCGTCCCGCTCCAGGGCCTGGAGCAGCACGTTCATCGACTGCCGTGTCACGAATGCGCCCCGTTCTACGAGCAGTACCTCGGCCTCGTCCGCTCCCCGGCAGGTCCGCCGCACGCTGTCGTCTTCGAGACGAAGCCGATCGCGTTCGCACTCCGCGACAACGTTCCGGGCACCGATCTCGCATCCGTTGCTCAGCCCGGCATCGGCGCCGCCATCTGGTTCCACGCCACCGACGTCCAGGCCATCCACGACGCTCTCGTGGCCGACGGTCGCACCATCGTCTCCGCACCGATCGACGGCCCCTTCGGTCGGACCTTCACCTTTTCCGACCCCGACGGCTACCAGATCACTCTGCACGACCGCGTCTGATCGGCCAACGCCGCGGACATCTGAGGAGGAAGGATGGTCAGAACGGGAGTGGACCCAGGTCTTCCGGATCGGATTCGGGCTCGGGGTCCGATGCCATGGGCAGTTCCAGGACGGGTCGGGGTGGGATCACGATCTGCTGGCCGAGGGCGCCGTCGTGGTCCGGCTCGGCCGGTGCGGGGTCGGGCTCTCGCCGCGGTGTTCCCAGGACGCCGGCGTCCGGGTCGGCACTGTCACCTTCGGTGCCGTCGAAGGTGCTCGCGCGGGCGCGGTGCTGGGCGGCGCGGGCCAGGGTGTCCAGCACGGTGTACGCCCACAGGGTGTCAGGTTCGGTAGCGGTCGCGGTGAGGGTGGCCATCCCGTCCTCGGCTGGGGGAGTCCGGACCCCGGCCCTGGCCCGGGCGGCGCGGTGGGCGGCCGCTGTGCCGTCCGGGTCCAGTTGGTGCAGGGCTCGTACCAGGGACTTCCCGAAGTTCCCCGGGGTCTGGATGCTGGCCCGTGGCAGGCAGCGTGCCTGCAGCTGGGCCGCGATGTGGTCGGGCAGTCCACCGGGCCTGTCCAGCAGCACCAACAGGTGCGTAACGCTGATCAGCCCCGCGGCCAGGGCTCGCCCGGCCGGGGCCAGTGCTCCATCGGGGGCCACGGAGCGGGCCCGGTACAACCGGTGCCGAGTGGTCGGCTCGGACAGGTGCAACGCCTGGCGTACCTCGTCGATGCCGGCGCGCTCGGCCATCTGCTCGAGCCGCCATGTCGGCAGGTCCCTGGCCTCGCCATCGGAGCTCAGGTTCCCGGCGACCCGGGCCGTGGCACGTTCGGCGAGCAACCGCGATGCGTGCCAGGAGACCGCGGTGGCGTGAGTGAGCTGGCGTTCGGCGGCCTGCGCGTACGCCACCAGATCCAGGTCGGATAGTGCGGCGGGGTCGGTCTGTTCCAGCACCACCGCGGACGCCGCCCCCGGTGCACTGATCGAACTGGTGTCCAACATGACACCGACGCTACCGACCACCTCCGACAACCGACCCGGCCAGAAACTGAGTATCCACAGCCTGTTTGCGCCGCGGGCACTCCGCCGTCGGGTCCACGCGTGATCATGGGGTTATGGTCGGTCGTGGCCGAATTTCCGCCCACAACCCCATGATCGGCGGGCGTATCCGCACTCAACTCCATGATCAACGGGGCAGGGCGTCGTCGGCCGGGGCGGAAGGTCGGTGACTTCCGGGGTAGCGGCCACGGATAGTGAGCGATCTTGGACGGTCCGTCTTGGACCCGTCACGCAAGAGCGGATACTCGGATCCAGAGAGTCACCTGGCGCCGTGTGAAGTTCCTGTGACAAGGCGCTCCGAGGTGATCTTCATGGTAAGTCCATAAAGATCGAATGCCAGCAATCCCTCAAGAATGCCAAGGATTCTTATGGTGTCGATCATCCGGGTCTGGAGCGGCGTCCTGATCCTGCGCTCAACTATGGACGATCGGCCCATGTGACCTCCGGCGTGGCGGTGTGGGAGTTTTGGGATAGTCAGGGGAGGGGCGCGATCAACCCGGTCACGGATGCCAGCGACAGCAGGGAGGACAAGCATGATCAGATCCAGAAGGGTCCGGGTCGCGGGCTTCGCCGTCGCGGTAGGGGCAACCGCGGCACTCATCGCGTACGGGGTGAGCAGCACCAGCGCCTACTTCACCGACAGCCACCCCGGTGTCATCAACGCGTCAACCGGCAGCGTGAAGGTCACCGCGGGAGATCTCTCGTTGAAATTCTTGGGGCTGTTTCCTGGTGAATTTCAGTCCAACCCCATTTCTTACAGTAATACCGGTACCGGGGCCGAGGATATCTGGATGGTCTTTCCGGCCGGATCGGCTCCCGCTTTCAACGCTCCCGCCCAGGCTGGCCCAATCCCCCTGGGTCAGTATGGCCACTTCGCCGTCACGGCTCCTGACGGCTCCTTCACCTCATACAACCTTGCGTCAAACCGTTATGGGGACACCAGTACTCCCTGCACCGTCGACAAGTACGGGCGCGGTGGCAGTGACGCCCAAGGAACGGTAGCGAACCCGGTTCCATACTGCCCTGTCCCGAATGCGATCCTCCTCAGCTGGAATCTGCCTTCGGGTGGGTCTGGCAATGCTTCCGTGACCTTCGGCTTCACCAAGCTGCTGAAGAATCCGTTGCTGCAGGGGAAGGGCCCCGCGCCTGTCGCCACGTTCCAGATCGTTGCCACGCAGCATGGGATCTTCCCGGACGACCCGAACAACCCCTGACGAGCAGGGCCGGTTCGGACCCATCACACGGTGGGGTGTACTGACGTAGTGTTGCGCTCGGGGCCAGGCATCTGCTTGGCCCCGAGCGCATTCATGGAAGAGGAACGACAGGTGGCAGCGGGTCGTCGCGTCGGCGTCGGTCTGCTGGTCGGTGTGCTCGTGGCGGCCGCTGCGGGGGTCGCCGTGTTCGCGCACGACGGTTACCGGATCTATATCGTCCACACCGGTTCGATGGTCCCGACGTACGACCCTGGTGATGTCGTGATCGACAAGCCGTCGGGCGCGTTGCGTCCCGGTGAGGTCATCACGTTCCTGCACTCCGGTCTGTCCAGCGACCTCGTGACGCACCGGATCACCGACCTGCAGGACGGCGTCATCCACACCAAGGGCGACGCCAACCGGACCCCTGACGTGTGGAACATCCGGCCTGACCAGGTGAAGGGCGTGGTGATCTACTCGGTGCCGCGGGCGGGCTACGCCCTGGTCTACCTCAAGAGCCCTTTGGGGATCGCCTCCGTCGTGACGTCCGTCCTGAGCCTCTTCCTGCTGTACGCCCTGTTCGTCCCGTCCCCGCCGCCACCCACCGCGCCCGTGTCGGGGTCGCGGCACGCAATGCCGACCGGCGGTCGCCATCGTCTCGTCGCCCCCGAGCCCAGCGAGCTGCCGGCCCCTCACTCCAAGCACGCCCGCAGGGCGGCCGCCCACGCCACCCAGACCGAATAGCCTGGGAGCTCCAGCCATCGCGGCATCGGAACCAGCAGAGCGGGTGACATGACTTCCCAGACCGAGTCGGAGCTCATGCCGGCGGCGTTCATCGGGCACGGGAACCCGATGAACGCGTTGGCGGACAACCGGTACACGCGGGCCTGGCACGCGTTCGGGGCCGCCGTACCACGGCCTCGGGCGATCCTGGTGATCTCCGCCCACTGGTACATCAACGCCACGGCGGTGACCACGATGGTCCGGCCTCGTACGATCCACGACTTCTACGGGTTCCCTCAGGACCTGTTCGACGTCCAGTACCCGGCGCCCGGTTTGCCCGATCTGTACGACGAGATCGCCGCCGCCGTCCAACCCACCTGGGTGGGCCGGGACGCCGACTCCTGGGGCATCGACCACGGCACCTGGTCGGTGCTCGTGCACGCGTTCCCGCAGGCCGACATCCCGGTCGTGCAGCTCTCGATCAACGCCGACAAGCCGCTGGACTACCACGTCGAGCTCGGCGCCCGGCTCGCGGCGCTGCGCCGAAGCGGCGTGCTCGTCGTGGCCAGCGGCAACATCGTGCACAACCTGCGCAGCATCGACTGGTCGCAGCCCGACGGCGGGTACGACTGGGCCGACCGCTTCGACCGGGCCGCTGCCGAGGCGATCCGCACCGACCCCGAGCAGGTGCTGCGCCTGGATGCCAGCGCCGACTGGTCCAAGGCCGTCCCGACCCCGGACCACTTCATCCCGCTGCTCTACCTCGCTGGCCTGGCCATGGGCGACGACCAGCCCGCCGACGTCCTGGTCGATGGATACGCGTACGGGTCGTTGAGCATGAGCTCGTACACCCTCGGCGTCTCGTGCCCGTCCTCCGAAGACGGCGCAGGTCCTGGGGCCCCGCTCCCGGAGGGCGTGCCCGCCGACGGGACCAACCTCTGAGGCCAGCACCGGGGATCGGCCCGTCACTCGGACGGCCTCCCGTTTTCAATGCTGGCTCACAGGTTCGTCACCGGATCCGCCCAGCGTCAGGGGCTTTGCTGTTCACGCGGTCAACGGACCAGGCAGAATCTCAGCAGCAGCGAAGGACATCCCATGAGTGACACGGAAGGGCGTTTCCCCTGGGGAGCGCCGCAGGGCCAGCCCTGGGACGAGCGCACCGGACCGGACTACATCCACCCGACCCAGGTGCCGGCGGCGCCGGTCTCCGGCCCGGTGTGGGCCCCGGACCCGACAGCCGCCATCCCGGCCGCTGCGCCCGCCCCTGCCCCCGCCGCTCCGGCCCTCGCCAAGGCCCCGGCCAAGCGCCGTCGCTCCCGCCCCCTGCTCGCCGGCGCCATGGCCCTGGCGGTCGCTGCCGCGCTTGGCACCGGTGCGTTCGCCGGTCACGTGCTCTGGCCACCGAAGCTGAACCTCGCGTCCCAGCCCTCCACGGTGTCGCCGGTCCTGCCCGGACCGGTCGGCGGATCCGGGTCCGGCTCGGGCTCGACCGGCTCGGGGTCATCGGGCTCAGGGTCATCGGGCTCCGGGTCGACCGGGTCGGGTTCCACCGGCTCCGGTTCCACGGGCGGCGCGAGCATGTCGTCCGCGGTCTCGAAGATCTCGCCCGCACTCGTCGACATCAACACTGCGGTCGGCTACTCCGGCGCCCAGGCGGCCGGCACCGGGATCGTCCTCACCTCTGACGGCTACATCCTGACGAACCACCACGTCGTGGCCGGCGCCACTCGGCTCAGCGTGACCGACATCGGGAACGGCCAGACCTACCAGGCCTCGGTCGTCGGGTACGACAGCACCGACGACATCGCGGTGGTCAAGCTGGCCAACGCGTCTGGGTTGACCACGGCCACGCTCAGCGACTCCAGCGCCGTACGCGTCGGTGACGCGGTTGTGGGCGTGGGCAACGCCGGCGGAGTCGGCGGAACTCCCAGTGCCGCACAAGGATCCGTTGTCGCGCTGGACCAGTCGATCACTGCGAACGATGCCGGGTCCGGCGTGTCGGAGCAGCTGCACGGGCTGATCGCGGTGGACGCGAACATCCAGCCGGGTGACTCCGGTGGTGCGCTCGTGAACTCCGACGGAAATGTCATCGGCGTCGACACGGCCGGGTCCTCCTCAGGCTCGACCGGAACGCGACAGGCCGCGACCACCGAGGGCTTCGCCGTCCCGATCAACACCGCGAACGCGATCGCCCAGGAGATCATCGCGGGGAAAAGCTCGGACACCGTGCACATCGGGGCCACGGCATTCCTCGGGGTCGAGCTCGCCTCCGGTACGGGCAACGCCGGTGCACCGCTCGGAGCCCAGGGGGTCGCCGTCGGCGGCGTGATCACCGGTTCCGCCGCGGCCGACGCCGGGCTGGTCGCCGGTGACGTCATCACGGCAGTGAACGGTACGAGCGTCACGACCGCGGACGCGCTGCACAATGCTCTCGCGGGCCACCAGCCCGGTGACTCCATCAAGCTGAGCTGGACCGGCGTGGACGGGCAGACCCAGTCGGCCTCGGTGACCCTGAAGGCCGGACCGGTGGGCTGAGCCGGGCCCTAACCCAGATCGGGGTGCGGCGGCTCTGAGGGCTGCCGCTGCCCGGTCTGGGTCTCCCAGGCGGTGAGCTGCTGCTCGAGAGCCTTCATCAGCTCGATCACGTGGGTCGGCGGCATCCGTACCCGGGCACTCACGACCAGCTCGCGCAGCAGCACCTGCTGACCTTCCTCGTCCTCGGCCATGGAATCCGGGCCGCGGACGGACAGGAAGTCGATGACGAACGACTCCGGGGTGTGCCAGACGGAGGCGAAGTCGGCGGGGACCCCGATGACGTGGTCGTCAGGGACCTCGATGCGGCTGGCGTGCGGGAGCTCGGTCATGCCAGGACGCTACCGGGCGAACCCCGGCGCCGGAGCCGCTCGCCGCCCCGAGCAACGCCGATTGCAGGTTCTGGCCCTTCGTACGGCAGAATGGCCGTGGCGGTGAGTGCCACCAGGTGCTCCCGCGGTCCTGTGCTCGAGCGTCCCTGACGCTCCTTTCGTCCACGACGTGGCAGCGAATCCCGGCATCCGAGGGCCGACCTCGCTCCGTCAAGGAAGAACACCTGTGTCCCAGCACGACCCGTCCCAGTCCCGTAGCTCCCAGTCCCGCAACCCGCAGTCCCGTAGCCCGCAGTCGCGCAACGCCAAGTCGCGTACGGCCGACTCCCGCTCCGACCGCCGCCGCGCCCCGCAGACGCCCACCGCACCGTCCCAGATGCCCGCACTCGACGCACCGACGACCTACGTCGCGCCCGCCGAGCCGCTCGGCTTCGCCGAGCTCGGCGTCGACGCGGCCCTGGTAGCGGTCCTCACCGGACAGGGGATCCTCACGGCGTTCCCGATCCAGGCCGCCACGCTTCCCGACTCCCTCGCCGGCCGTGACGTGCTCGGCCGGGGACGCACCGGCAGCGGCAAGACCATCGCGTTCGCACTGCCGATCGTGACGGCTCTGGCCGCGTCGGGCCGACGCCGCGCGCCGAACGCACCGCGCGCCCTCGTCCTGGTGCCCACCCGTGAGCTCGCCAACCAGGTCGCCGAGACCATGGCACCGCTCGCCCAGGCGCTCTCGCTGCGCACGACCACCATCTTCGGCGGCGTCAGCCAGAGTCGGCAGGTGAGCGCGCTGAAGGCGGGCGTCGACATCGTCATCGCGTGCCCAGGACGGCTGGAAGACCTGATCGGACAAGGACTTTGCCGCCTCGACGCAATCGAGGTGACGGTGCTCGACGAGGCCGACCACATGGCCGACCTGGGGTTCCTGCCGGGCGTGAAGCGACTCCTGGACCGGACGCCGCAGGGAACGCAACGGCTGCTGTTCTCCGCCACCCTCGACCGCGGCGTCGACGTGGTCGTCCGTCGCTACCTGTCCAACCCGGTGGCCCACTCGGTGGACCCGCCCGAGTCCGCGGTCTCCACGATGGAGCACCACGTGTTTGCCGTGACCAACGGCAACAAGCCCGAGGTCGTCCGGGAGCTCGTGTCCGGTCGTGGCCGCACCCTGGCGTTCACCCGTACCAAGCACCAGGCCAAGAAGCTCGCGAAACAGCTGACCGCACAAGGTATTCCGAGCGTGGACCTGCATGGCAACCTGTCGCAGAACGCTCGCGAGCGAAATCTCGAGGCGTTCAGCGACGGGACCGTACGGGTCCTCGTCGCGACCGACATCGCGGCCCGCGGGATCCACGTCGATGACGTGAACCTCGTCGTGCACATCGACCCCCCGACCGAGCACAAGGCCTACCTGCACCGCTCCGGCCGTACCGCCCGGGCCGGCGCCGACGGCATCGTCGTGACGGTTGCCACACCGGACCAGGCCGGAGACGTCCGGACCTTGATGCGACAGGCCGGGATCTCGCCCACCGTGCGGCAGGTGTCTCCGGGCCACGTGGCGATCGTCGAGATCACCGGGCCGCCGGCACCTCACGTCCAGCCGGTCCCGGAGCCGGTTCGGCCGGCGCAGTCCGGGCGCATCCGGTCCGGTAACGGGCGCAAGCCGGTGGGCAAGACCGCAGCGGGCGGTACCCGCTCCCCGGGACGGTCCGCCGGGTCGTCCCGGACGAGCGGACGTCCCAGCGGCGCCGGCCGGTCGTCGGAGCGGTCGTCCGGACCCTCCTCGATCGCCGCATTCTCCGAGAGAGGCACCCGCCGAGGTCGCTGAACCGGTGTCGGCGGATATCACATCTGCGGCCTCTGGTCGAACTGCTCTCACCCGATCGGGTGAGAGCAGCGGCCCCCCCGCGGTTTCGGTTATCGGACCGAATCCCGATTGGTAAGGTGCCTGGACGTTCGTCGGTCCGGGTCGCTCTCACAGTTCGTGGGGTGCTCTCGTCGGGGGGGATCTTGTCAAGCTTTGCGTTCGACTCCCTGCCTGCCGTGGGACCGGACCGACTGCTCCTGCTGCACAGCGACAGTCAACCCGTCGCGCGGGCCATCCGTGCCGCCGTGAGCCGGCACGGATGGGACGTGCAGCTGCACCACGGCACCGTCCAGTCGCTGGCGGCCACGCATCACCTCGCACCCGCCGCGTTGATCGTGGTCGTAGCCATCCAGGTCGGTATCGCGCTCGCCATGAGTCGTGAGCTGCGCGCGGTGATGAGGACCACTCCTGTCGTCTTCATGTCGCGCCGCGAGCACGCTGAGGCTCACGAGGTGATCGAGGTGATCCGGGAGGGGGCCTGGGGTTGGCTGACGCTCGACATGGATCCGATGCGCATCCCCCATGCCCTGGAAGGAGTGATGGACGGAGAACCCGCGCTCCCGCGCCAGCTCATGGCCGGGGTCATCGAGAAGCTGCGGCACGAACGCTCTGCCGCCATCGTCCGACCTGATGGCCGGGCGGCCGAGCTGACGCGCCGGGAGATGCAGGCGGCACACCTGATCGCGCGTGGCATGACGACGGCCGGTGCGGCGGACATCATGCAGGTGTCGCAGACGACGGTGCGTGGTTACCTGACGTCGGTACGACGCAAGCTTGATGTCGAGGGACGTGAGCAGATCGCGCGAGTGATCGCGGGAATGCCGACTCCGTCCACCGGCGTCTGATCTCGGCCCCTACGCGCAGCTGCGACTGCCCCTGATCTGCGCGGTGTTGGGGAACCCAACGATTTCGCGCCCGGCCTACCGATGGTCCAGATCACCGTTGAACGACATGGTGATCTTTGGATAGGCGACGAGACCCGTTGCCTCGATCGGCCCGCGGAGGCTCATTCATGTTCTCCACGCTCGCGCGCACCAGGTATCGGCTCCTGGCGGTGGCCGCATCGACGGCCGTCGTCGCCGGGGTGATCTCAGCGGCCCCCGCTGCGGCAGCCAGCTGCCTGCCGTACTCGCCGCTCGAGTGCGAGAAGGTCGGCGTCACCACGCCGTTCAGCATCGACTGGACGCAGCCGTCGAGTGGGCTCGCGGACAGCGCCTCGGTGGGCACCGGGTTCAGCGCCGTCCAGCCGAACACGCCTGGCACGCAGTACAAGGCGGATCGGCTCGCGGTCGACGCGGTGGCAGGAACGTTGAAGATCACGACGACGCAGGGAATCGCGTACAAGCTGGACGCGGACGGTGCGTTCAACAACAAGCAGGACAACGCACTCGGCGTCGGCCTCGACGCGGCAGGTGAAGGCCTGCGGCTGTCCACGCGGGTCGTCAACCCCCCGAACTCCAACTTCACCAACAAGGCGGAGCAGGCCGGGCTCTGGTTCGGTCCCGACCAGGACAACTACGTGAAGCTGGTCGTGGCAGCCGGGTCGACCGGCGGCCAGGCGAAGGTCCAGCTGGTACGTGAGCAGCTGGGCGCCTCCACCGGCGTGGACGAGCTGAACAGCCTTCCTACGACGGGCTTCGCGAACCCGGGAGCATCCACCTGGAAGCTGACCCTGGACGCGAATCCCGTGACGCACACCGTCACCGGCGCCTACCAGATCGGCTCGGCCGCGCCGGTCACTCTCGGCTCCCTGACCGTACCGGCGAACTTCTTCGACGGGAGTCTGCTCTCGTCGCCACCGTCGGGGGTGACCAGCTTCGGTGGCATCTTCGCCACCCAGCGCAACAACACCATCGCCGGGGGCCTGCCCTTCACGTTCAAGGGTTTCTCCGTCGACCCGATCGATGTCACCCCGCCCGCCGCGCCCACCGACCTGACCGCCGCGGCCGGCGACTCGCAGGCCACCGTGGCATGGACGGCGAGCACCTCCGCGGACACCGCCGGCTACAACGTTTACCGGTCGCTGACCGCCCCGGTCCCGACGACCGGCACGCCGATCAACGGCAACAACCTCGTCACAGCCCCTACGTTCACCGATCAGGGCATCTACAACGGTGCCACCTATCACTACGCGGTCGTCGCGAAGGACGCCGCCGGCAACAGCTCCGCCGCGGTCGGGCCAGCCTCCGTGACGCCAGCGGGTGCGGCGGGCGAACCAGTCGCGCACCTGGTGTTCCAGACAACAGACGCCCCGGCCGTCGCGGGCTACACGGTCGACACCGGACAGGGCTACGACACCACCCGTGGCTACGGCTGGGTCGGCACCGGTGGGAGCACACCCCAGGACATGACCAAGAACACCCGGCTGCGTACTCGCACCGGGGTGGAGCCGCGGTCCAACCGGCTGATCCACATGCAGTACGGCGACGTCACGGGCGGCAGCCCGGCAAACGGAAACCTCGCGTCCGGAGCATGGGAGTACGCCGTCCCGGACGGGACCTACCGTGTGACAGTCGCCGTCGGCGACCAGATGGGCACGACGGCGTACGACAGCCAGCACTCGATCCGCGTCGAGGGCGTCACCGCCATCGACAAGTTCCAGGCGACGGCTGCCCAGGAGGACTTCGCCGCGTCGGTGACGGTCCCCGTCACGGACGGACGCCTCACCATCGACCCCACCGGCGGTGTCAACACCAAGCTGCACTTCGTCGACATCCTCAGGCTCTCGGTCCCGGACACCACCGCGCCCGCGGCCCCGACCGGACTCACGGCGACCGTGACCGATGGCCACGTCGCACTGCACTGGAGTGCCAGCCCGGACGCCGACGTCGCCGGCTACCTTGTGTTCCGCGGCGGGACCACTCCTGTCGCGACCGACGGAACCGCGCTCTCCGGCGCGACACCTGTCACCGGAGTCGACTACACCGACCCGGGCGTCGTCGCCGGCGCGACGTACTTCTATGCCGTAGTGGCTGTTGACGCGGCCGGAAACCGTTCCCCCGCCTCGGCCGAGGCCGTCGCAGAGCTTCCGGCGGCGCCGGTCTGCACCGCGGGCCAGTGGCAGGCCGACTATTTCCAGGGCACGGACCTGGCAGGTCCGGTCGTCGGCACCGGCTGCGACGACGCCATCGCGAAGCTGTGGCTCGAGGGTGAGGCACCTGCTGGCAAAGGCGTGGGTGACGACAACTTCTCGGTCCGCTGGACCAGGACTTCGACCTACGGAGCAGGGGACTACCGCCTGCAGGCCCGGTCCGACGACGGCATCCGCGTGATCGTCGACGGTGCGACGCTCATCGACCAGTGGTCCGACCACGGGGCCGATGAGCTCTACGTCGCCCCCATCACGTTCACCGCCGGGTCGCACACGGTTGTCGTCGAGTACTACGAGCGGGGTGGGTCGGCCCTTGCTCAGGTCGACGTCGTGGCGGTGCCCTCCACAGTCACGTGCACCCCCAACCAGTACCGCGCAGAGTACTTCGACAACAAGACGCTGTCGGGCACGCCGGCGCGAGTCACCTGCGAGGACTCCATCGACCACCTCTGGCCCGACGGTGTCGGCCCGACAGGCGTCGGCGACGACAACTTCTCCGTGCGCTGGACCGCCACCCGCGACCTCGACGCCGGCACCTACCGGCTGCAGGCCCGGTCCGACGACGGCATCCGCGTCAAGGTCGACGGGACCGTCCTGATCGACAAGTGGTCCGACCACGGTGCCGATGACCTCTACGCGTTCGACGCGACGTTGCCCGCAGGCGAGCACACGATCGTCGTCGAGTACTACGAGAGCGGTGGCTCGGCCCTGGCGTCCTTCGCCATGAGCCGCGTCAGCTCCACCGTGACCTGTCCGGCCGCGCAGTGGCAGGGTCAGTACTTCTCGAACATGGCGCTCGACGGTGATCCCGCGCTCGAGCGGTGCGACTCTTCGATCGACTTCCTGTGGCCCGACGGGGTCGGTCCGGCTGCCGGCCTGCCCGATGACCACTTCTCGTCGCGGTGGACCCGAACCGACGACCTCGCCGCTGGTACGTATCGGGTCTCGGCGCGTTCGGACGACGGCATCCGCGTCAAGGTGGACGGTGCGCTCGTCATCAACGCGTGGTCCGACCACGGTGCTGACGACCTCTACACAGCCGACGTCCCGCTGTCGGCCGGCTCACACACGATCGTCGTGGAGTACTACGAGAACGGTGGCAGTGCGCTGGCGCAGTTCGACGTCACGAAGCTCTCCGACACCGTCACCTGTCAGCCCGGGCAGTACCGGGCTGAGTACTTCGACAACATGACGTTCACGGGTACTCCGGCCCAGGTCGCCTGCGAGAGCTCGATCGACCACCTGTGGCGCGAAGGTGAAGGCCCACAGGGCGTCGGTGATGACCACTTCTCCGTCCGCTGGACCACGACGGCGACCCTGACGGCGGGAACGTACCTGTTCCAGGCACGGTCCGACGACGGCATCCGGGTGCTCATCGACGGTGCGGTACGGATGAGCCAGTTCTTCGACCATGGCGCGGACGACCTGTACACGCTCACGACGAACCTGCCGGCGGGTGCCCACACGATCGTCGTCGAGTACTACGAGAACACCGG
Source organism: Acidobacteriota bacterium (assembly GCA_025449595.1). Taxonomy (GTDB): domain Bacteria; phylum Actinomycetota; class Actinomycetes; order S36-B12; family CAIYMF01; genus JAFIHG01. The sequence continues at coordinate 16,585 of JANWJC010000033.1, read as the reverse complement.
AAGCGCGTTGGCGCGCTTCAGCTTCGCGTCGGCGGGTGACTCGACGCCACCTCCGGTGCCGACGAACCTCACGGCCGCCCCCGGCGACAACCAGGTAGAGCTCGCCTGGGCCGCGTCCGCCGCACCGGACCTGGCCGGGTACCGGGTGTACCGCTCGACGTCCGCGAGCGTCCCGACCACCGGCTCAGCGCTGTCCGGTACGACGCCGATCACGACGACAGGCTTCACCGACACGACAGCTGTCAACGGAACGGCCTACTTCTACTCCGTCGTGGCAGTGGACGGATCGGGCAACGCGTCGGCCGGCAGTGCGACGGCCAGCGCGACACCACAGGCACCCGTCTCGTTCTCCGCCAAGTACGAGTTCCAGCCGGCGGCCTCGGCCGCCCCGGCCGGCTACCTCGTCGACACCGGTGCGCCTTACTCCGTTGCCGCCGGCCGCGGCTGGGTCACCGAGGCGACTGTCGGTGCCGCCGACCCGGTACCGCTCGACCTGACCATGAACACCCGGGACCGTGCCCGCGCCGGGATAGACCCGCGCCAGGACTCGCTCATCCACATGCAGTACGGCATGTCGATAAGCCCGAACGCCGCCAACGGCATCCTCACCTCGGGTGCCTGGCTGCTGGCCGTCCCGAATGGTTCGTACGACGTCACGGTCAGCGTCGGGGACCAGGGCTCCGCGACGAACGGCTACGACAGCAAGCACACGATCCGCGCCGAGGGCGTGACGCTGATCGACAAGTTCCAGGCCGTGGCTGCGAACGAGTATCGGGTCGTCACGGCTCCCGTTGTCGTCAACGACGGGATCCTCACGATCGACGCGATCGGTGGGACCAACACCAAGCTCAACTACCTCGAGATCGCCACCGCCGCCCCGGACACCACCCCTCCGCCGGCACCGGCCGGGGTCACCGCGCTCCCCAGCGACGCCAGCGTGTCACTGAGCTGGAGCCCGGGGGCCCCAGGGGACGCGACTGGCTGGTACGTCTACCGCTCGACCTCGCCGGTGGTCCCGACGACCGGCGCAGCGCTCAACACCAACGCATTGACGACGCCGTCGTATGCGGACTCGGGTCTGACCAACGGCACCACGTACTACTATTCGGTCGTCGCCGTGGACGCGGCGGGCAACCGGTCTGCGGGCTCTGCTGCGGTGGCCATCGTGCCGTCCGCCACCGCCGGGCTCAACGTCAAGGTGAACTTCTCCGACGAGCTGACGGCGCCGCCGTCCGGATACGTCAAGGACTTCGGCGAGGCATTCGGGCCCCGTACCGGAACGGGCCAGGGGCTCGGCCTCAGCTACGGCTGGCTCTCGATCGCCACCAGTGACCCGCTGAGCCTGGTCGGCAACGGCCGCAACCGGAACGTCGGCACGGCTCCGGCCGGCGAGCCAGACCTGCGGCTGGCGACCCTTGTGCACGCACAGCTGCCGAGCACGGTCGTCGGTGTCAACACTCCCGGCAAATGGGAGCTGGCGGTGCCGAACGGGATCTACACCGTCACGGTCGGCGTCGGTGACCCTTCCAACATCGACAGCGCGCACTGGGTCGAGATCGAGGATCAGAACGCGATCGCCGCGTTCGTGCAGGACGTCAGCACCAAGCACGCCTCGGCGACCCGTACCGTCACTGTCTCCGACGGTCGGCTCACGCTGACCCCCGTCGCCGGCACCAATACCAAGTTCGAGTACGTCGACGTCGCGACGGTGCTAGGTGCCACAGCCAGTCCGCGGGTCCGTACCAGCACCCCGGCAGATCTGGCCACCGACGTCCCGGTCGGCGCCAGCGTGGTGGAGGACCTGGTGCTCCCGAACGGTGGCGTCGACCCGAGCTCGCTGAGCTCGGCGACGGTGAAGCTCACCAAGCTTGCGACAGGTGCGCAGGTCGCCGCCAACGTCATCACCAGTGGTGGCGGCGACGTGATCAACCTGTCCCCGATGGCCTCGCTCGAGGGGACAGCTCTCTACCGCTTCGACGTCACCTCCGGTGTCAAGGACGTGTCCGGCAAGGCGTTCCTGCCGTACTCGATCGTGTTCACGACCGGAGCCGGATCAACCGGCGGTGGCGGAGGGGTGGCAGCGTTCACCAAGGTCGCTTCAGGCGCGAGCGGAAAGATGTTCGCCAGTGTCGTGAAGGGTCCGGACGGCATGTTGTACGCCTCCACCCTCGACGGCTACATCCATCGGTACCCGATCAAGGCCGACGGAACTCTCGGCACTCCTCAGGTCATCGACACGGTACGCACCCACGCCACGGCGAACGGTCTGTTCGGTGCACCAGGGCGGTCGATCATCGGCCTGACGTTCGACCCTTCCAGCACGGCCGGCAACCCCAAGCTGTGGATCACCGACAATGCGCAGTTCACCGGTGCGCTGAACATCCCGGACTTCAGCAGCCAGCTCGCATACCTCGACGGGCCCAACCTGGAGAACTACCACTGGGTCCTGAAGAACCTGCCGCGGTCGGTCAAGGACCACGAGACCAACTCCATCGCGTTCGGCCCCGACGGCAAGATCTACTTCAACCAGGGTGCGAACAACGCGATGGGCGCCCCGGACTCGACGTGGGGCAACCGCGCGGAGCACCTGCTGAGCGCGGCGACACTGCGCCTCGACACGGATCTCCTCCCGGCGAGCCTGCCCCTCGACGTCCAGACCGTTGACGCCTCCGGTCCGTACGACCCGTTCGCCGTCGGCGCCCCGCTGACCGTGTATGCGAGCGGGATCCGCAACGCGTACGACCTCGTGTGGCACAGCAACGGGCACCTGTACGTGCCGACCAACGGGTCCGCAGCGGGCGGCAACACCCCGGCGACACCGGCTTCTCTGCCGGCCTCGTGCTCGACGGCTCGGATGGACCTGGCCACCGCCGGCCCGTACACCGGACCGACGGTGCCTGCTATCAACAACAACGGGCAGGCGCAGACCGACTTCGTGTACGACGTGAAGGCCGGTAAGTACTACGGTCACCCGAACGCGTCGCGCTGCGAGTGGGTCCTGGACAACGGCAACCCCACCGCGGGCAACGACCCGTTCCAGGTCAACGCCTATCCGGTCGGCACCCAGCCGGACCGCAACTACGATCTCGCGGGCACTTATGACGCCGGGCTGCACGCCTCGGCCGACGGCGCGATCGAGTACAAGGGCGGTGCGCTGGACGGCAAGCTGCTCGTGGTGCGTTACAGCGACGGTCAGGACATCGAGACCTTCGACGTGGCTGCGGACGGCAGGCTGTCGAACCGTACGCCGGGTTCGGCAATCCCCGGGTTCGGCGGGTTCAACCAGCCGCTCGACCTCGCGCAGGACGTCTCCAACGGCAACATCTACGTCACGCAGCTGGGCGCGAGCAACATCGTGCTGCTGCGCCCGCAGGGCACCGCTCCGGCCATCGGGACCACGGCCAAGCTGCTCTTCAACGACGTGAGCGGTGGTGCGGCGAGCGCCTCGCAGAACGTGGTCGTCCGCAACACCGGTACGGCGCCCCTCACCATCCCCGCCGGAGGCATCACGCTCGCCGCCGACGCCGCCGATGCCGTGTACGGGGCCAACGCGGACCAGTTCCAGCTCACGTCGCCCCCGGTCCTGCCGGCGACGATCGCGGCCGGTGGCACGCTCAATGTGGGTGTCGCGTTCAACCCGACGACCATCGGGCCCAAGGGCGCACTGCTGAGGATCGCGAGCAACGCCACAGCGACGCCACAGGTCACCACTGTCCTGCGCGGACTGGGGACGAAGGGGATCGGCGGCGCGAACGAGCCGTCGCTGCAATGGATCCTGGACACCCACCAGATCAAGGTCGATGTCGGCGACACGGACCCGAGCGACTACCTGCTCGGCTCCGGCAGCGCACCCCTCGGTGAGGAGGTCATCGCCCCGGTCTTCACCAAGGCCGAGGACGACCACCCTGTGACGGTGGAGCCGATCGCGGTCTTCGGGCCGCAGGGTGCCGGCGCCGACCCGAACGTGGTGCGGATCAACGCGCATGCCGCGGCGGCCCCGTACGCCCAGCTCCAGCAGATCTTCCGCGTTCCCAACGCGTCCTACCAGACGCTGACGCCCGTCCCGGCCGATGTCACCGACTTCGACCCACCCGCGCCGTTCGCACTCGACTTCGTGTGGCCGGCCCTGGGGCACACGACGTATGCGGAGGATGCCCGCAACACCTGGGAGGCCAACGTCGAGGCCCGCCACAAGGTCCGGGTTTATCCGCTCAAGGATGCGACCGGGGCCCTTGTCCCCAACTCCTACATCGTGGCGCCGGAGGACGTCGCCGCGCCCGGAGTCGACTACCAGGACGCAGTGATCATCCTGCGCAACGTGAAGATCGCGGCACCGGCGAACAGTGCCGTGCTCGACGTGCAGAACCTCGACGGGGTGGCGTTCGACGACCGACTGGTATTCAACCGGATCCAGACTCCCAACACCTCAACTGCGACGACACAACGGGTCAAGGACACCGCCGTCCTGCGCGTCAAGAACACCGGGGCCGACCCGATGTCCGTGACCGGCCTCGGCGTCACGGGGCCGTTCGCCGTCGACCCCGCGCTCACGTTGCCCGCCAACGTCCCCGCCGGCGGCAGCATCGACGTCACGGTACGTTTCACCGCCACCAGCGCGGCAACGAGTGCAGGTACGTTGACCGTCTCCTCGACGGCCGGCACCGGAGCCAGCAAGATCGTCCAGCTCGCCGGTCTCTGGCAGTCGGTGTCCGAGGGTGGCCAGGAACCCGATCTGCGACAGATCGTGCAAGCGTTCGGCTGGAGCACCTCCATCCCCGCCGACGTGAACCAGCACGGAGCTGTGGTCGCCGTCGGTGACGAGGTGCTGTCGCCATTCTGGCTGCGGGCGGACACCGGCAAGCCGGTCGGTGTACGGCAGCTCGCGGGCTACCACACGTTCCCGAACGGGGCGACGACGTACTGGACCGAGAAGAGCGGTACCCAGCACACCCTCTTCGGGATGAACGGTGCCTACGCTCAGTCGCTGCTGCCGATGATCTCCGGCTCCACGACGAGTCCGGCGGCGGCCAGCTTCACGCCGACGACCACTCCCTTCGGCTTCAAGATCGACGGGGAGTGGAGCGACGACACCAGGAACAGCCAGAGCGCGGACCAGGCGAACGGCTGCGTAGGAGCATGTGGCCACCACGTGAGGTTCTGGCCTGTGAAGGACCGCGTCGGCGCTGTCGTGGCCGGCTCCTACCTGATGGTCATGGACTACTCGGGAATCAACTACGACTACCAGGACAACGTCTACCTCGTGACCAACGTCGTTCCTGCAGTTCCGAGCGCCCCCACGAACGTCGGCACGACGGTGTCGAACAACCGGGTGAAGCTCACCTGGGACGCCGGCGTGGGAGCTGCGGGATATCGGGTGTACCGATCGACCACCTCGCCGGTCCCGACGACCGGCGACGGCATCGGCGGGTCGGTCCCTCTCACGGGGACCAACTACGTCGACCTGGACGTGACGAACGGCACGTCCTACTACTACACGGTGGTCGCCCTTTCCGTTGACGGTGATGCGTCCCGACCGTCAGCTGAGGCGGTAGGAACCCCGTTGCCTCCAGGGACGTTCAACGCCAAGGTGAACTTCCAGCCGACCGCGTCGGCGACACCCGCGGGCTACACCAAGGACATCGGTTCCTCGTTCACCGCGGCTCGGGGCTTCGGTTGGGTCGCACCGGGTACGACGACCCCGGTCGACCTGACGCTGAGCACCCGCGACAGAGGCGTCAACACCGATCCTCGGTTGTCGACGCTGGTCCTGATGCAGGGCAACGGGGGAGCCACCCAGCCGAACACCGGCGCGTGGGAGATCGCTGTCCCCTCCGGTACCTACAGCGTGACCATTGCGGTGGGGGACCAGTCGTTCACCGACAGCACGCACTCGATCACGGTCGAAGGTGTCCCGGCCGTCACCGGCTTCGTACCGACGGCGGGCGAGCTGTTCCGTACGGCGACGGTGACCGCGGGAGTCACGGACGGCCGCCTCACCATCCGGGCCACCGGGTCGAACACGAAGCTCACGTACGTGGACATCAGCGGTGGCTCGACGGACGTGACGGCACCTGCCGCACCGACAGGACTGACGGCGACCGCCGCCGCCGGCGGGATCACGCTGGGCTGGGCCGGCTCGCCGGAGCCGGACCTTGACGGCTACTTCGTGTACCGCTCGGCGAGCGCCACCGGGACGTTCTCCAGGGTCACGGGGTCGCTGCTGGCTGCCCCGACCTTCGTGGACGTCACGGCACCGACCGGGACGGCGTCCTACTACCGGGTCACGGCCATCGACACCTCAGGGAACGAGTCGGCGTACGCGACAGCCAGCGCCACGCGACAAGGCACGCTGTCCACCGTCCGGATCAACACCGGTGGGCCCGCGCAGACCGTGAACGGGACCTCCTGGAGCGCGTGCAGCGCTGTGGGGACCTGCGGGGGATGGGTCACCGGCGGCAACGCGTACAGCGAGAGCGACACCATCACCGGTGTACCTGCCGGCATGAACAACACGATCTTCCAGTCGGAGTGGACAGGTGGCGCCAGCACACCGGTCGGGCAGAAGATCTTCGGTTTCGCAGTCCCTGTCACCAATGGTGCGTACAACGTGCGACTGCACTTCGCCGAGCTCAACAAGACCACCGCCGGCACGCGGCTGTTCGACGTGCAGATCGAGGGAGCCGTCAAGCTGAACAACTTCGACGTGTGGACGCAGGCGGGCGGCATCGACAAGGCGATCGTGCGGGAGTTCCCCGTCACCGTCACGGACGGGGTCGTCAACATCGACTTCCTGAAGCGGGTCGAGAACGCCAAGGTCAGCGCCATCGAGATCGTGCCGGCGGCATGACGATGAGACAGTCGACCGGACGCGCCTCCCGGGTCGCCGTGGCGTTGCTCGCAGTTGCGGCGTTCGCCGTCGCGGGGGCCGGCGCAGCATCGGCCGCGCCCGGGGGCTACGGGCCGATCGGGGAGGATCCCGCGACGGCGATCGGGCTCTCGTCCGACGTGCTCGTCGCGGGCACCGTGCGACCCGGCGGTGGCACCGTTGCGGCGCCGACCCCTCAAGGCCTTGTGGCTCTTCACGTCCCGATCGGCGTGTTCGCGGTCCCGGTGCAGATCAGCATCGCGGGCCTGACCGAGCAGGCGGGTGCCGCGATCCTGCCGCGGGATGCGTCAGGCGGCTTCATCGCCGGCTTCGGCATCTCCGCGCGGCTCGTTGGAGGTGCAGCCGGGTCGCCCGCAGCACTGTCGCCCGGTCAGGTGATGACGTTCTCGGTGACCAAGGATGCCAGGATCCGGCTCGGCGACAAGATCTATCTCGTCGGGTCGACCGGTGACGTGCGCGTGATCACGGTCAGCCACGGCGGTGCGATGACGGTGCAGCTGTCCGGACCGACGAGTGTCCTCGTGCTGCGGCCCGGGTCGGCCACCCCGGGATCGACCACCGGCGCGGAACCTGCCGTGCCCCAAGGGAACCTGCCGGCCACGGGCGCCGGGATCGACGTGGTGTCGGTGTCCCTGCTGGCCTCGCTGCTGGTCGGGACGGGTGTCGTACTCCTGGCGGCCGCACGTGGCCGGCGTGCGTCGCGGGGTGCGCGCTGAGCTCGACGCGTCCCTGGGACCGGCTGCTCGGCGCCGCGCCGGGTGACGCCGCGGATACTGAGCCGTCTTCGGACGCCGAGCTGCTCGCCGCTGCGGACGAGGCGGCGCCGACGTCGTTGCGCCGAGGGGGTCATGGGGCGCTGGCCGCTCGGTTGGGCTGGAGCGTCGCGGCCTTTTTCGTCCTGTTCGCGGTCACCGAGCTGTGGCCGCACTCGGCCGAGCTCGGGCTGATCCTGCTTGTGGTCCCGTTGGGCGTCCTGGCGTGCTTCGGGGTGCTCTGGACGACCTGGATGGTCGGCGGCGACCGACCGGCCTGGCTCCGGCGGCTCGCCCGGAACGGGCTGTGGGTCCTGGCCCTGGTCGTCGTCGCACTCCAGGCGTGGATCACCTGGCGCAGCGATCCGTCCTACGGGACCGACGCCGTGGCGTTCAACGAGCGAGCCGCTCGCCTGCTGCTCGCGGGCCAGAACCCATACGGACAGGACCTGTCGCAGGCGCTCGAGGACTTCCAGGTACCACCGATCTTCCACACGCTGCGGTTGGACGGTGGCAGCGTCGACCTGCTCAGCTACCCGGCGGGCTCGTTCCTCCCCATCGCGCTCGCGGTGCTGGCCGGGGTAGGGGTTCAGGCCGGCAACCTGGTCAACCTTGTGTTCTGGTCGGCCAGCTGCTTGTTGGTCGGCAGGTTGCTGCCGCAGCCCTTCCGGTGGGTGGGGATCGTTCTGCTGCTGAATCAGTTCTATCTGGGCTACGTCCTCGGCGGCGTGACGGACGTGGTCTACCTGCCGTTCCTGGTGCTCGGGCTGTGGCGCTGGGACCGGTTCCGCATGCCCGGCGTGGCAGGTGTGGAACGGTGGATCGGGCCGATCGCGATGGGGCTGGCCTGCACCGTGAAGCAGACCCCCTGGTTCTTCCTGCCGTTCCTGCTCGTCGGCCTCTGGTACGAGGCGAGGGCTCGGGGCCTGCCGGCCGGCCGGATCGTGACGTCGTACGCGGGCCGGGTGGCGGTCACGTTCCTGGTCCTGAACCTGCCGTTCCTGCTCTGGGGCCCCGCTGACTGGGTGCGCGGGGCATTGCTCCCGCTCGTGGAGCCCACGGTCCCCGACGGGGTCGGCTTCGTGAGCTGGATGGTGATCGGCGGTGTCGGTGGCGGTGACCTGACGCTGCTCGCGGTCGCGAGCGCTCTGATCCTTATCGTGGTTCTGCTCGCGTACACAGCGGCATATGACCGCTGGAAGCGGTTCTGGCCACTGGTGGTCCCGATCTTCTTCGTCGTCCCCGCCCGCAGCCTGGCGAGCTATCTGATCATGACGTTGCCGGCGGCGCTGGTAGCGGTGGCGACGGTGGGGCCGGCGCCTGCCGGCTGGTCGCGGTCACGCTATTGGCCGAAACGGACCTCGCGCCTTCTGGTGATCCTCGGTGGCGCCGCGGCTGCGGTCGTCGTGGTCGCGTTCGCCGTTCGACCCCCCTTCGAGCTGTCCGTCGAATCGGTGCGGACCACTGGGGCACGGCAGTCGGTGTCGGAGGTCGTGGCGACTGTGACGAACCGGTCCGCGGCCGCGGCCGTCGCCCATTTCACCGTCAACATCAACGGCCGCTACACCCTCTTCTGGGAGGCGACGGGCGAGGATGGCACGCCGGTCGCCTCACTGCAGCCAGGGGAGACGCGACGGGTGATCCTCCATGCCCCCAATTCAGCGGCGATGCCCGGGGTCGAGTCGACGTTCTTCGTCAACGCCTTCTCCGACTCACCGAAGTCCGTCGCCCGGTCGGACTCCTGGACCGTGTCGCGGCTGCGCAGCTCGCTCAGCCCGTCCAGCGTCCCGGAAGCCGTGCCAGTGGACCGGCCGGTCACGCTGCGCGTCCAGCTCCGCGACCGCTACGGCGCGGTCGTTGAGCGATCCGGCGTCGGCGTACAGCTGGGCCAGATCGTGTACGCGCAGGACGGGCTGCTGGCCGGGGTGGCGTCGATCAACGGTGAGCCGCAGGGTCGCAGCCCGGTCAAGGTGCTGACGGACGCGAACGGGGTGGCCACGTTCCAGGTCGTGGGTCGCGACGTGCTGAACGACCCGGTCTACTTCCAGGCCTGGATCGATGACGGAGAAGCGCCCTACGGGTACTCGAACATCACGTCCATCCGGTTCCGAACGCGATGACGACGAACCGGATCAGCGGCCGCCGCGTTCGGCCGCAGCCTGCGAGATCCGGTGCGCGAGCTCGATGTCGAGCTGGGTCACCCCGCCCGCGGAGTGCGTGGACAACGTGAAGTGCACGGTGCGCCATCGGATGTCGATGTCCGGGTGATGGTCCATCGCCTCGGCGAGGATCGCGACCTCGTCCACGGCAGCGATCGCATCGGGGAACGTGGCGAACTCGTACGAGCGCCGCAGGCTCCCCGCGTCGCCGACCCAGCCGTCGAGCTGTCCGACCTGCCGGTCGCGCTCCTCGTCCTCCAGCAGTCTGCTCATGGCCCTAGCCTGACATCAGCGTCGCCCGGTGTCCTGGCCGAGCCGGTTCTGGCACAGTCACAAGCGTGGACGTCAGCGACCCCGACGGCAGCGACCGCGACCGCAGCGACCTTGCCAGCCACCTGACGATGGACGGCCGGCTCGTCGTCGTCGCGGCTGCCGTCGTCCGGTCGGGTCGGCTGCTCGGTGCCCGTCGCCGCGGCCCGTCGCAGCTGGCCGGGCTGTGGGAGCTGCCGGGCGGCAAGGTCGAGCCGGGCGAGGATCCCAGGGAGGCGCTGCTGCGCGAGCTCACCGAGGAGCTGTCGATCGACGCCGCAGTCGTCGGGACGGTACGAGGACCCGGGACCGGTGACTGGCCGCTCACGGATGAGTCCGTCCTTCGCGTCCTGCGCGTGCGACTTCCCCCGGACGAGGCGGTACGCCCCGGTCCGGCGCATGACCAGGTGCGGTGGTTCGACCCGTGGCAGCTGGGCGAGGTGCCGTGGCTCCCCGCCGACGTGGCTCCCGCGCAGGCGGCCGCGGAAGGCGTGGGCACCTGGGTGGGGTTCCCCACCGGGGAGGTGTCCGGCACCGGGACCGTGATCCGCGTGCAGGAGCTTGGTCAGCAGTTCGGGATCGTCGTGGACCGCACACCGTTCCACCCGCTCGACCACGGTTGGCCGGACCAGCCGGCTGACGAGGGAACGCTGGCCGGCCAGCCGGTAAAGGACGTGCTGACCGGCGCGATCGCCGACGACGGGGTCCTGCTCGTCGGGTCGGACATCGACGTCCGCCGCGGCGACAGCTCCCGCAGCTGGGTCGTCGTGCACGTGGTCGCCGGCCCAGCACCTGAGCCAGGGGAGGAGGTTGCGCTACAGGTCGACTCCCAGCACCGAGAGCGGCTCTCGGCCGCCCATACGGCCTGCCACCTCGCCGCGTTGGCGATGAACGAGGTCACCGCCGACTGCTGGCACAAGGACCCGCCGCGCCGTGACTCCCGTGGCAACCCCGACCTGGACCAGTCCTCGATCCAGGTCTCGCGGATCCTGCCGGACGAGGCGCACGACGAGTACCGGTTCGGCCGGTCCCTGCGCAAGGCCGGCTTCGACGCGGCCGGACTCCGGCTGGCGGCCTACCGGGACCGAGCCCAGTCACTCCTCGACACCTGGGTCGCGACCGGCGCCGCCGTACGCGTCGAGACCGGCGGTGACCCGACCCTGACCGCGCGCCGGCGGTGGGTGTGCGACCTCCCCGGACGTCCTGGGGTCATCCCGTGCGGTGGTACCCACGTCACGTCGCTGACCCAGCTGGCCGGGGTGCGGCTGGCGTGGGAGCCGATGGCCGACGGGCTGCTGGTACGCACCAGCCTGGGGCGCTGACCTGGGGCGCTGGCCGGTGAGGGTGGGCGTCGCGCGCCGGTAGGATGATCGCGCTCCCACCCCCCCAATCCGGCGAGGATCTCGCATGCCTTCAGGCACGACCGTCACCCGTGACGACCTGCGCAACGTCGCGATCATCGCGCACGTCGACCACGGCAAGACCACGCTCGTCGACGCCATGCTCTGGCAGTCCGGCGCGTTCACCGAGCACCAGGCCGACGAGGGCTCGGTCAAGGAACGGGTCATGGACTCCATGGACCTCGAGCGTGAGAAGGGCATCACGATCCTGGCCAAGAACACCACGGTCCGGTACACCGGTCCGGGGGCCATCGAGGGCGGGGTGCTCTTCAACATCATCGACACCCCGGGCCACGCGGACTTCGGTGGCGAGGTCGAGCGCGGGCTGGAGATGGTCGATGCGGTCCTGTTGCTCATCGACGCCTCGGAGGGCCCGCTGCCGCAGACCCGCTTCGTCCTGCGCAAGGCGCTGCAGAAGCACCTGCCGGTCATCGTCGTGGTGAACAAGGTGGACCGCCCCGACGCCAGGATCGCGGAGGTCGTCGACGAGACGTACGAGCTGTTCTTCGACCTCGACGCCGACGCCGAGCAGATCGACTTCCCGGTCGTGTACGCCTCCGCCAAGGCCGGTCGGGCGTCCCTGACCCGGCCGGGCGACGGCACCATGCCCGACAGCGAGAACCTGACGCCGCTGTTCCAGACCCTGCTCACCGCCGTACCGGCTCCCGCCTACGACCCCGCCGCCCCGCTGCAGGCGCACGTGACGAACCTGGACTCCTCGCCGTACCTCGGGCGGCTGGCCCTGTGCCGGGTCCGGGCCGGCCGGATCCGTAAGGGTCAGAACGTCGCGTGGTGCCGGGCCGACGGCTCGGTGGAGCGGGTCAAGGTCACCGAGCTGCTCGTCACCGAGGCGCTGGACCGGGTGCCGGCCGAGGAGGCCGGCCCCGGTGAGATCATCGCGATCGCCGGGATCCCGGAGATCACCATCGGTGAGACGCTCGCCGACGCTGACAACCCGATCCCGTTGCCGCTCATCACGGTCGACGAGCCGTCGATCTCGATGACGATCGGCATCAACACCTCCCCGCTTGCCGGGCAGAGCGGGTCCAAGCTCACCGCGCGTCAGGTGAAGAACCGGCTGGACGCCGAGCTCATCGGCAACGTGTCGATCCGGGTGGCGAACACCGACCGGCCCGACACGTGGGAGGTGCAGGGCCGTGGCGAGCTGCAGCTCGCGATCCTGGTCGAGCTGATGCGCCGGGAGGGATTCGAGCTCACGGTGGGCAAGCCGCAGGTCGTGACGCGCACCATCGACGGCAAGCTGCACGAGCCGATGGAGCACCTGACGGTCGACATCCCCGAGGACTACCTAGGCGTCGTGACCCAGCTCATGGCGCTGCGCAAGGGCCGGATGGAGCAGATGGTCAACCATGGCAGCGGGTGGGTGCGCATGGAGTACCGCGTCCCGGCGCGCGGCCTCATCGGGTTCCGGACCGAGTTCCTCACCGAGACCCGGGGCACCGGACTGCTCAACCACGTGTTCGACAGGTACGAGCCCTGGCACGGCGAGCTGCGTACCCGCCCGACCGGCTCCCTGGTGGCCGACCGGCGCGGCGCGACGACGGGGTTCGCGCTGGCCAACCTGCAGGAGCGCGGGACCATGTTCGTGGGGCCCGGCACCGAGGTGTTCGAGGGCATGATCGTGGGGGAGAACTCCCGGTCCGACGACATGGACGTCAACCCGACCAAGGAGAAGAAGCTGACCAACATGCGTCAGTCCTCCGGTGACGTCCTGGTGCCGCTCATCCCGCACAAGGCGATGTCCATGGAGCAGGCGCTGGAGTTCTGCCGCGAGGACGAGTGCATCGAGGTAACCCCGGCCACGGTACGGATGCGCAAGGTCGTCCTGGACTCCCATGAGCGGGGCCGCAGCGCCGCGCGTGCCAAGAAGCGTGACTGAGCACCCACGATCCTCGTTCTGTCCGACTATCGGAGGTATCGTCTCGGTAACAGGAGAGGTTGCGCTACCAAGATCGGAGTCACGATCGGGTTACGGCGGCACTTCCTAGTTCGCTTCGGAGTCATAGTCACGTATGTTGCCGCCGTCCGGTTCGACGATCGGCCGGTGACAGCGCGAGGGAGAGGAGCCGACAAAGGATCATGACTGTTCCTGTTGAGGCACCTCCGTCGCCACAGCCGTTCGACCCCGCGGACGAGTTGAACGCGGAGTTCAAGACGATCCAGGGCAGATCCCTCGCCAAGATCGCGTGGAACCGGCTGCGTCAGGACAAGGCCGCGATGTTCGGTCTGGGCCTCATCATCTTCTTCGTCCTCATCGCCATCTTCGCGCCGTTGATCTGCCACATCTTCAACGTCGACCCGGACACCCCCAACCAGAACCTGCTCGACGACCTCGGCATGCCGATCGGTCCGTTCAGCGGGGCCTCGTGGCAGCATCCGCTCGGCATCGAGCCGCAACTGGGACGGGACGTCCTGGCGCGCACCGTCTATGGCGCCCGGACCTCCCTGATCATCGCGCTCTGCTCAACGCTGCTGGCGATGCTCATCGGGGTGACGCTCGGCATCATCTCCGGCTACCGCGGCAGTTGGGTCGACACGGCGGTGAGCCGAACCATGGACGTGTTCCTGGCGTTTCCCACGCTGCTGTTCTCCATCGCGTTCCTCGTCGTCGTCGGTCAGTCGCCGGCCTTTCAGAACAGCCTGGTAGCGCAGGTCCTCTTCCTGGTGTTCATCATCGGGTTCTTCGGATGGGCCTATGTCGGCCGCATCGTGCGAGGCCAGACGCTCTCGCTGCGGGAGAAGGAGTTCATCGAGGCCTCCCGCAGCATCGGCGCCCGCAGCCCGCGCATCCTGTTCCGGGAGATCCTGCCGAACCTGCTGCCGATCATCCTGGTCTACTCGACGCTCATCATCCCGACCAACATCCTGACCGAGGCTGCGCTCTCCTACCTGGGTGTCGGGCTCACCCCGCCGACTGCATCCTGGGGCCAGAGTCTCTCGAACTCGATCCTCTACTACCAGATCGACCCCTTCTACATGCTGGTCCCCGGGATGTCGATCTTCCTGTGCGTGCTGGCGTTCAACCTGTTCGGCGACGGACTTCGAGATGCATTCGACCCGCGGGGCCAGCGATGACAGCCCGCACGCCGGGTCGTGCTCCCGACCACAGCTCCCGGGCCATGGGCCTGGGTTTCGGACACCGACCGGGTGTCCGAGGTTTCCAATGCAAAGGTGGATCTCGTCCATGAGGAACATCCGAGGATCTGCCCGCCTGGTGGCGGTCGGTGCTGTCGGAGTGATTGCGCTGGCTGCCTGCGGCAGCTCCAACAGCAGCTCCACTCCGGGTACGAGCGGATCGGCCGTGACGACCGGTTACAACGCAGGGGTCACGTCGGTGGTTAACCCCTCGACCGTGACAGGGGGCACCCTGAAGCTCGGTGAGTCCGGGGACGTCGACTCCTACGACCCGGCTCGCACCTATTACGCGTACTCCTGGGACCTGCAGCGCCTGTTCACCCGGTCGCTGATGGGCTTCCCGGGCGAGCCCGGTGCCGGCGGCAACGTGGTGGTCCCTGACCTGGCAACCGCGCCACCGACGATCAGCGCCGACGGCAAGACGTACACCTACAAGATCTACGACGGACTGAAGTGGGACGACGGAACCCCACTGACGACCGCGGACATCAAGTACGGCATCGAGCGGCTCTGGGCGACCGACGTCATCAATGGTGGTCCGAGCCAGTACTACCTGTGCCTGCTGGACACCTGTGTGAACGGGACCCCGCAGTACAAGGGCCCGTATGCAGACCCGACCGGTGGCCTGACCTCGATCCAGACCCCGGACGCCACCACGATCACGTTCACCCTGAACAAGCCCTATGCGGACTTCAACTACCTGATGGCCCTGCCCGCGTCGGCGCCGGTGCCCAAGGCGCGTGACACGAAGGCGGACTATGGCAAGAAGCCGGCGTCCTCCGGCCCATTCATGTTCCAGTCGTTCACCCCGAACTCACTGACGACGTGGGTGCGGAACCCGAACTGGAGCCAGGCGACCGACAAGATCCGCAAGCCGATGGTCAACACCGTCACCCTGACGGTCGACAGCAATCAGGCGGACCTGGACCAGCGGCTTGCCGCAGGCGACGTCGACCTGATCGTCGATGGCTCGATCCTCACCACGGATCGTGCGAAGTACCTGAGCAACCCGACCCTGAAGGCCGGAGTCGACAACCCGGCGACGAGCTTCATCCGCTACATGGCGGTGATGCAGACCGTCGCACCGCTGACCAACGTCAACTGCCGGGAGGCGGTCTTCTACGCCTTCGACAAGGCCGGCTACATCAAGATCCGCGGCGGTGACACCGGCGGTTCGGTGGCCTTCTCGATGACGCCGAACGGCATCCCCGGCTTCGATGCCAGCTTCAACCCCTACCCCAACGGCGCCGACTACAGCGGCGACATCACGGCCGCCAAGGCGGCACTGACCAAGTGCGGGCAGCCCAACGGCTTCTCGATCTCCATGGCGTATGTCAACACCGGCATCGGTCCGGCCCTCTTCGCCTCGGTGCAGGCCGCGTTGGGACGGGTCGGTATCAAGGTGACGTCGGCACCGGCAGACCAGTCGCAGTACTACGCGACCTGGATCGGATCGCCGCAGAACATCATCAACAAGCACATCGGCATCGCGGTGGCGGCGTGGGGTCCGGACTTCCCGTCCGTCGGTGGCTACTGGAACTCGATCGCCAACGGCTCCCTCATCCTGCCAACGGGTAACTCCAACTACCCGAGCCTGAACGACCCGGTCGTCAACCAAGCGCTGGCCGATGCCACGCAGACCACCGATCAGGCGAAGCAGGCGACTCTCGGGACGACGATCAACCAGCAGGTCATGAAGAACGCGGTCTACCTGCCGATCCAGACCGACAAGTTCTTCACCTGGCGCCCGCCGCACCTGACCAACGTGTTCATCAACCAGGGTCTTGGCTGGTTCTATGACTACGTCCAGGTCGGCACCGGCGGCAAGTGAGTCTCCGCTGAAAGGTCCACAGCACCACTAGGCACTGTTGAGCGTGGCCCCCGGGGGCCACTCGCCCCGCCGCCCCGCCCCCCCGGGCGGGT
>JANWJC010000032.1 GCA_025449595.1 Acidobacteriota bacterium | reverse complement strand
TCGGGGCTCGCGTCCGGACGGGCTCGGTGATGACGACACCGGCTGCACCGTGCTGCACGTCGACATGGACGCCTTCTACGCCTCCTGCGAGCTGCGCAGCCGCCCGCAGCTGCGCGGGCTCCCCGTGGTCGTCGGGGTGGAGGGCGGCCGCGGGGTGGTGCTGGCCGCGACGTACGAAGCCCGCAGGTACGGCGTCCACTCGGCCATGCCCATGGGCCGGGCCCGCCGGCTGTGCCCCCAGGCGGTCGTCATCGAGCCGACGTTCGGTCTCTACACCGAGGTCTCGGCAGGGGTCATGGCGGTGTTCGCCGACGTCACCCCGTTCATCGAGCCGCTCTCGCTCGACGAGGCGTTCCTCGACGTCGCCGGTGCCGTACGACTACTGGGCCGGCCGCGGGTAATCGGCGAGCACATCCGCTCCCGGATCCAGGACGAGCAGGGCATCACCTGCTCGGTCGGAGTGGCGTCCACCAAGTTCGTCGCCAAGCTCGCCTCGACCCGGTGCAAGCCGGACGGGCTGCTCGTCGTGCCGCACGACGAGGTCGTGGCGTTCCTGCACCCGTTGCCGGTGGGGGCGCTGTGGGGGGTGGGGGACAAGACCGAGCAGGCGCTCACCCGGTTGGGCCTGCACACCGTCGGTGAGCTGGCTCACGTCCCGGTCGCCACGCTGCGCCGGGCCCTCGGCGAGGCGGTGGGTTCCCACCTGGCCGAGCTCGCGTGGGGCCGTGACCCGCGCCGGGTGCAGCCGTACGAGCCGGACAAGAGCATCGGGGCCGAGCAGACGTTCGCCCGCGACGTCGATGACCCGGAGGTCGTGCTGCGCGAGCTGCTGCGCCTGTCCGAGCGGGTCGGGGCGCGGCTGCGGGCACAGGGCGAGGTCGGGCGCACGATCGCGCTGAAGCTGCGGTTCGCCGACTTCACCACGATCACGCGCTCCCGCACGCTGGGGTCGGGCACGGACGTCGCTCGCGAGATCTACGGCACCGCCGTCGCCCTGTACGGCGCTCTCGGCTTGCAGCGCAGCCGGATCCGGCTGGTCGGCGTCCGGGTCGAAGGGCTGCAGGAGGCAGCCGGAGCGGCCCGGCAGCTGCTGCTCGATGCGCCCGAGCAGGGCTGGCGCGAGGCCGAGCAGGCCGTCGACCGGGCCGCGGCGAGATTCGGCCAGGGCGCCGTACGCCCGGCTCGGCTCGTGCCCGGCTCCGCCCCCGCCCCGCCGGTCGTGGCCGTGCCGCGAAGCACCTGGCAGCGCCCCGGACCGCCGTGATCAACGGCACCCACCACCCGCTCGCCGCCTTCAGGCCAGACGCCTGCTGGTCGACACTCTCCCGGTCCGGACCCGTCACCTGATTCTCATCTGGGCGTCTGGGTGCGTTCGTGCCCACGCCTGCTTATGCTTGTGCCGTAGGTCCCAGTACTTCCATCGGCGAGGAGGAGCCAATGCCGCTCTCCGACCACGAGCAGCGACTGCTCGAGCAGATGGAACGTGCCCTCTATGCAGAGGACCCCAAGTTCGCCACCTCGCTTCGTTCCCCGTCCGAGCGCCGGGGCAGTCGACGCCGCTCCACGCTGGGGGTGGCGGGAGCGCTGATCGGAGCCGCCGGCCTTGTCGCAGGGGTCGCCTGGTCCCAGGTCATCCTCGGCGTCGTCGGTTTCCTGGTCATGCTCGCCGGCACGTTCCTGCTGGTCACGGTCTTCACCGCCCGTCCGGTCCTGCCCGCCCCCGACGCCGCGAACGGTCAGCCGCAGTCCGGCCCGACCCCGGCGAAGGCCCAGGGCAGCAACGGGTTCATGGATCGCGTCGAGGAGCGCTGGCGCAAGCGCCACGACGGCGAGCCGGAGTCCTGACCTTCTCGAACTGCCATCTCGGCACCCTCGAACGCCCGCGACACCAGCATCCGAAACGGCGTCCCGCCGCGACTGTCGAGCGGCGCTCAGGCCGGCTTCGGCGGGGTGCGATGCAGGACGCTCGCCGGCAGCAGCCACGCCCGCAGCCGCGCACTGAACGCCACCCGCGCGTGCAGTGCCCGCCGGGCGGTACGAAGGTCCGCCTGCGTGCGGTTGCGGTCCAGCGCTCCCGGCTCCCGGGCATACCTCGCCCGCTCGGTGTCCCCGGCCAGCCGGGACAGTGCCGCGGCCGTCTCGGAGTCGAGGCGGTCCCGGCTCACCAGCCGGGCGCTGGCCTGCCGGGGGGTTTCGGCGTCGGTCCAGTGCTCCCCGAGGTCTCGTACGGTGTCGCGCAGCTCGTCCCAGGCGCCCTCGGCCGGCCCGGAGCGCCGTCGGCGCCGGCGTCGTACCCGGATCACCGCCGGTGTGACCGCCCCGACCAGGGCCACCACGAGCAGCCCGATGAGTGCACCGCGGCGGACCTGGTCCGCCACGTCGACCTGCGCCGCCGTCGTCGTCAGGTCCGGCCCGTTGCCGACCGAGTCGCTGCGGTGGTCGATCGCCCGCAGCTTGGCGCCGACGCTGCCGCCGGGCCCGATCTGGGAGCCTGAGCCGGCCGGCGGGGCCGTCGTCGTGTCCGTGGTGCCCTGCGCCCACGCCGGGACGTTGACGGTGCCGCCGGCGTCCGAGCGCGGAGTCGGCTCGAAACGCACCCAGCCGATGCCCGTGAACCACAGCTCGGGCCAGGCGTGCGCGTCCTTGGTGGTGACGACGTAGTCCCCGGCGGCGTCCTTGGTCCCCGCGGTGAAACCGACCGCCACCCGGGCTGGGATGCCCAGGGAGCGCGCCATCAACGCCATGGTCGCGGCGAACTGCTGGCAGTAGCCGACCTTGTCGCGCAGGAACGACAGCAACGCATCCGTCGAGCCGTCCCCGGCGACGGCGGTGGAGTACGTGAACTCGGTACGGAAGTACCGCTGCAGCGCCAGTGCCATGTCGTACTCGGTCGTCTGCCCCGCGGTCACCTGCGCCGCGATGCTCGTGAGCTCGTCCGGCAGGGTCACCTGCAGCGAGTTGGAGCGCCGGACGTCGTCCGGTGCCGTCGTCGCGACGCCGCGCAGCTGGGCCGGCGTGGGATTGACGTCCAGCGCCTGGACCGACCAGGTCTTGCCCAGCGTCGAGGTCGAGGTGGAGAACACCACGCCGGTCCCAGGGTCGTAGCTCCAGTCGCCGGGGACCGTCACAGAGGTGATCGGGGCCGGCAGCGGCAGGTACGGGCTGCTGAGCTTGGAGTCGGTGATCACGTAGGTCGAAGGGCTCGTCGAGATGCCGCTGGTGAGCAGACCCGGGCCGACGTCGGCCTGGCGCAGCGGCGGAGAGGTCTCCGAGGAGAAGACCTGCGGTCGCCAGTTCACCCCGTCGAAGTCGGACAGCGTGACGGCTCGCAGGTACTGCGGGTCCTTGTCGGTCGTGCGGTACGTGAACACCTCCTGCGTGACCGCCTGCTGCAGGTCCCGGCGCAGGGAGACCAGCGGGTCGAGCCCGACCGACGTCGCGCCGGCACCGCCCGGTCCGGTCCCGTCGCCGGGGCCGCGGGCGCCCAGCAGCGCGTCGGTGAGCCCCGGCACCAGCACCGGCACCAGCAGGGCCAGCGCGAGGGCCGGGACGGCCAGGCGGGTCGCCGGGCCGAGCAGGTCGGTCCGGGTCGCCAGCTCCACCGGCCCCTCGTTTCGAGGAAGGACCCGCCCCCATGCGGACAGCCGCAGCCGGGAGTCGGTCATCACGATGACCAGCCATCCCAGGACGGTCATCACGAAGGTCCACCACGGGGCCCCGTCGGACAGCGCTGCCGCCGGGACTGCGTACAGGGCCACCAGCGGGGCACCGGCCAGCACCGGTGAGCGCAGGAAGACCACCGCGACGAACGTCACCATGGTGACCACGCCGATGCCGAGGGTGCACAGGGCGATCAGCCCTGGCGACACCGGCACCGGAGGTGAGTACGCCCCGACGTCGTCCATCCCGTCCTGCAGCACGACGTGCAGCTGGTTCAGAGCCGCCGAGGTCGGCAGCGGTGCCCACGGCGTGTTCTCGGTGAACCACGCGACCATGACGACCAGGCCGACGAAGCACTGGCCGATCGGGACCAGGACCGCCGGCACCCGCACGGTGACCAGGGCCCACCCGGTCGCGGCGACGAGGGCGATCATGATCAGCGGCGACTCGAACCAGGAGGAGTCGGCGAACAGCGGGGACAGCGCCCAGGACGCCAGCAGGACCGCGACGGCGACGGCGAGGCTGGACCGCCACGGGCCGGCGAACCGGCGTCCCCGCGATGGCGGATCTCCGGCCGGCGGCTCGGGCACCGCCCGTGTCGGCGGTGGCGTCAGCACCGTGGTCATGGCGTGACCTGCGAGGTGAACGAAGTGGTCCGGGCCGGCCCGTGACCTCGCGCCAGCGCCCGCCACGCGGCCGGCAGGTCCTCACCGGGCCCGCACACCACGACCCGCCAGCCGGCCGCTCGCAGCAGCGCCGCCCCCGCGTCCAGCCGGGCACCGTCCTCGGCCGTCCGACGCGGTCCGGGCCAGGCCGCGGCGTCGACGATCAGTGCCAGAGCGGTGCCCCTGCCGTTGCGTACGGCCGCGACCTTCTCGACGTATCCCGGGTCGAGGGAACCGATGACGGCGACCACGAGCCCGTCGCGCGCCCGTTCACGGACCGTGGCATCGACCAGGCGGGGCACCTCGTCCTTCGATGTCGACACAACAGCGAGCGCGTCAAGGACCGGACGTTCCGCGTCGAGCGCGGCGATGCCGTCGACAGCGATTCGACTGTCGCCGCTGAGCGGGGTCGCGTCGAAGTCCAGCAGCCGCAGCGCGAAACCACGGCGGGCCAGGTGGCAGCTGATGCTGGCGGCTGCGGTCACAGCCCATTCGAACGAGGACGAGACCCCCTCGCCGCGGTGCCCCGCAGCTCGGGTGTCCAGCAGCACCGTGGCCCTGGTACGCCATGGCTGCTCCTCGCGCCGCACCATCAGCTCCCCGCTGCGGGCGGTGGACTTCCAGTGGACACGGCGCAGCTCGTCCCCGGTCCGGTACTCACGCGGGACGACGTCGTCCTCGCCACTGTTCGCCACTGCTCGCGAGCGTGACTCGCCCATGCCGGTCCAGTCCCCGACCAGCGGGACCGAGGGCAGCGCGATGACGTGCGGGACGACGGTCAGCGAGTCAGTGGTCGTGAACCGGCGTGTCATCTGGCACAGCCCGAACGGGTCGACGAGCTGCACCCGCAACGGGCCGATGTCGTAGCGGCCACGCAACGACGCGCTCACCTCGTACCGCACGTCGCGCCGGTTCCCGGTGCCGAGCCGGTCCAGGATGAAGCGCTGGTTGTGACCGAGCTGCCACGGCACCGTGTCCTCGATCATGAGCAGCCCGCTCGGCAGCTTCGACACGTTCTGCACCCGCACCACGCAGGTGGCCGTCGAGTCGACCTCGATCTGGTGCGGTCGGAGTCCCCGTGCCGAGGACAGCCGATATCGGGTGCGCGACACCATGAGCAGCGACAGCACGGGAAGTGCCAGCAGGAAGATCCCGATCCGCATGAGGTCTCGCTGGCTGAGCATCAGCGAGAGCATCAGGCCCACGATGCCAAGGCCGAACAGCCAGCGACCCCGGGCGGTCAGATGACGAAGCGCCTCGCCCACGGTGGGCTCCCTCAGGCCCGGGCCGTCGCAGGAACCGGCACGGTACGCAGCAGGTCGGCCACGACCTGCTCGGCCGTCCGCCCGGCGATCTGGGCGTCGGTGGACAGCAGCAGCCGGTGGGGGAGCACCACCGGTGCCAGCCGCTGGATGTCGTCGGGCAGCACGTGGTCCCGGTCGTCGAGCGCAGCGGCGGCCTTGCTGGCCCGTACCAGGTGAAGCGTTGCTCGCGGCGACGCGCCGAGACGCAGGTCGGTATGGCCCCGGGTGGCCCGCGCGAGGTCGACCGCGTACTGGTGGATCGCCGGCGCCACGAAGATGGAGCGCACGACGTCGACGAGCTTGCTGACCTCGGCGGCGTCCGCGACGGGGGTCAGGTCGTCGAGCGGGTTGGCCGTCGCGTGCTCGGCGAGCATGGCGATCTCGGCGCGGGAGCTGGGATATCCCATCGACACGCGTGCCATGAAGCGGTCCCGCTGCGCCTCGGGCAGCGGATACGTGCCTTCCATCTCGACCGGGTTCTGCGTCGCGACCACCATGAAGGGGCTGGTGAGCTCGTACGTGGTGCCGTCGACGGTGACCTGACGCTCCTCCATGCATTCCAGCAGCGCCGACTGTGTCTTGGGCGAGGCCCGGTTGATCTCGTCGCCGAGCACGATGTTCGCGAAGACGGCCCCGGGACGGAACTCGAAGCTCCTGGTCTCCTGGTTGAAGATGCTGACGCCTGTCACGTCGCCGGGCAGCAGGTCCGGCGTGAACTGGATGCGCCGCACCGAGCAGTCGAGGGCGCGGGCCAGCGTCTTGGCCAACTGGGTCTTGCCGACGCCGGGAACGTCCTCGATGAGCAGGTGCCCTTCGGCGAGCAGCACCGTCAGCGCAGTCTGGATGACCTCCGGCTTGCCCTCGATGACCGTCTCGATCGCGGCCCGGATCCGGCCGACGGCAGGCAGCAGGTCGGCCAGGTCGGCGTGGATCGCCGCGCCGGCGCGCGAGGCAGTGTCCACCTGGGGGACAGGGTCGACGTCGGGGGTCACGTCGGCTCCTTCCGGGACGCAGCACTCGGGTGCGGGGCGGTCCCTCGGTATGACGCGGCGAGGGTCGGTCAGGTTCAGCGTAAGCGGCAGCGACCTGCCGCGCCGACTCGCGATCGACTTGGCCGGGAAAAGATGCCGGGTGAGCAGATCAGCCCGCCGGTCGGCCACCGATCGGGGCCTGGGTACGTGAGGATGGCGGCCATGGACGAGGACCGGGCCCCGGGTGTGGAGCTCGTTCCGGCGCGCCGTCAGGTACCCAGGCTGCCGGCGGTGATCTCGGTCCCCCTCGACGTGGTCATCGGGGCGGTCGCGCTGGTGGGTGGCCCGGCGACGCGGGTGGGCGCGGAACTCGTGCACGTCATCGGCCCGACCGCGTCCGCGGTGCTCGCTGTGGTGGCCCGTCCCCCCTTCGTTCCCGACGCGTGGACGCCGCAGTCCCTGCTGGGCGCCCTGGAGCGGCGCGGGCGGGCGGTCCGCCGCGACCTCGATCGCGAGGCGTTGGCCGGGGTCGGGCTCGCCGCCGACACCGTCGTACCGTCCGTGCTCGACCTGGTGCTGGACCGGGTGGACCTGACCGGGCTGGTGCTGTCCCGGGTCGACCTGTCGGTGCTGGTGACCGCGGTGCTGGACGAGCTCGACCTGACGCAGGTGGTGCTGCGCCGGGTCGACCTGGGCAAGGTAGTGGGCGCCGCCCTGGACGAGCTGGACCTGACCGAGGTGGTGCTGGCGCGGGTCAGCCTCGGGCAGGTCGTCGCGGCGGCGCTGGATGCCGTCGACCTCACAGAGGTGGTGCTGGCACGCGTCGACCTCGGGCAGGTGATCAACGCGGCGCTGGACTCGGTCGACCTCACGGAGATCGTCCGCAGCCGCGTCGACCTGCCGGGCCTGGCCGACGAGGTCATCGAGGAGGTCGACCTTCCGGAGATCATCAGGGAGTCCTCGTCCGGAGTCGCCACCGATGTCGTGAACGGGGCCCGGATGGGCGCGATCGACGCCGACGACCGGATCTCCCGACTCGTCGACCGGCTGCTGCTGCGCCGCCGCGAACGGGACGTCACCGCACCGGACGACGCCGACGCCCAGGACTCGCGATGAACGCGCCCGCACCGGACCCGGGCCTGGACCCCATCATGGGGGACCCGGCTGCGCAGGTCGCGTCTCATGGGAACCCGGCTGCGCAGGTCGCGATGGATCCGGTGCCCCGGATGGCCCGTCCGTTCCAGGGCAAACGAGCCGGCGTCGTCACCCGGACCGCGGCCGGCGCGATCGACTACGCGCTGGTGGCCGGTGCCATTCTCGGGACGTACCTCGGTATCGGCATCCTGCGATTCCTCCTCGACCCCCGCACGCTGGCGTGGCCGACCTGGACGTTCCTGCAGGTCCTCGTGATCGGCGGGGTGTACTTCGTCCTCTACCTGACGCTGGCGTGGTCGTTCACCGGGCGCAGCGTCGGGGCCCGGGTCATGGGAGTCCGGGTCGTGAACTGGCAGGGTCGGCGGCTGTTCTTCGTCGGGGCGCTGCTGCGCGCCGTGTTCTGCGTGGTGTTCCCCGTCGGGTTGTTCTGGTGCGTCGTGAGCCGCCGGAACCGCTCGGTGCAGGACGTGGTCCTGCGTACCTCGGTCATCCACGACTGGGCCAGCCACCCCGGCAGCAGCCGCACCGGGGACGACGGCCCCCGGCCCTCGCGCTGACCGACTGACACAGGCCTCCACTTCCCCCCACCAGCACCCTCGACGCGTGCGTCCGGGCCGGTGGGGTGCTCAGCTCACGCCGATCCGGCCTGCCGGCCCGCGTGACCGGCGCGGTCGGGACGCGTCGTCGACGGTGTCGTACGTTTCTGCGCTCCACATCCCACCACCGCCCTGACCTGCGCGAATGGTTCCCGCACCGGCTGTTTCCGACGCAGGAGTGAGGGAAGTGGAGGATGGTGGTTGACGGTGGAGGAAAGTGGGGTAGGTTGGCGCCCGACCCGGAGGAGAGCACTTCCCGGCGCGGCGCTCGGAAAGGTGGTGGCAGGTGTTCCTCGGGACCCACACGCCCCGCCTGGACGAGAAGGGCCGGCTGATCCTGCCCGCGAAGTTCCGCGACGAGCTCTCCTCGGGCCTGGTGGTGACGAAGGGCCAGGAGCGCTGCCTGGTGGTGTGGCCGCGCTCGGGCTTCGAGACGTACGCGGCCGGCCTGCGCTCGGGCAGCCAGACCAACGAGCGGGTCCGCAACTACACCCGCGTGCTGTTCGCCAGCGCCTACGACGACACCCCCGACAAGCAGGGGCGGGTCACGATCCCGACCGCGCTGCGCGAGTACGCGGGCCTGTCCCGCGACTGCGCCGTCGTCGGTGCCGACAACCGCGTGGAGATCTGGGACGCCCCGGCCTGGGAGGCCTACCTGGCGGCTCAGGACCCGGGCTTCGCCCAGCTCGACGGCGAGGTGGTCCCGATGCCCTGAGCGGCACTGACATCGGCCGAGGTCGCGCGTGGCGCGAGGTCTCCGGTCCGTCGCCTTGGCCTGCTGGCTCTTCTTCCCCGGAAGCCAGCGGGGCCGCACCGGGTCTGCCGGTGGGCGGTGCGACGGACGGAGACCTGGTTCCACGAACGACCAGGGCGAACCGAATCCTTCACCGCGAGCACACCGACAGGTGTGAGGAGGACACCACCGTGAGCAACCCGTCCCTGCCGCGTACGACGGCGACCGGCCGGCACCGCCAGCCCCGCGCCGTCGCGCCCTCGGTCACCAGCCTCGGGCTGGGGCTGGCCGCGGTGGCGCTGACGGTGGGCTTCCTGCTGGTGCTCTCCCACCTCATGGCACGGGTGGGCTGACACGGCTGTGACGACCTCTCCTGGCCCGCACTCTCCTGGCCCGCGCCACGTACCGGTCCTGCTCGATCGCTGCATCGCGCTGCTGGCACCTGCCCTGGAACGACCCGGCGCCGTCGTGGTCGACGCCACCGTCGGACTGGGTGGCCACAGTGAGCAGCTGCTGGCGCGCTTCCCCGGGGTCCGGCTCATCGGGCTGGACCGGGACGAGCAGGCGGTCCGGATGTCGCAGGACAGGCTGTCGCCGTACGCGGATCGCGTGACGCTGGTGCACGCCGTCTACGACGGCATGCCCGACGTGCTGGCGAGCCTCGGGCTGCCCAGCGTCGACGGGGTGCTCTTCGACCTGGGCGTCTCGAGCCTGCAGCTGGACCGGCCCGACCGGGGCTTCGCGTACAGCGTCGACGCCCCCCTGGACATGCGGATGGACCCCTCGCAGGGGGCGACCGCCGCGGACGTGCTGAACACCTATCCGGCTCGGGACCTGGCGCGGATCCTGTCCAGGTACGGCGAGGAGCGCTTCGCCCGCCGGATCGCCGAGGCGGTCGTCCGGACCCGCGATGCCGCCCCCTTCACCACCAGCGCCCGGCTGGTCGACCTGGTCCGGGATGCGATCCCGGCGCCGGCCCGACGCACCGGGGGCAATCCGGCCAAGCGCACCTTCCAGGCGCTGCGCATCGAGGTCAACGGCGAGCTCGAGGTCCTGGAACGGGCCCTGCCGGCGGCAGTCGACGCCCTCAACGTGGGCGGACGCATCGTCGTCATGAGCTACCAGTCGCTGGAGGACCGCATCACCAAGTCGGTGCTCGCCGCGTACACCACGACCACGGTCCCGGTCGACCTGCCGTTCGTGCCGGAGGGCCAGGAACCCGCGCTGCGGCTGCTCACCCGCGGCTCCGAGCGCGCCGGCGACGACGAGATCGCCGAGAACCCCAGGGCCCGCTCGGTACGGCTGCGGGCCGCAGAGCGCGTCAAGGCGGTCGCGGCGTGAGCGCGACCCGGGTCACCGCGCCCCCCGTCGCTGGCGTCGGTGCGCTCACGTCACGGCGTCGGACGGCAGCGTCCCGGCTACGGCTGGTGCCAGCGTCGGCGTCTCCAGGTTCCGTTGCCGGTAATGGTGTTTTCGCGCTGTTCATCGCCGGGCTCATCGTCTCGGGAATGGCGCTGCTGCTCCTGCTGAACACGACCCTTGCCGAGGGCGCCTTCCAGATCCAGGCGCTCTCCGCTGCCCAGCAACAGCTGCAGGTCTCCCAGCAGACCCTGCTGCTCTACGTCGCCCGCAACGAGTCACCGGATGCCCTGGCGCGACAGGCCACCAAGCTCGGGATGGTCCCTGTCACCTCGCCGGCCTTCCTGCGCCTGTCGGACGGCGCCATCCTCGGCAGCCCTGTTCCCGCCGCCATGCGCAAGCCCGCCGCTGCGCCGGCAAAGACGACCGGGGTCACTGCCGCGCCGAGCTCGGACGGGGCCGTGAACATGACGGCGGTCCCGGGTGCGACAGGTGCAGCGGCGGCCACGACGCCGACCGACGGGGCGGCGCTGGTCTCTGCCACCGGCGCGACCAAGGCGCCGGTCACCAAAACCAAGCCGGCGGCCACCAAGCCCAAGGCCGGTCCCACGGCTGGAGCGCTGCGATGAGCTCGGTACGGACCCCGAACCGCCCGGCCACGACTCGTTCCGGCTCCGGCGGGGGGCGCGGGCCGACGCGGCCGGCGCGCCGGTTCCGACCCGGGGACCCCAGGTTCCGGCTGCGCGTCGTGCAGGTCGTGGTGCTCGCGATGCTGTCGGTGGTGGCGGTACGGGTCGTGGAGATCCAGACCATCCAGGGACCGGCGCTCGCGGCGGCCGGGATCAAGGACCGGACCCGTACCCTGTCGGTCCCCGCCCAGCGCGGGGAGATCACGGACCGCAACGGAGTCGCGCTGGCCACCACGGTGGACGCCGACAACATCACCGTGGACCAGACCCTCGTGACCGATCCGGCCACGGCCGCGACCGAGCTGGCCTCGGTCCTCGGCGGAGCCGCTGCCAGCTACCAGGTCCGCCTCACCGGGACCCGGCGGTTCGTCTACATCGCCAAGAACGTCACCCCGCAGACCTGGGCGAAGGTGCAGGCGCTGGACATCCCCGGCGTCTTCAGCGAGTCCTCGAGCGTGCGCGTCTATCCCGCGGGATCGATCGCCGCGAACGTCGTCGGCTTCGTCGGGGCGCAGGGCAACGGGCTCGGAGGGTTGGAGTACGGATTCAACTCCGAGCTCGCAGGCACGGTAGGAACCCTTCAGTACCAAGGGTCAGCGCGTGGTCAGCAGATTCCGACCGCATCCGAGTCAGGGACCCCGGCGGTCCCCGGGGTCGGCATCGAGCTGACGATCGACCGGGACCTGCAGTGGAAGGCGCAGGAGGCGCTCGCTGCCGGGGTGAAGGTGGCGCAGGCCGACAGCGGGACCGTCGTGGTGATGGATCCGGCAACCCAGCAGATCCTCGCGCTCGCGACGGTGCCGACGTTCGAC
>JANWJC010000031.1 GCA_025449595.1 Acidobacteriota bacterium | reverse complement strand
TTGACACTGGGGACGATGGTGCCGGCGCTCGTCGCGGTGCCGCTTGCCGACGCCACGAGCTGGCGGGTGTCCATCGCCTCCTGGACGATCGTCGCGGTGCTGGCAGCGGTCCCCTGGGCGTTGGTGTTGCTGGCCGAACGGCGCCCCAGCAGCCCGCTTTCGCGATTGCACGACGCTGCGGTGGCTGCCGGAGGGGAGGCGGCCGAGCTCGAGGCCCCTGCCCCGACCGGGCGGGTGTGGCGCTCACCGATCAGCTGGGGCCTGGCGGCAATGTTCGGCATGACCTCGCTCATCACGTACTCGTTCTTCACCTGGCTGCCGACCATCCTGGTCTCCACCGGGAGCTCGGCGGCCTTCGGCGGCACGATGGTCGCCCTCTTCGCCGGCATGGGCCTGGTCTCCGCCTTCACAGCACCTGGTCTGGTCGTACGGATCGCCAACCCGTTCCCGATCGTGGTGGGGTGCGCGGTGCTGTTCTTCGTGGGGTTCGCCGGGCTGCTCTACTCCCCCCAGCACCTGACGGTCCTGTGGGTCGTGATCGCCGGTCTTGGGCCGAGCACCTTCCCGATGGCGCTCACGATGATCAATCTGCGGACTCGTACCCCTGCTGGATCCTCGGCCATGTCCGGGTTCACGCAGGGTCTCGGGTACTCGGTCGCGTGCCTCGGCCCGGTCCTGTTCGGGGTGCTGCACCAGGTCACGTCGGCGTGGACCGCACCGTTCGCGCTGCTGTCGCTGGCGGTCGTGGTCATGGTGATCGGTGGCTACGCGGCCTGCCAGCCCCGCATGCTCGAGGACTCCTGGTAGCCGGCTCGGTCGTCAGGGGGTCGGGTGGCGGGCGTCGTAGTGCAGGAACTGCGGCATGGCCGCGACCAGCGCTCCGACGGCTATCAGGCAGGCCACGCCTCCTGACACCACCGAGAAGGCCTCGCCGAACAGCGTCGCCACGGCACCGGACTCGACGTCACCGAGCCGGGGTCCGCCGGCGACCACGACGGTGAAGATGCCCTGCAGCCGGCCTCGGTACTCGTCCGGTGTGGCGGCCTGCAGGATCGTCTGGCGCATCACGGCGCTGACGTTGTCGGCGGCGCCGGCCACAGCCAGCAGCGCGAGGCCCAGCCACAACTGGTGGACGAACCCGAAGGTCGCGATCGCCAGCCCCCACACCACGATCGCGCCAACGGTGATCGCACCCTGACGGCGGGCGTGGCTCAGCGGCCCGGACAGCGCGCTGGACACGACGGCACCGACGGCCGGTGCCGCGGACAGCAGACCGACGATGGTCGCCTTCGCCAGCGGCGAACCGGGGTAGAACGTGGCAGCCAGCGCCGGGAACAGGGCCCGTGGCATGCCGAACACCATCGCGGCCATGTCGACGTAGAACGACATCTGCAGGTTCTTGCGTCCGCGCAGGAACTTCATGCCCGCCACGACGCTGGCCCAGCCTGCTGTCCGCGGCGCCCCGGGCAGCGGCGGCATCGGGCGCAACCGCCACATCGCGTACATGGTGGCGGTGAAGGCGACGGCGTCCAGGGCGTATGCCGCGGTCTCACCCCCGGTCACCGCGATCACGAGCCCGCCCAGCAGCGGGCCCAGGGTGAAGCCCAGCCCGAAGCTGAGCATTCCCAGCGCATTGGCCGCCGGCAGCATGTCCAGTCCGACCAGGCGCGGGATCAGCGCCTGCCGGGCAGGGTTACCGACGGCGAAGAAGCCGGACTGCACCGCGACGATCGCGTACAGCAGCGCGACCGAGCCGAGCCCGGCCAGCGACTGCAGCACCAGCACGATCGAGCAGCACATCAGCCCGACGGCTGTCAGGAGCCCGAGCTTGCGCCGGTCGCGACTGTCGGACAGGGCACCGCCGTACAGCCCGAAGCCCACGAGCGGCACGAGCTGGAAGAACCCCACGATGCCGACCGCGAGGGAGGACCCCGTGAGGTTGTAGACCTGGATACCGACCGCCACCGAGGTCATCTGCTGGCCGACGTTGCTGATGCCCAGGGCCGCCCACAGCCGGCGGAACTCCGGCGAGACCCGAAGTGGGGTCACGTCGGCGAGCAGGCGAGGCACGGCTACGGACTGTACGGCGCCGCTGCCCACAGACCGGTCTCAGGGACAGCAGCTGCGGCGTACCACCATCCTCAACGGGCGCGGACTGCGCTTGTTGCCGGTGGCCTTCTCACCGTCGGCAGGTCCTTACCGGCCATGACGGCGCGCTGCACGAACCGTTGCGCGGTGGGTGCCGCGCGAGTACGCGGCACTGCGATCAGGATGCGCCGCTGCGGCAGGGGTGGCTGCAGGGGTATCACCCGCACGAGCGGGTCGTGCGAGTCGATTGCCAGCAACGGCATGACCGCGGTCCCGATCCCCGCCCGCACCATCGCCTGCACCGCGGAGTTGTCGTTGCTGCGAAACACGTATGTGGCGGTAATCCCCGCAGTGCGGAACCCCAGCTCCACCATGTCGTGGCAGACGCAGTCCTGGTGCCCGATCAGCGGCAGGCCGGCGAGCTCGGCGATCGGCAGCACGTCACGGGCCGGTTTGTCGGCCGCCTCGATGGCCACGAACGGGTCGCGGCACACCTCCCGGATCGAGAGCCGGTCGTCCTTGAACGGACCGACGAGGAAGCACACGTCCAGCGCCCCAGAGGCGACCGAGTCGGCGAGCACCACGTTGTCCTCGCTCTGCACAACACTGATGTCCACGTCCGGCTCCTCGGCTCGGACCTGGGCGAGCACCACGGGCAACAGCGTCGCAGACACGGACTGGAAGGTACCGATCGCGAGCCGGCCCCAACGGCCTTCGCGCACCTCGGTGACCCGGGCGTCGAGCAGGTCCGCCCTCGCGACGAGCACGCGCGCCGCCTCCACGACCTCGCGCCCCACCTGGGTCAGCGTGACCGGGCGGGGACCGGGGTGGCGGTCGAACACCGGTGCCCCGACCGCGTTCTCCAGCGCCGCGATCTGCTGGGTGATGGCGGCCTGCGAATAGCCAGTGGCCGCGGCTGCGCGGCGGTAGGACCCCTCGTCATGCACGGCGAGCAGCGCGAGCAGGTGCCGCAGGGACAGGTCGCGGGCGCTCACCCTGCGGGCCTCGGTCCAGGCGGCCGTGATCGCTGTTCAGGTTCTATGTTCATAACGACCATCTTCTACCACTTTTCACGATCACGTCACGTCGCCTACCTTCGTCATCACACCCACCACCCCACGAGGAGGCCCCCGAGATGACGCAGACCATGGACCGCGCCGTGATCGACGACGCGACGATCACCGACTTCCGCGAGCACGGCGTGACGATCGTCCGCGGCCTGTTCACCCCGGAGCAGGTCGGGCTCATCGAGCGGGGGATCGAGCGCAACCTTGCCGACCCCAGCCCGATGTTCAAGGTCGCCAGCCGCCCGGACGACCCGGGCAAGTTCGTCGAGGACTTCTGCAACTGGCAGCGGATCGAGGAGTTCCGGCGGGTCGCGTTCGAGTCCCGCGCCGCCGACGTCGCCGCCGCGCTGATGGGCAGCCACGAGGTCCGGCTCTACCACGACCACATGCTGGTGAAGGAGCCCGGCACCAAGGCGGACACGCCGTGGCACCAGGATCAGCCGTACTACGACGTCGAGGGCGCCAACAACTGCTCGATGTGGGCGCCGGTGGACACCGTCGCGCCCGAGTCCACCCTCGAGTTCCTCGCCGGCTCCCACCTCGACGGTTGGCGGATGCCGCGAACGTTCATGGACGCCCAGGCGAAGTGGTTCCCCGAGGGCAGCCTGACCGAGATCCCGGACGTGGAGTCCGACCGCGCCAGCTTCGACATCCGCGGCTGGGTGATGGAGCCGGGCGACGCGGTGTTCTTCCACATGCTCACGCTGCACCACTCGTACGGGGTCCCCGGCACCCGGCGCCGGCGCGCGTTCTCGTTGCGGTTCCTCGGCGACGACATGACCTACGCACCGCGCGAGTGGACCTGCTCCCCCGACTTCTCCGGGCGCGACCTCGGCCTGACCGCCGGCGACCCGATGCGCGGAGAACTGTTCCCGGTGCTGCGTACCCGCGACTGAGCCCGCGATCGGTGGTTCCGACGGCTAGGTCGGGGGTCCCACCCTTGCCAATCAGACTGGTTGGAGACTAGTCTAGTTTCTATGACCGCCTCGTCGATCGGCGCCTATGACGCCAAGACACATCTGCCTGCCCTGCTGGACCAGGTTGAGCGGGGTGACAGCGTGACGATCACCAAGTACGGCCGAGCCGTCGCCCGGCTCGTACCGGTCAGGTCACGGTCCACGGCGGAATCGGTGATCGCAGCGCTGCGCAGCGCCCGGGTCGGTGTGCGACTCGACGGTGATTCCGTGCGCGAGATGGTCGAGGAAGGTCGGCGCTGAGGCGTGTTCGTCATCGATACGAGCGTTGCCATGGCGTGGTGTTTCGAGGACGAGACAACCGATGCGACTGATGCCGTGCTGGACAAGCTCCGCACCGATCAAGCGACGGTTCCGGCAGTCTGGCCGCTCGAGATCGCCAACGTCCTCCTGGTCGCGGAGCGACGCGCCCGCCTGAGTGAGGCACAGGCGAGCCGGTTCTTGGAACTCCTCGCCCAGCTGCCGATCGACGTCGACGATTCCCCAACTGACATGGCCGGGATCGTCGCCGCTGGCCGACGTCACTCCCTGAGTTCCTATGACGCGTCCTACCTTGTACTGGCCGAACGCCTGGGGACTTCGCTCGCGACTCTTGACCGGCGACTGGCCGCGGCCGCCGTCAATGCGGGTGTCCGCCTGACGATCGAGCCTTGACCAACCTTGATCTTGCTGGCGATGTCGGAGGTGCCGAATACCCGCCGAGACCCCGCGCACGGCGAGCACCGAACCGGCCACGGCAACCCGTCAACCCGTGGCCGAAAGCGGCTCACGTGAGCCGTTTCGATCTTCCGGACCGGTGCTCTCGCACGGCTCGAGCACGGTCCCGGCATCCCCTGCCCTTGACGTCGACATTCCCGCCCGGATGGCGCTTGGTGTTGATCGTGAATACGCCGGGCGGCCCGATCACGACATGATCGAGGACCACCAGCACACTGCAGCACATTCTGCCGAGCCCGAGCAGCACAGCGCCTCCGGTTGTCGGCACGCAATGTCCCATCAAGGGCGCGAAGGCCACCGACGCCGCCGGACGGACCTTGGTGTGCCA
>JANWJC010000030.1 GCA_025449595.1 Acidobacteriota bacterium | reverse complement strand
GGGCGGCGGCCACGACGAGCGCGAACAAACCCTCAATCAGCTGTTGGTCGAGATGGACGGCTTCGACGTCCGCGGCGGCGTCATCTTGATCGCGGCCACCAACCGCCCCGACGTCCTCGACCCGGCGCTGCTTCGCCCCGGCCGTTTCGACCGGATGGTCGCGGTCGCGGCACCCAATATGCAAGGCCGCAACAAGATCCTCCAGGTCCACTCGCGGGGCAAGCCGATCGCGACCGACGTCGACCTGCTCGCGGTCGCGCGCCGCACCCCCGGCTTCACCGGCGCCGACCTCGCGAACGTCCTCAACGAGGCCGCGCTGCTCACGGCCCGCCAGGGCGCCTCGCTGGTCACCGACGAGGCGCTCGACGAGGCGATCGACCGGGTGCTGGCCGGCCCGCAGAAGCGCAGCCGGCTGATGAACGACAAGGAGAAGAAGATCACCGCCTACCACGAGGGCGGCCACGCGCTCGTCGCGGCGGCGCTGCCCAACATGGACCCGGTGCAGAAGATCACGATCCTGCCGCGCGGTCGCGCGCTCGGTTACACCATGGTGCTGCCGGAGCAGGAGAAGTACTCCACGACCCGGGCCGAGCTGCTCGGGCAGCTGGCGTACATGCTCGGGGGCCGTGCCGCGGAGGAGATGGTCTTCCACGACCCGACCACCGGGGCCTCCAACGACATCGAGAAGGCGACGGCGGTCGCCCGCGCCATGGTCACCCAGTACGGCATGACCGAGCGTCTCGGCGCGATCAAGTAC
This sequence comes from Acidobacteriota bacterium, assembly GCA_025449595.1. GTDB lineage: Bacteria > Actinomycetota > Actinomycetes > S36-B12 > CAIYMF01 > JAFIHG01. The sequence goes on along the minus strand of JANWJC010000030.1, from coordinate 15,133 downwards.
GGCCAGGAGCAGGCGGAGGTCTTCCTCGGCCGCGACATGGGCCATGGGCGCGACTACTCCGAGGACGTCGCGGCGGCCATCGACGAGGAGGTGCGCGCGTTCATCGATGCCGCGCACCACGAGGCGTACGAGATCCTCGTCGACAACCGCGACGTGCTGGATTCGCTGGTCCGGGCACTGCTGGAGAAGGAGACGCTCAACAAGGACGAGATCGCGAGGATCTTCGAGCCGCTGAACCGCCGGCCCGAGCGCCCGGCGTGGACCGGATCCGCTCGACGGGTGCCCAGCGACCGCGGCCCGGTGCCGCCGATCCCGGCGCGACGTGTCGCTGCCAACGGCAACGGCAACGGCGCCACCAACGGCCACGTGGGCTCCGAGGACCCCGTCCCGCGGCCGCTGGGCGCACCTGAGCAGCCGGCGTTCCCGGAACAGAGCCCGGCAAGGACGACCCAGCCGGAGGCGTGAGGGGGCTGGCCCGTTCCGGGGACGACCCGGGTCGTGGGGCGGCCGGGACCAAGCAGGAGGCAGGGCGGTATGGCCATCGAACGAGTGCGGCTCAGCGAGCCGGCCAGCGTTCCGGAGTACGACGGTGCGCGGGCCGAGGCAGCCGTGCGCGAGCTGCTGATCGCGGTCGGGGAGGACCCTGAGCGGGAGGGCCTGCGCGACACGCCGGCACGGGTGGCGAGGGCCTACGCGGAGACGTTCGCCGGACTGCGGCAGCGCCCCGAGGACGTCTTGAGCACGACGTTCGACATCGGGCACGACGAGCTCGTGCTGGTCAAGGACATCGAGGTCTACTCCACCTGCGAGCACCACCTCGTGCCCTTCCATGGTGCGGCCCACGTGGGCTACATCCCCGGCCTGGACGGCAGGATCACCGGCCTGTCCAAGATCGCTCGGCTGGTCGACGTGTTCGCCAAGCGCCCCCAGGTGCAGGAACGGCTCACGACCCAGGTCGCCGACGCTCTCACCGAGATCCTGGAACCCCGCGGGGTGATCGTGGTTATCGAGTGCGAGCACCTGTGCATGTCGATGCGCGGGGTCCGTAAGCCCGGAGCGCGCACTGTCACCAGCGCCGTGCGGGGTCAGCTGCTCAACTCGGCATCCAGGGCAGAGGCCATGAGCCTCATCCTCGGGCACTGACGCGTGCGACCCTCCGATGTGGTCACAGGTGCGGCGCCCACCGGGCGCATCGCCGAGCGGGCCGTCGTGGCCGCTACCGGGCCCGCAGGACTGCCCGAGTCGCTCGCCACCGTTGCGAGGCGGCGCTGCCTGGTCATGGGCGTCCTCAACGTCACCCCCGACTCGTTCTCCGACGGCGGGCTGTGGCTGGACCCGGAGGCGGCCGTGGCGCACGGGCTGGCGCTGCACGGCCGGGGCGCTGACCTCATCGACGTGGGAGGGGAGTCGACCCGGCCCGGGGCGCATCGGGTCGCCACCGAGGAGGAGCTGCGCCGGGTGATGCCCGTCGTGACCGAGCTCGTCTCCCGCGGGGTCCGGGTCTCGATCGACACCATGCGTGCCGAGGTCGCCCTCGCGGCGGTGGCCGCCGGGGCCGTGCTCGTCAACGACGTCAGCGGTGGCCTCGCGGACGCGGACATGCTTCCGGCGGTCGCCGGGCTCGATGTCCCGTACGTCGCCATGCACTGGCGCGGCCCCTCGGTGGACATGGGCACCCTGGCGCGCTACGACGACGTGGTGGCCGACGTGTGCCGCGAGCTGGCGGACCGGCTGCGCGCCGCCGCCGACGCGGGCGTGGATCCGGCGCGTGTCGTGCTGGACCCGGGCCTGGGGTTCGCGAAGCAGGCTGAGCACGACTGGGCGCTGTTGCGAGGCCTTGCCGCCCTCATCGCGCTCGGGCGGCCGGTCCTGGTGGGGGCCTCGCGCAAGCGGTTCCTCGGCGCGCTGCTGGCGGAGGGCACGGACGCGCCGATCCCCGCAGAGCGTGACTCGGCCACCCATGCAGTCACGGCACTGGCTGCCGGCGCCGGCGTGTGGTGTGTGCGCGTGCACGACGTCCGGGGCAGCGTCGACGCTGCGCGGGTCGCCGCGCGATGGACCCGCCCCGAGCAAGCGTCCCCGGCTGCCGGAGGCCCGCGTGGCTGACCGGACGGCTCGCGCAGACCAGGGCGGGGACGGGCTCGACCGGATCGCCGTCACCGGTATCCGCGCCCGGGGGTTCCACGGCGTGCTGGAGAAGGAACGACGCGACGGCCAGACCTTCGTCGTCGATGTCGAGCTCGGAGTACGGACCGGCCCGGCGGCAGCCAGCGACGACCTGTCGGACACCGTGGACTATGCCGCGGTGGCTGCCGACGTCGTCGCTCACGTCGAGGGCGGACCGTACGACCTCATCGAGACGCTCGCCGAGCGCATCGCCACCGCCGCTCTGCTGCGCGAGGGCGTGCAGCGGGTCACCGTGACGGTCCACAAGCCGGATGCTCCGGTGGGGGTCCCGTTCGACGATGTGACGGTCACGATCGTGCGGCACCGATGACCGCATCGAGCGATGCCGAGGCGACCAGGCCCACGTATCGGGTTGCGCTGTCGCTGGGCGCCAACCTCGGTGACCGGTTGGCCGCGCTGCAGGGCGCGACCGGGCTGCTCACCGGATCGAGGCGATTGGCCAACGCACGGGTCTCGGCTGTCTACGAGACCGAGCCGGTGGGTGGGCCGGAGCAGCCCGGATACCTCAACGCAGTCCTCGTCGGCGTCACCAGCCAGACCCCGCAGCAGCTTCTCGAGCTGGCTCACGAGGTCGAGCAGGAATACCGACGCACCCGCGAAACCCGGTGGGGACCCAGGACTCTTGACGTCGACATCCTTGCGTTCGGCGACGTCGTCAGCGCCGACCCCGAGCTCACGCTGCCGCACCCGAGAGCGCACGAGCGTGGTTTCGTGCTCGTGCCCTGGGCGCAGGTCGAGCCGTCCGCGGAGCTGGTCGGGCACGGCGCCGTCGCCGCGCTGGCGGCTGAGGCGACAGCGCGCGAGGGTGCGGACGCTGTGCGTCGCACCGACCTCGTGCTGGTGGTGCCCTCGTGAAGCCGACCCGGATCCGGCTGCTGCTGGCCATCGCGGTCATCGCGGCGTCACTGGGCTGGGGAGCCGCCTCACTGGTCAGCTCACGCACGGGCCGCTACCTCGCCGTCCCATGGACCGCCCCGGTCACACTGCTGCTGCTGGGCGTGGCAATCATCTTGTGGACTCGCGGGGTACGGGCGCGGCTCGCCGGAAAGCCGGGCACCCGGCCGCTGCACCCGATCGTCGCCGCGCGGACCGCGGCACTGGCGATGGCCGCCTCGCGTACTGGGGCATTCTTCGGCGGTTTTTACCTCGGGGTAGGGATCGAGCTGATCCCGAACTGGTCGATCTCGGTCGCAGCCGACCGGGTCCTGTTCTGCGCGGGCAGCGTCCTGGCCGCGCTGTTGGTCGTGGTGGCCGCCCTGTGGCTCGAACGCAGCTGCCAGCTGCCCGATCCGCCGGCCGACGGTCACCTCGAACGACAGTCGACGCCAGCTCCGGGCTGACAGCGGGCTGGTGCGCGCCGGCAGTGACGGCGAAGTGTGAGTCCGGCCGATCGTCGGCTAGGTTCTGCCCCATGGCTGACCAGGTGCTCGAGGAGCTCCCCTACGACGAGTTGCGTGAGCGCGCGTTCGCGATCGCGGAGGACCGCCACGACATCGGCTTCTTCTTCGACCTGCTCAACCACACCTCAGCGCTGAACGCGACAGCCTCCGAGGGCGGCTCCCTCGGAGAGATCGGCGGCAGCATCACCGAGGTGGTCGCCGCAACCCGAGCGGTGTTCGGCACGGACGGTGTGGGTGATCTCGAGCCGCTGTTCCGCGCCAGGTTCGCCACCTACATCCGCGAGCACGAGACGTCCTAGGCTCAGGGCGCTTCCAGCGGTCGGGGGGCCCCGCGAAGGGCCCGGTGCACGGAGTCCAGCGACAGCACTCCGAGGTCGGTCCCGTCGCGGACCACCCGGACTCGCGCGCGTGGGTCGTCCAGGACCGCCGCCGTCGCATCACGCAGGGTGCTGGTCGCCGAGACCGCCGCGAGCTGCTCGTCACCGGGACCCATCGGCGCCAGCGTCGACACGTCGATCGGTGTGACGGCGAGCCGTTTGATGCTGCGGTCGTTGCCCACGAACTCGGCCACGAACTCGGAAACCGGTTGTGCCAGCAAGATTCCAGGCTCGTCATACTGCTCGAGGTGCCCGCCCTCGCGCATCACAGCGATGCGGTCGCCGAGGCGTACCGCCTCGTCGATGTCGTGGGTGACGAACACCACCGACTTGCGCACGGTGCGCTGCAGCTTCAGGAACTCGTCCTGCAGGCGGACGCGGGCGATCGGGTCGACGGCGCCGAACGGTTCGTCCATGAGCAGCACCGGGGGGTCCGCCGCGAGGGCGCGCGCGACGCCCACCCGCTGCCGCTGCCCGCCGGAAAGCTGGTGCGGGTAGCGGTCGCCGTACACCGACGGGTCCAAGCCGATCAGCTCGAGCATCTCATCGACGCGGGCGCGGATGCGGGAGCGGTCCCAGCCCAGCAGGTTCGGCACCGTCGCGACGTTGCGACGCACGGTCAGGTGAGGGAACAGCCCGACCTGCTGGATGACGTAGCCGATGCTGCGGCGCAGCTGGGCCAGGTCGATCGCCGTCACGTCCTGCCCGCCGACGAAGATGCGACCCGACGTCGGCTCGACCAGCCGATTGATCATGCGCATGGTCGTGGTCTTGCCACAGCCGGACGGGCCGACCAGCACGCACACCCGGCCGAGCGGAACGTCCAGCGTCAGTTCGTGAACGGCCATGGTGCCGTCCGGATACTGCTTGCTGACGCGCTCGAGCCGGATCATCGGATCGGCGGTAGCGTCCACGCTGTGGTCCTTTCGGCCGAGAGCTGCCTGGTGGCGAACGCCTGGATCTGTGGAGAGTACGTCCAGACCCGTCAGAGCCAGATCATCGCCGCCGTGCAGCAGCATGTCCTGCTGACGGTGGTCTCACTCGCGCTCGGCATCGTGCTGTCCTTCCCGCTGGCGCTCGTCGCCCGACTGTCGCCGGCGCTGAAGGGGTTCGTGCTGGGCGCCTCGACGGCGGTGTACTCCGTCCCGTCGCTCGCCCTGTTCGCGATCCTGCTCCCCGTTACGGGCATCACGCAGACTACCGTCGTCATCGGACTGGTCCTTTATTCGCTGACGATCCTGGTGCGCGCCATCGTGGACGGGCTGGAGAGCGTTCCGGACGAGGTTGTCGATGCGGCGAGCGGGATGGGATTCGGACGGGTATCGCTGCTGCTGCGGGTACGGATGCCACTGGCGCTGCCAACGTTCTTCGCCGGCCTGCGGGTGGCCACGGTGTCCACCGTCGCGCTCGTCACGATCGGCTTCGTGGTCGGGTACGGAGGCCTGGGCAACCTGATCAACGACGGGCTCCAGACGTACTTCCGCGCCGAGGTCCTGACCGCCACGGTCCTCTGCGTCGTCCTCGCGGTGCTGGCGGACCTCGTGGTCGTGGGGATGGAGAGGGTCGCGACGCCGTGGCGGAGGCGAGGTCGTGCCTAACCAACAGCCATTGCTGTTGCAGGTGTTCTCCTGGCTAACCGACCCGGCCAACTGGCGAGGGACGGACGGGATCGCGAACCGGCTCGTCGAGCACGTCGGCATCTGCGCCGCGTCGCTGGGGATCGCCTGCCTGCTCGCGATCCCCCTGGGGCTTTGGTTGGGTCACGTGAATCGGGGCCAGCTGATCGTCATCAACATCGCGAACGCCGGTCGCGCGGTCCCGACGTACGCACTGCTGGTGCTGCTGGCGATCGGACCGCTCGGGCTGGGGTCCGTGTCGACGATCGTGGCGCTGGTGCTGTTCGCCATCCCGCCGATCCTGACTAACACGTTCACCGGGATCCGGGACGTGGACCCCGACATCGTGGACGCCGCCCAGGGGATGGGGCTCAGCGGTGCGCAGGTGCTGCGTAAGGTCGAGCTGCCGCTGGGGACACCGCTGCTGCTCACCGGCGTGCGCCTGTCCGCAGTGCAGGTCATCGCCACCGCCACCATCGCCGCCCTCGTCGCCGGTGGCGGGCTCGGCCGCATCATCACCGCAGGCTTCGGCACGAACAACATCCCGGAGCTGCTGTCCGGGGCGCTGCTGGTGGCCGTGCTCGCGGTGGCGGTGGAGCTGTCGTTCGGTGTGCTGGTGCGTCGCAGCCGCGCCCGCCTGTCTTGAGGCCGTAACCACCTCGTGATGTTCGCCTACCCCGAGGCGAGGTTATTCTTGAGCTAGCGGGTGCTTGCTAGCCCGCCCGACACGCGCGGTCCTTCAGCCGCGGGACACAGAAGGCGGGGCTCCAACATGCGCGCTCGTCCAATCCCCATCATCGCTGCCGTCGTGCTGTCCGCGATGGCTCTGGCCGGCTGCGGCTCTTCGAGCAGCACGGCATCTCCTTCGGGGAGCAGCAAGGGCAATGTCATCATCGGTGCTGCGGACTTCACCGAGATCGAGCTGATGGCGCAGATGTACTCGGAGTTGCTGCAGGCGAAGGGCTTCACGACGACGATCAAGACCGTCACCAACCGTGAGCTCTACGAGCCGGCGTTGGAGAACGGGCAGATCGATGTGGTCCCCGACTACGCGGCCACGATGGCGGAGTTCCTCAACACGAAGGTCAACGGACCCAATGCCGCGCCTGTGGCAACCTCGGACGCCACGACCACCGCGGCGGCGCTGAACAAGCTCGCCAACCCGCTCGGGCTCACGGCCCTGACGCCAGCACAGGCTGTGGACCAGAACGCGTTCGTGGTGAGCCAGGCCTTCGCGACCCAGCACAACCTCAAGACGCTCTCGGACCTCGCCGCGCTGAAGATGCCGATCACGCTGGCGGCGGTCGAGGAGTGCTTGACCCGCAAATTCTGCGGCGGCGTCCTCAAGGACAACTACGGCATGACGATCAAGGAGGTGCTGCCGACCGGGTTCGACACGCTCCCGACGAAGAAGGCCGTGCAGGACGGGACGGCTCAGCTCGGGCTGGTGGGCTCCACCGACGCGACGCTCTCGGACTTCAACCTCGTCATCCTGACCGACGACAAGAAGGTCCAGCTCGCCGACAACCTCACCCCGATCGTGGGCAAGAAATACGCCAACGACGCGGACCTGACCAGCGCCTTGAACTCGTTGTCGGCCACCCTCACGACAGCGGACCTGGTCACGATGATCCGCGACGTCGACACCCAGCGTGAGCTGCCCGCCGACGTGGCGAAGACGTACCTGACCTCGAAGGGCCTCATCTGAACGAAATTTTCGCGGTTGGTCGTGACCGACAGCGCACGGGCAGTCACCCGGTATTACTGAAACCGGCTCTGGGTGCTGGGAATACGGGCGGCCCGCTCGAATTCCGTGTCGCTGCCCATCGGGGTGCGTGACCGTGCCCGTTCGCAGTCGTATGGTCTGCGCATGACGACCCGCGCCGCGAACCGTCACACGCTGCCGCGGGGAAGGCGCGCGACGCTGGCCGCGTACGCATTGTTGTCCGAGGACACGGCGAGCCTGCGCACGCAGGCCGCGCAGGATCGGCTCGACCAGACCGCCCTCGGTGCGACGGTCGGCAGCCTGCTCGACGACGTCGGCCGGCTCAGCGCGGAGCTGACCGGCGTCCGACAGGAGCTCGCAGACCTGCGCGCGGACGTTCAGCGCGCGCAGGTCCCGCCGGCAACGGCGGCGCCTGACCCGCTCCTGGTCATGCTGGCCGAGCACTCCGCCGACCTGCGCGAACAGCTGACCGGCACCCAACAGGTGGTGGCCGAGCTGGCGGGCCGGCTCGCGGAGGTCCTCACCGGCCAGCTCGACCGGGTCGAGGGCCGCGATTCCGCCGATTCCTCCAACTCGTCCGACTCCGTCGTTGCCCGCGACGTGTTCGCCGGGCCTGATCAGGCCGGGCTCGTCGAGCCCGACTCGGCCCGCATCCGAGCAGGCCAGCGCGGCTGGGGCCACCGACGCGACGCGGGCAAAGGTGGGGGCGACACGGTTCTCGCCGGGCCTGGCGCTGACGCCGACGAGGCTGCCGGAGTGGTGGCAGCTCGAGTTGTGACGTTGGCGCCTACGGTGACCAGGCTGGACGCCGTACCCGAGGCCGACGTCCGCGATCGCCACCGACGCGAGTCCGGCAGTCTTGACCCGGTCCACGTCGCCGTCGCCCGGCTGCACGCGGTCCGCCGGGCACTGGACGGCTGAGCCCTCGCCGCCGCGGTGCTACTTGTCGATGTCGCCGACGACGAAGAACATCGAGGCAAGGATGGTGACCAGGTCGGCCAAGCGCTGGCCCGGCAGCAGCTCGGTGAGCACCTCGATGTTGTTGAACGACGCACTGCGCAGCTTCATCCGCCAGGGCGTCTTCCCGCCTCGCGATACGAGTAGATACCCATTGATTCCCAATGGATTCTCGGTCCAGCAGTAGGTGTGTCCCTCCGGCGCACGCAACACCTTGGGCAGCTTGAGGTTGATCGGTCCCGGTGCCATGGAGCGCAAGCGCTCAACGCACGCGGCGGCGAGGTCCAGCGACACGTGGACCTGTTCGAGCAGGCACTCGTACCGCGCGAGGCAGTCGCCGGTCGTCCTGGTCACAACGCGCAGGAAGTCACCGAGCTCGGCGTAGGCGAGGTACGGCTCGTCACGTCGCAGGTCCATGTCCAGTCCGCTGGCCCGAGCGATCGGGCCGGAGACGCCATACTGCTCGCACTGTTCGCGCGTCAGCACACCGACTCCGGCCGTCTGCTCGCGGAAGATCTCGTTGCTGTGCACCAGGTTGTCGAGCTCGCCCAGCCCGCTCCGTACGTCCGTGACGACCGCGTCGACTCGACCGAGCCAGCCTGCCGGGAGCTCCTCCTTCAGCCCGCCCACCCGGTTGAACATGAAGTGGATGCGCCCGCCTGAGGCCTCTTCCATGATGCGCTGGATCGCCTCTCGCTCGTGGAAGGCGTAGTAGACCGTCTCGGTCTGCAGCGGATACGAGCCGAGGAAGGTGAGGTGGTTGAGCACCCGGTTGAGCTCGGCCAGCAGGGTCCGGGCCCAGACGGCTCGCACCGGGACCTCCATCCCGAGCATCCGCTCGACGGCCATCACCATGCCGAGCTCGTTGCAGAACGCCGAGAGCCAGTCGTGACGGTTGGCCAGCACGACGGCCTGCCGGTAGTCGCGTACCTCGAAGAGCTTCTCAGCCCCGCGGTGCAGGTAACCGACGATCGGCTCCGCGGCGAGGATCTGATCCCCGTCCAGCACCAGCCTGATCCGCAGCGCACCATCGCTGGCCGGATGGGCCGCGCCGATGTCGAGCATCAGCTCGGGGGGCCCGTCCGGCCCGCCGAGCCCGAGGCCGCCGGACCCGACGCCGACCACGATCTCGCGCGTCGTACCACCGCCACCACCACCCACCTGCGCATCGTCGCAGAGCACCACGGCCCCGCGCCCGTGCCCACCCGCAGCGGGCCCCCGTTCACCGGCGTTTGGTCGAGTTTTCCGGCTCTCGCTCGGCGTGTCGTCGATCAAACGCCGGTGAACCTCCGTGGGTCGATCAAACGCCGGTGAACCTCTGGGGGACGGCGGGGCGGGGGGTACGACGTACCCTCGCGGGGTGGATGCGTTTGCGCCGTCCGACGAGGGGACGTGGCTGCCGGTCAGCGCGGCGTTGGGTCGCTCGCGCCGGATCTCGCTGCTGCTGGCGTACGTCCTGGTCCTCGCCGTGGTGGTGGCGCTCTTCCTCGTGCCTGACGTGCCGCGCCTGGTGGCGATCGTCGTGGCGGTGGTCGCCGTGGCCGTTTTCGTGTGGGCGTGGTGGTTGATCGGGCGACGGGTTCGCGCGTGGGGGTACGAGCTGCGCCCGGACGACTTGCTGGTGGCCCGCGGGATCATGTTCCGACGCCTGGTGATCGTGCCGTACGGGCGCATGCAGCTCGTCGACGTCGTGGCCGGGCCGATCGAGCGGTGGTGCGGTGTGGCCACGGTGCAGCTGCACACCGCCGCGGCGACGACCGACGCCGCGATCCCGGGTCTGGTGCCCGAGGTCGCCGCCGAGCTGCGTGACACGCTCGCCCGGCTCGGCGAGCAGCGGGCCGCGGGGCTGTGAGCGGGGCCGCTCCCGACCCGTTCGGAAATGCGCTCATCCGCCCTGGGCGGTCAGCGCCCGGTCCCGACGGGCGACGCAAGGTCCACCCGCTCACCCCGCTGGTGCACGGGCTGCGGGTGGTTCCCGTCATCGTCGTGATCGGCGTCTCGCTGGTGAGCCGGGGCCGACCCGAGGGTGAAGGCGCCGCCGTCCTCATCACGCTCGGCGTGGCGCTCGGGCTTGCGATCGTCGTCACCGGGCTGCGCTATGTCGCCTGGCGTCGGCTCACGTTCTGGTTCGACTCCGACGGTGACCTGCGGGTCGACTCCGGTGTCCTGACCCGTCAGGAGCGACGGCTGCAGCTCTCCCGGCTGCAGTCCGTCGAGGTCGTCGCCCCGTTCAACGCCCGCCTGGTGGGCCTGGCCGAGGTCCGGGTCGAGACCGCGGGCTCCTCGCACTCCAAAGCGGTGCTGCAGTTCCTCACCACGGCGGAGGCGCAGGACCTGCGCAACGAGATCGTGGCGCGCGCCGCCGGCGTACGGCCCGACGCCGGGGAGGCCCCCGAGCAGGTGCTGGTGACGGTGCCACCCGGGGAGCTGGTGGCCTCCCTGCTGATGCGCGGCACGACCGTTCTCCTTCTGCTGCTGACCGTCGCGGTCATCATCCCCACCGTCATCGCGGCGGGCCCGGCAGCGCTGGGACTGGTGGTCCTCGGTGGCGTACCGATCTTCACCGTCTTCTCGGAGTTCTCGTCGTACTACGGCTTCACCATCGCGCGGTCCGACGACGGGTTGCGGTTGCGGCACGGGCTGCTTCGTACGGCACACCAGACCGTCCCGCCAGGCCGGGTGCAGGCCATCGGGTTCGTCCAGCCGTTGCTGTGGCGGCGGCGGGGCTGGGTACGGGTCCGGCTCAACGTTGCCGGGATGTCGCGGGACGGCCGCGGCGGCGAGCAGGCGTACACCGAGCACACCTTGTTGCCGGTGGCGCCCTGGCCGGTCGCCCGCGCCGTCGTGGCCCACGTGCTGCCCGGCGTGGACATCGAGTCGATCGCGCTGGAACCCGCTCCCGCGCGCTCGCGCTGGCGCGCGCCGATCCAGTGGCACCAGCTCGGCGTCGGCTGGGACGACAGGGTGCTGGTGGCGAAGCGTGGCCGCGTGACCCGGCACTGGACGGTCATGCCGCACCAGCGAACCCAGTCGGTACGCGTCACACAAGGCCCATGGCAACGCGCGGTCGGGCTGGCCTCCGTGTGGTTCGACTCGACCCCCGGGCCGGTCAAGGTGGTGGCGCTGCACCGGGACGCGGCGCAGGCCCAGGAGCTGGCCCTGGCCCAGGCCCAGCGGGCGAGCTCGGCCCGGGCCCGGGACCGGACCACCCGGTGGGCGCAGCCGCCGCCGTGAGCGCGGCAGCACGGTCCACCCGCAGCCACCAGAACGCCCCGAGGCCGGCGCGGTCGCGCAGCTCGGCACCCTGCGAGGCGCACTGCAGCGCATCGGCGTACGCCGCGGGGTCGACGACTGCCTGCTCGCGCGGCGGGAGGGTGCCGCGCACGCCGAGCTCGCTCAGCGCGTCGCGCTGCCGGGTGAGGGTCACGGCATCGGAGCCCACCCGACCGGCAGCCGCGCAGGCGTCCATCGCCACGTGTGCGGTGATGTCGCATCGGCCGTCCGGGACCGCATCGACCTGACGCCCCGAGGCGTACGCCGACAGCGTGCCGGCGTCGTACCGGCCCGCCAGCCGCCCCGACCTGATGTGGCCGTAGTCGATCGCGACGACCGTTCCGGCTCGTAGCTGCGCGGTCAGCCCGGCCCAGGCACCGTCGCGGGGGAGGCCGACCTCGGCGCGTGCCCCCGGCAATGCCACCGGCCACCACCGCTGCAGCCACCCTTGAATCGCGTCTGCGTCGACGTCGTAGGTCGCGCAACCGGCGCCGTCGTCAAGCGCCGGCCCGAGGACCTCGCGACCGTCGTCTTCCACGAGCACGAGGCGCGGCCGACCCTGCGCGTCGATCTCGACCACGTCGCACGGGACGTCGTCGAGCCACTCCTGCGCCACCATCAACCCGACTACACCTAAAGGTCGCACCGCCGCAAGTGACTGCGGCGCAACGCCGTCGTGCCACTCGATGACGTCGGACAGTCCTCGTGGCCGGGATCTCACGTCGAGGCACAGCGGTCGTACGCGTGACGCCATCTCCGCGGGAAGCTCGTGCAGGACACCGGTCACCAGCTCGCCGCGGCCGGCCCCGACGTCAACCAGATCGAGCTGTTCCGGCCGCGCCAGCTCGGCGTCGACCTGCAGGAGCAACCGCGCCACCGCTCGGTGGAAGGCAGCGCCCACGTGCACCGACGTACGGAAGTGCCCCGCCGGCCCCTGGTCCGCGCCGGGGCCGGACACGTAGAAGCCGCCGGGGCCGTACAGGGACGCGCTCCATGCCCGCGCCCAGTTCGTGCCCATGTCGCACGATCCTGCCGTGCCCGGCCGTGGTGGTCGCGCCGGAACGGGTGGCTAGGCTGGCGGCACCCGTACGACCTCGTCAGCGCTGACCTGCAGCGCGGCAGGGACCGCGGCGGGCAGGGATCGAACGACCCGACAGCCGGAAGGTCCACAGGTGTCCGAGCCTTCACCCCTCGCCGAACCGGCGGACGGGGTCGGTGCGCCACCGCGGCTCTCGGTGGGAGTCGTCGGGACGGGACGCGCCGGAGCCGTCCTCGGAGCGGCGTTGCACCGGGCCGGTCACCCGATCGTCGCGGCGAACGCCGGGTCCGGCAGCTCCCGCGAACGCGCCGAAGCGCTGCTCCCCACCGCCGACCTCGTCGAGGTGCCGGAGGTGATGGCGCGCGCCGCCCTGGTCCTGCTGACCGTGCCCGACGACGTGCTGCCCGGGCTCGTCTCGGGCCTGGTCGAAACGGCGCAGGTCCGGGCGGGCCAGCTGCTCGTGCACGCCAGCGGTCGGTACGGCTACGGCGTGCTCGACCCGGCGACCCGCGTCGGTGCTCTGCCGCTGGCCCTGCATCCGGTCATGACACTGACCGGCACGAGCATCGACCTGGCCAGGTTGTCGGGGTGCCCGTTCGGGGTGACCGCCCCGGATGCGTTGCGCCCCATAGCCGAAGCGCTGGTGCTGGAGATGGGCGGCGAGCCGGTCTGGGTCGAGGAAGGCCACCGGGCGCTCTACCACGCGGCACTGGCGTACAGCTCCAACCACCTCACGACGCTCGTCACGTCCACACTTGACCTGCTCCGGCTCGCGGGGGTCGAGGCGCCGGACCGGCTGGTCACCCCGCTGCTGTCGGCGACGTTGGACAACGCACTGAGCTACGGGGACGCGGCGCTGACCGGGCCGGTGTCGCGCGGCGATGCCGGGACCGTCGCCGCCCACCTGACTGAGCTAGGGGCGGTATCTCCTGAGGCGCAACGGGTCTACGTCGCGTTGGCTCGGCTCACGGCGGACCGCGCGATCGCCACGGGCCGGCTGCGCCCTGACCAGGCAGCGCCGCTGCTGGACATCCTGGCAAGTGGGGAGCTTCGATGACGACCGAGGAGATGCGTGTCGTCAGGACGCGAGAGGCGACGAAGAGCGCGTACCAGGCCCTGCCGGACGGGACCGCCCGCGCCGCAGTCCTCACGATGGGTGCGCTGCACGACGGCCACGCAGCGCTGATCCGGTCGGCGCGGTCCGCAGTCGGGGAGGACGGCCACGTCACGGTGACGATCTTCGTGAACCCGTTGCAGTTCCTGGCAGGAGAGGACCTCGGACGCTACCCCCGCACGTCGAAGGCTGATATCGACGTTTGCGCGCAAGAGGGCGCCGACCTCGTGCTCGTGCCACCGGTGGGGGTCGTCTACCGCGACGGTGAGCCGAGCGTGACGGTGGACCCCGGTCCACTGGGGACGCTGCTGGAAGGGGCCATGCGCCCGGGGCACTTCCGGGGGATGCTGACTGTGGTGCACAAGCTGCTCGGTATCACCGGAGCGGACCTGACCTTCTTCGGGGAGAAGGACTATCAGCAGCTCGTCCTGGTGCGGCGAATGGTCGCCGACCTCGACCTGCCGGTGCGGGTCGTCGGGGTGCCGACCGCACGGGACGACGACGGGCTCGCCCTGTCCACGCGCAACGGGTATCTCACCGACGAGCAGCGGGTGCACGCACGGGTCGTACCACGCGCGGTCATCGCCGGGCGCGAGGCCGCCCGTCGCGGCGCGGATGCCACGGAGGTGCTGGCGGCGGCGCGCTCCGAGCTGAAGGGTGACGACGTCGTCGCGGACTACGTCGTTGTCACCGACCCGGACCTCGGACCGGCGCCCGAGAGCGGGCCGGCGCGACTGCTGGTCGCCGTCCGGGTCGGGGACGTACGCCTGCTGGACAACTGCGCGCTCGACCTCGGGTCCTCCGCATGAGCCCGAGCCTGCCGCGTCGCCTGGCCGGCGCCGGGCCGGGCTGGACCGCGTACGCCGATGTGGTGGTCATCGGGTCCGGTGTCGCCGGGCTCACGACCGCGCTGCACGCTCGGGCCGCTGGGCTGCGCGCGCTCATCGTGACCAAGGCCCAGGTCGATGAGGGCTCTACGAGGTGGGCCCAGGGCGGGATCGCCGCGGCGATGGACGACGACGACTCGCCGGCGCAGCACGAGCGGGACACGCTCGTCGCGGGGGCCGGGCTGTGCGACCCCGCCGCGGTGAGCGCCCTCGTGACAGAGGGGCCGGGGGCGGTTCGTCGCCTCATCAACCTCGGGGCCCGTTTCGACACCGACCCGGCCGGGCGCATCGAGCTGACCCGGGAAGGAGGCCACCTGCGTGACCGCATCGCCCACGCCGGTGGCGACGCGACCGGTGCGGAGATCTCCCGCGCCCTGGTCGCCGCCGTCCGCGGACAGGCGGGGATCGAGCTGGTCGAGAACGCGCTCGCGCTCGACTTGCTCATGGACGAAACCGGTGCAGCGCAGGGAATTACGCTGCACGTGATGGGTGAGGGCCAGCGCGGCGGTGTCGGGGCGGTGCTCGCGCCGGCGGTGGTCCTGGCCACCGGTGGCCTC
>JANWJC010000029.1 GCA_025449595.1 Acidobacteriota bacterium | reverse complement strand
GTGACATAGGCGGGCCTGTACGACCTTGACGTCGGCGCCGCCGGCGATCAGCAGCGAGGCGAAGTAGTGGCGCAGGTCGTGGAACCGCATCCCGGTCGGGTTTCCCGGCAGCGCGTCGCGGTAGGCCCTGACGTGGCAGCCCACGCGTTCGCCGCGCCTGCGCCCGGGCCGCGGCCACCGCCTCGGCGTGCGTGGCGTCCAGTCGCTCCAGCAGCCGCCACGCCGTGGGCATCGAGGCCACCGACCCGAACAAATCGGCCCGGTCCCCCTGACTCCTGACCTGGGCTTATGCCGATCACCGACTAGATTCTATGCAGAATGTCGAGTTAGCAGCAGGCACGATGCAGGGCAACTGCCAGGCAATCTGTAGGATGGACTCATGTCCGACTACCTCCCACGCATCGCAGACCGAGAGCTTGAGCGACGCCTCAGGGCCATTGGGGCCGTCGTCATCGAAGGGCCGAAGGCGTGTGGGAAGACGTGGACCGCCTCGCAATACGCGAAGACGACCTTCCGCCTCGACGAGGACCCAGCAGTTCGCGCGCTGATCAAGAACGCCCCAGAGCATCTCTTCGACAACCCCACCCCCATCCTCTTCGACGAATGGCAGGTCGAACCCGCGCTCTGGAATCGAGTTCGCCGCCAAGTGGATGACCGTCACGGCAAAGGCCTCTACATCCTCACCGGGTCCGCGACCCCCAATGACGACGTCACCCGACACTCCGGGGCGGGGCGCTTCGGCGTGATCCAGATGCGGCCCATGAGCCTGTTTGAGTCGAAGCACGCCAACGGCGAGGTCTCGCTCAGTGGGCTGCTCGAAGGCGAAGAGCAGCGAGGCAACGGCCAACATCTCTCATTCATGGAGGTCGTCCGGCGCATCGTCATCGGCGGTTGGCCCGAGCTCATCAACGTGGATGAGGAGGATGCCAGGCACTGGCTCAGCGACTACATCACCCAGATCGCAGAGGTCGATGTACAAGGGCTCGGCGCGCGCCGCGACCCCGCGAACATTCGCCGGCTCCTGGCGTCCCTCGGACGCTCAGTTGGTCAGGCCACGAAGTCCTCCGAGATTGCCAACGATGTTGGCGGCGAAGCTGGACCAATCGCACGCGACACTCTCGCCAACTACACCACCGCGCTCGAGCGGCTTCACCTCATCGACAACTCCCAGGCTTGGCGTCCTCACATGCGATCACGCGTCCGGCTGCGCCAGGCACCGGTCCGCTACCTGGTCGATCCCTCCCTCGGCGTGGCCGCTCTTGGCGTCGGCAGCACCGAGTTGCTCCGTGACCCCAACGCCCTTGGCCTCCACTTCGAAGCACTTGTTGTACGGGACCTTCGTGTCTATGCCCAACCATTGGGAGGTTTCGTCGACTCTTGGCGCGATGCCAACGGCCATGAAGTCGACGCGATCGTCAGCGTGCGCGACAACAAGTGGGGCGCATTCGAGATCAAGCTCGGTCACGACGACGTGGACGAAGCCGCGGAGTCGCTCCTGCGCTTCGCGGCCAAGGTCGACATCAGCCGCCACGGCGAGCCCGCCTCCCTTGGCGTGATCATCAGCAATGGCAGCTACGCCTATCGCCGCAAGGACGGCGTCCACGTCATCCCGATGGGATGCCTCGGCCCATGATCACTGCGGTCCCGTCGGCCGTGAACCGGTCACGGCTCTGATCGTCAGACACGTCGAACGGCGCGCTCGGCGAAGCGGTCGAGCGCGTCGATAACCTCCGTGGCGAGCCAGATCCGGTTCCGTCTACCTCACCAGCCCGTCTCCCAACCTGTCTATGGCCGTGCGGGCTTGCCGTTGTGCGAGATCCCCGACGCCACGCTCGGCCCGCACGTCGCGCTCCGCGCTCTGGCACCCCGCCGCGGGACTCAGCCTCGGATCGAGGCTCGCAGCAGGATGCCGGGGGCGGCGGGGTCGTCGCTGCGCAGGCGCGGGATGCCGCGGACCCACTCGTGATCGGTCAGTCCGGGGTTGTGGCTGGTCGAGCCGTCCGGCCAGAAGACCTGCGGGCTGCCCTGGATCGGTAGCGCCTTGCTGCGCTCATAGTCAGCCATGACGTCTGCTCGTACCGGTTCGTTGCGCCACGTGCCGAGGACCGCTGCGGCATCGATGCCCGGGTTGAGCAACGCCGCGCGCTCCAGTGCGCGGGCCAGCCCGTCCTCGATCCCGACGTCGACGCTGTCCCGGAAGAACGCGACCCGCAGCGCATAGTCGACGTCCTCGGCCGCCCGTAGGCCGTGCACCCGCCGGGCAGCGGCGACCAGCTCGAACGCCGGCAGGAAGGTTGAGGGCCACGAGTCGTCCCGGTACCTGCTGAACAGCTCCTCCTCGTGGCTGGCGAGCACCGCGACCTCCTGCACGACGATCTTCTGCGGGGTCCCCTCCCGGTTGATCAGCTCCAACGGCCACGGTCGCTGGTCCAGGACGACCTCGGGAAACTCGGCGTCCCGGGCGGCCCTCAGCCGGTGGATCACCGTGGTGGCCCAGGGGCAGTGGATGTCGGACCAGATGGTGACGGCGATCATGCTGCCACCGTAAACCCGCGTGATTGCCTGACAGCGCGACGCCTCCGGCAGGGCCACGGGCCGACACGAAGGCGCTCCGCGGGCTGCTGGTGGCCGCGTTGTACCGTCGTCGTGCCCAAGAGGTCAGTCGGGCACGTCGAGGAGTCGAGGACGAGAGGCACCGGATGCCGACCCAGGTACGCAGGTCGCCCGCGGTGCTGGCCGCTGCCGTGACCATGGCCGCGGCCGTGGTCCTGTCCATCGGCCCCTGGGAGTCGGCCACGGCGTCGTCGACCACCGCGTCACCGCGTGCCGCGGCCAAGGTGGCCGCAGCGCTTGTCGCCAAGGCTCCCCACGTCCCCGGCCTCAAGCGCTACGACGGCGGGATCTCGGCAGCAACGCGGGAGCTGGTCGTTGTCACGACCAGCGGTTGGCGCAGCACCCGTGGCACGCTTTCGCTGTACGTACGCGCCGTCGGCGGCCCGTGGCGCAAGACGTACTCCGTCCCGGCCAGGCTCGGCGCGAACGGCCTGGTCAAGGCTGCCCTGCGCCACCAGGACACCTACACCACCCCGGCCGGGATCTTCTTCATCACCAGCGGGTTCGGGCGGTTGGCGAACCCCGGGACGAAGCTCGCGTACCACCGGCTCACCAGCGACGACTGGTGGGTCGAGGACCGCTTGTCGCCGTACTACAACCAGATGCGGCGTGGCTCCCAGGGCGGCTTCGCGCTCACGACCACCGGCCCGCGCTCCTCCGAGCACCTCGCCGCGATGGGCACCCAGTACGACTACGTCGCGGTCATCGACTTCAACCGACCGCACCCGGTGGTCGGGCGCGGCAGCGGCATCTTCCTGCACGTCAACGGGAAGGGTTCCACCGCCGGCTGCGTCTCGGTGCCGCTGACCTCGATGCGGGCGATCCTGCGCTGGCTCAACCCCGCGTTGCGCCCGATCATCGTGATCGGCCCCAGCACCTGGCTGAACTCCAAGCCCGGCTGAGCCGACCTACCTGCCGGTCGTACGGCTACTGCGCGCCGAGCGCCGCGACGTCGGACTGCAGCTCGTCGCGGGGCCAGACCACGGACGCGCCACCGGCGATCACCATGCCCAGGCACGCGATGACTGTCACAGCGAACGCCGGGGAGCTCAGGTCAGCGAACCACCCCGCCATCAACGTGCCGAGCAGCGACCCCAACGCGAACCCGGCGCTGGCCATGCCGGTCACCCGGCCCCGGAACCCGTCTTCGGTCAGCAGGGTCGTGATCGCGATGATGGAGATGACGTACGCCTGCAGCATGCCGCCGATGAACCACACCACCGTCAGCAGCGGCAGCGGCGGCTCGAGCCCGGTCAGCAGCAGCGGGAGCCCGCTGACGACCGCCAACGGCAGCATCCACTGCAGCTGCGCGCGCAGCGGGCGCCGCGACACCACGAACGAGCCGGCGGCGACGCCGGCGATCGGTGCGGCCATCAGGATCCCGCCCCAGTAGTCCGGGGCGCCCACCCAGCGGGCGTACGGCAGCCCGAGCGTCTCTGGCGCGACGATGGTGAGGCCCATGCACCACGCGAGAAGGATCAGGGCCCGCCGGGACCGGTCGGCGTAGAGGACTCGGGCGCCCTCGCGCAGGTCGACCAGCAGCGCCGCGGGCGTCGTCGGGCCGGGCAACGCAGCGACGCGGCGCTGCAGGGTCAGCGCCAGGACCGAGAACGACAACAGGAACGTGACCGCGTCCACGAACAGGGCGGCACGAGGGCTGACCAGGGTCACGACCAGGCCCCCGATCACCAGCCCGACGACCTGGTTGACCAGGGCGAGCGTGCGGGACAACCCCAGCCCGGCACTGACCAGCGCGGGTTCGCGCAGCATCGAGGGCACCGAAGCGGTGCGGGCGGCATCGAACACCGGGGTCAGGAACTCCGAGAGCAGCAGCAGCCCGAAAAGCAGCAGCAGCGGGGCCCCCGGAGTGGCGACCAGGGCGAGCAGCCCGATCAGCATCGCCCGGCCCAGGTCCGCACCGAGCATGAGGCTGCGCCGCGACACACGGTCGGCCAGCGGGCCGAGGAACGCTGCCCCGAAGAACACGGGTACGAAGCTGAGCGCGAACGTCGCCGCTGCGCCGAACGCCGAGCCGGTGCGCTCCAGGACAAGCAGGGCCAGCGCCACCCGCGCGATCTGGTCCCCGGCGTCGCTGGCGACCTGCGCGATGATCAGCCCGCGGAACTCGGGTACGGCCAGTGCCGAGCGCGCCGTTGCGCCGGAGGACGCCGCCGCCCGATGGCGATGGCGGACCTCCTGCTCCGGCTCCTGGCTCACGCGTAGAACACCCTCTCCACGACCGTACGGGCACGGCGCGACACCCGTCGGTAGAGCTCCAGTAACTCTCCGCTTGCGCCCGGAGGATAGCCCAGGACCTGCGACACCTGGGCGAGCGTGCGGTGGTCGGTGGGCACCATGTCGCTCGGTCGGCCGCTCACCAGCATCACCGCGTCCCGGATCCTGGTGGCCAGGCGCCAGGCCTGGACCAGCGTGTCCACGTCGTCCGGGTCCAGCAGTCCGGCCGCCGCTGCTGCTGTGAGAGCCGGCACGGTGCGCGTGGTACGCAGCCCGTCCAGCTCGTACCCGTGCCGCATGCTCACGAGCTGGGCCACCCACTCGACGTCGGTCAGCCCACCACGGCCCAGCTTGGTGTGCAGGCTCGGGTCCGCCCCCCGGGGCAGGCGCTCGGCCTCCATCCGGGCCTTGAGGCGGCGGACCTCGCGGACCGCGTCCTCCCCGATCCCGCCAGCCGGGTAGCGCAGCGGGTCGATCATCGCGGTGAACTCCGCGCCCAGGTCGCGGTCCCCGGCCACTGCCTTGGCCCGCAGCAGCGCCTGGGCCTCCCACGGCGCCGACCAGCGCCGGTAGTAGGCGGCGTACGACGCCAGGCTGCGCACCAGCGGGCCGTTGCGTCCCTCGGGTCGCAGGTCCGCATCGATCTCCAGCGGCGGGTCCGGGGTGGGCAGTCGCAGCAGCCGTCGCAGCTCCTGCGCGACTGCGAGCGCCGCCTCGGTCGTCTCCTGTTCGCCCGCGCCCGGCAGCGGGTCGTGGACGAACAGGACGTCGGCGTCGCTGGCGAACCCGAGCTCGCCGCCGCCGTACCTGCCCATCGCCACGACGGCGAACCTGGTCGACAGCGGTGCCTGCCGGGACGCCTCGACGGCTCGGACCGCGGCCGCCAGCGCCCCGGCGATCGTCGCGTCGGCGACGTTGGTCAGAGCGGCGGCGACCTCGTCGACCTCAGCGCTGCCGACCAGCTCCGCGACGGCGGTACGGAACAGCTCCCGGCGCCGCAGCGCACGCACCGCGGCCACGGCACCCTCGGGCGATTCGTGCCGCTGTGCAGCCGACAGCGCCTCACCCACCAGCACCGCACCGGTCCGCGGCCTCAGCTCCTCGTCGCTGGCCAGCATTTGGACCGCCTCAGGTGCGCGCAGCAGCAACGCGGCGGCGTACTTGCTGGAGGCGAGCACGTGGGCCATCCGCTCGGCAACGGCGGACTCGTCGCGAAGCAGCCGCAGGTACCAGTGGCTCGACCCGAGGGCATCGCTGACCTGGCGGAACGCCGTGAGACCGGCGTCGGGGTCCGGTGACTGCGCGAACCAGCCCAGCATCACCGGCAGCAGGGTGCGCTGGATCGCGGCGCGCCGGCTGACCCCGGAGCTCAGCGACTGCAGGTTGCGCAGGGCACCGGCGGGATCGACGTACCCGAGCGCCTGCAGCCGCTGCCCGGCGGCTTCGACCGTCAGGCGGGCATCACCGGCGTCGAGGCTGGCGACCGCCTCGAGCAGCGGCCGGTAGAACAGCTTCTCGTGGATCCGGCGTACCTCCCGGGCGTGCCGGCGCCACTGGTCGGTCAGGTCGCGCACCGGGTCGACGCGGAACCCCATCGACCGGCCGATGCGCCGCAGTGCCGGCTCGTCTCTCGGCAGCAGGTGCGTGCGCTGCAACCGGTACAGCTGGATCCGGTGCTCGAGCGTGCGCAGGAATCGGTACGCGTCCGCCAGCGTGGCGGCATCGTCGCGACCGACGTAGCCGCCGCCGGCCAGGGCCGCGAGCGCGTCGAGCGTCGTGGCGCTGCGCAGCGTCGGGTCGCTACGCCCGTGCACCAGCTGCAGCAGCTGCACCGAGAACTCCACGTCCCGCAACCCGCCCGGACCGAGCTTGAGCTCGCGCTCGCCGTCCTTGCCGGACACATGGGCCTCGACCCGGCGCCGCATCGTGCGGACGTGCGCGACGAAGCCCTCCCGGTCGGCCGCGGACCACACCATGGGCGTCGTCAGCGCGACGAACTGTTCCCCCAGCTCGCGGTCGCCGCCCACGGCGCGGGCCTTGAGCAGCGCCTGGAACTCCCACGTGGCGGCCCACCTTCGGTAGTAGCCGTCGTACGACGCAGGGGTACGCACCAACGCACCGTCGCGGCCCTCCGGACGCAGGTTCGCGTCGACTTGCCACAACGTGCCCTCGGCAGTGGTCTCCTGGCAGGCCCGCATCGTCGCGACGGCGAGCCGGGTCGCGGTCCGCAGCGCCGTCGCCTCGTCCCCACCCGGGACCGCAGCACCGACGAACAGCACGTCCACGTCACTGACGTAGTTGAGCTCCCGCCCGCCGCACTTGCCCATCGCGACGACGGCCAGCCGGCACGGCGGCGCACCGGCCGGAGACCCTGCGCGTGCGATCGCCAACGCCGCCTCCAGCGCCGCACCGGCCAGGTCGGACAGACCCGCCGCCGTGCCCTCGAACCCGGTCCGGCCCGTGAGGTCGTCCGCGGCGAGGCCCATCAGGCGCCGGTGGTACGCGACCCGCAGCGCCGACAGCACCTCGGGGGACGATCCGGCCGCTCGCGGCTCGTCGTCGCCGGGCTGCGCGCCGACTGCTGCCAGCAGCTCGTCCCTGGGGTGCCCCGGCCCGACCTCGTCGTCCGGCTCCAGCAGGGCGACCCAGTCGCCGGGGTGGCGCACCAGGTGGTCACCCAGGGCCGAGGACATCCCGAGGACGGAGTAGGCCCGGGCCCGCAGCTCGCCGTCCTGCCCGAGCCGGGTCACGAAGGCGCGCATCGCCTCCCGCCCGGTCGGGTCGGCGGACTCCGCGGCCCGCGCGAGGGTCGACAGCAGCAGGTCGACGTCCGGGGCGATCGCCAGGTCGTCGATCGCGACGTCGCCCAGGCCGACCAGCACGGGGTCGGCCAGCAGCCGTACCGCGGCCGAGGCGTCACCGGCGCCGAGGCGGGCCAGCCGGGCCCGCAGCGAGCCTCCCCGAGACGGTCCCCGGTCCTCCCCCGCGGCCGCCACCGGAACCACGGGCGCCGCCGGAACAGCTGATGCCTCTGGAGCCGCTGCCGTATTTGGGCGCTCCGGCGCACCTGGCGCTCGGGCCGGCGCCGGCTCTTCCGTCACAGCGCCGAGAGCCGGGCGCCCGCCGCGACGCGGACGACAGCGGCGAAGGCCGCCGCGAACGGCTCCCAGACCGCGGCCACCTCGCGCTCACGGGCCGCGAGGCCGGCCGTCACCTCCGCCGGGGTCGTCCCCTCCCGTGCCAGGTTCCGGGCGTCCGACCCTGCCCAGTCCGCGAGCGTGGCGGCGTCGATCTCCGGGTGGAACTGCACCGCCCACGCGGTCTCACCGATCCGCCAGGCCTGGTGGCGGCAGGCCGGGGTGCTGGCCAGCAGCACCGCCTGCTCGGGCAGCTCGGCCATCTCGTCGCCGTGATACTGCGCCACCGGGGACCCGGGCGCGATCGTGGCGAACAGCGCGTCGACGGCGGCAGCGGGCGTGAGGTCCAGCTGGACGAGCCCGTACTCGGGTACGAGTGCCCGTCGCACCTGTCCTCCGAGCGCGACGGTGAGCAGCTGTCCGCCCAGGCACACACCGAGCACGGGTACCTCGCGCTCGACCGCGTCGCACAGCAGCGCTCGTTCGGCCGGCAGCCACCGCGCCTCGGCATCGCTCGTGGCCGAGATCGCACCTCCGAGCGAGACGACCGCGTCGATGTCGTCAGGGACCCTCGAGGGCACGGGGTCGCCGGCGTCGGCACGGATGTCGACAAGCTCCAGCCCCGCCGCCTCCAGCCACTGCCCCAGCAGGCCCACGGGGTCGGTCGCGTCGTTGCGCACGACCAGGACACGTGCCGGACCGGATCCGCCCGCGAGGCTCACAGCACCGGAAGATATCTCTCGAGCTCGAACGTGGTGACCTGTCGGCGGTAGTCCGCCCACTCCGCTCGCTTGTTGCGCAAGAAGAAGTCGAAGACGTGCTCGCCCAGCGTCTCGGCCACCAGCTCGCTGCGCTCCATCACCTGAACCGCCTGTCCCAGCGAGCTCGGCAGCGGCTCGATCCCCATGGCACGGCGCTCACCCTCGGTCAACGCCCACACGTCGTCCTCGGCACCTGGCGGCAGCTCGTACCCCTTCTCGATGCCCGCCAGCCCGGCCGCGAGCATCACCGCGAACGCGAGGTACGGGTTCGTGGCCGAGTCGACCGACCGGAACTCGACCCGCGTCGAGTTGCCCTTGGCCGGCTTGTACATCGGGACGCGCACCAGCGCGGACCGGTTGTTGTGGCCCCAGCAGACGTAGTTAGGCGCCTCCATCCCGAACGCGAGACGTTTGTACGAGTTCACCCACTGGTTCGTGATCGCGGTGATCTCGGGGGCGTGGTGGAGCAGCCCCGCGATGAACGCCCGACCGACCTTGGACAGCTGGTACTCCGCGCCGGCCTCGTAGAACGCGTTCGCATCACCCTCGAAGATCGACAGGTGGGTGTGCATGCCCGAACCCGGGTGGTCCCGGAACGGCTTGGGCATGAACGAGGCGTAGACCCCCTGCGTCAGCGCCACCTCCTTGATGACCTGCCGGAACGTCATGATGTTGTCCGCGGTCGTGAGCGCGTCGGCGTAGCGCAGGTCGATCTCCTGCTGGCCCGGCGCACCCTCGTGGTGGCTGAACTCCACCGAGATGCCCATCTGCTCGAGCACCGTGATCGCCTGCCGGCGGAAGTCGTAGCCCTCCCCGTGCGGGGTGTGGTCGAAGTAGCCGACCTCGTCGACCGGGACCGGGACCTGGCCGGGGACCGGGCGGTCCTTGAAGATGAAGAACTCGATCTCCGGGTGCGTGTAGAACGTGAAGCCGAGGTCGGCGGCCTTGTTCAGCGCGCGCTTGAGCACGTGGCGGGGGTCGGCGTACGACGGACTGCCGTCGGGCATGAGGATGTCGCAGAACATCCGGCCCACCCCGGGGCCCTCACCGCGCCACGGCAGCACCTGGAAGGTGCTCGGGTCGGGCCGGGCGAGCATGTCGGACTCGTACACCCGGGCGAACCCCTCGATCGCCGATCCGTCGAACCCGATGCCCTCGGCGAACGCCGACTCCAGCTCGGCCGGGGCCACGGCAACCGACTTCAGCATCCCCAGCACGTCGGTGAACCAGAGCCGGATGAAGCGGATGTCGCGCTCCTCGATGG
>JANWJC010000028.1 GCA_025449595.1 Acidobacteriota bacterium | reverse complement strand
ACTCACCCGTCTCGGGGGTCGGCGTACGGGCGTGCTCCGCATCGGCACGGCCTAGGCTCGCCGACGTGAGTGCCGCGAGCGTGCCCGGCGACGACGCGTCCCGGGAGGTGGACTGGGAGGGCGTACGCCTGCACGTGGTCACGGGCAAGGGCGGCACCGGCAAGACCACCATCGCGGCAGCGCTGGCGCTGGCGCTGGCCCACGGCGGGCGGCGGGTCCTTCTCATGGAGGTCGAGGGACGGCAGGGCCTCGCGCAGCTGTTCGACACCCCGCCGCTGCCACACACCGAGCGCAGCCTCGCCCCGGCGCCCGACGGTGGTGAGGTGATGGGGCTGGCGGTGGACCCCGAGGAGGCGCTGCTGGACTACTTCGAGATGTTCTACAACCTGCGCACCGCCGGCTCGGCCCTCAAGCGCCTCGGGGCCATCGACTTCGCGACGACGATCGCCCCGGGCATGCGCGACGTACTGCTGACCGGCAAGGCGAAGGAAGCCGTGCGTCGCAAGGACAAGGGCCGCAGCGTGTATGACGCGGTGGTGCTCGACGCGCCGCCGACCGGCCGGATCGCGCGGTTCCTCAACGTCAACAGCGAGGTCGCGGGGCTGGCGCGGGTCGGGCCGGTACGCAGCCAGGCCGACGGCGTCATGGCCGTCATCGCCTCTCCGCTCACGGCAGTGCACGTCGTGACCCTGCTCGAGCCGATGCCCGTGCAGGAGACCACCGATGGCATCGCCGACCTGCGCGCGGCGGGCCTGCCGCTGGGCGGGATCTTCGTCAACATGGTGCGAGACCCGTTGCTGAGTCAGACCGCGCTGCGCGCCGCAGCCCGCGGGACGATGGACCGCGAGCAGCTCGCCGCCGACCTCGTCGCCGCCGGCCTTGCCGATCGCAGCGGGGCGTTCACCGTGGGCGGGGATCACCGTTCCACGGACGAGGCCGTCGATGCGCTGCTGGCGCAGGCCGCGGACCACGCGGTCCGGGTCCGGCTCGAGAGCGAGCAGCGCGCGGTCGTCGCCGGCCTGGACCGGCCCACCTACCAGCTGCGGTGGCTGGCCGAGGGCATCGACCTCGGCTCGTTGTACGACCTGGCCGCCGACCTGCGGGCGCAGGGCGCGGCGTGAAGGCCCGTGACACCCGGCCGGCGGTGCTGTCGGCCCGGACCCCTTCGCTCGACCTCGACGCGCTGCTGGCCGACCGGTCGGTGAAGGTCATCGTCTGCTGCGGCAGCGGCGGTGTGGGCAAGACGACGAGCGCGGCGGCCCTGGCGCTGCGGGCTGCGGAACAGGGCCGCCACGCCGTCGTGCTCACCATCGACCCGGCGCGCCGCCTGGCCCAGTCCCTGGGGCTGACCGAGCTGGACAACGACCCCCGGGAGGTCACCGGCATCGACGGCACGGCCGGCGGATCGCTCGCGGCGATGATGCTGGACATGAAGCGCACGTTCGACGAGTTCGTGCTGGCCAACGCCGACCCGGAGCGCGCGAAGACGATCCTGGCCAACCCCTTCTACCTGTCGCTGTCGAGCTCGTTCGCGGGCACGCAGGAGTACATGGCGATGGAGAAGCTGGGGCAGCTGCGAGCCGCGGCCGACCAGCGCGGGGACACCGACCTGATCGTCGTGGACACCCCGCCGAGCCGCTCGGCCCTGGACTTCCTGGACGCCCCACGCCGGCTCGGCTCGTTCCTGGACGGCCGGCTGATCCGGCTTCTCGCAGCCCCGGCCCGCGCCGGCGGCAAGGCGTACCTGCGCGTCATCCACGTCGGCTTCGGTGTGTTCACCCACGCTCTGACCAAGATCATGGGCGGGCAGCTGCTACAGGACATCCAGACGTTCGTGGGCTCCATCGACACGCTGTTCGGCGGCTTCCGAGAGCGGGCCGACGAGACCTACGCCATGCTGCAGCGGCCCGACACCGCGTTCGTGGTCGTCGCCGCGCCCGAGCGGGACGCGCTGCGGGAGGCGTCGTACTTCGTGGAGCGGCTGCGCGAGGAGTCGATGCCGCTGGCTGGGCTGGTGCTGAACCGGGTCCAGGTCACGGGGCTGCCCGAGCTGTCCGCGGCCGCCGCACTTGACGCCGCCGCCCGCCTGGAGCGGCTCGGGAGGGAGCACCGCACCGGTGCCGGGGTGCTGCGGGTGCACGCCGAGCGGGCCGCGGCCCTGGAACGACAACGGACCCTGACGGCCCGGTTCACCGCGGCGCACCCCTCGGTGCCTGTCGCCACTGTCCCGCTGCTGCCCGGCGACGTGCATGACCTCGCGACGCTGCGTCAGATCGGTGCCGCGCTCGGGGGCGCACCGAACGGGTCGTGAGCGCCCTGCCTCAGCTGGCGCGCTGGCCGACCGGCACGCGCGAGGCGGCGCGGTCGACGTACGCGAGCATGGAGCCCACGACCACATGGTCGTACTCCTGCCGCGCGGTCTCGAGCAGCCGGCGCCAGGACGTGACCTGCGGGCGGCGGCGAAGCAGTGCCCGGCGTTCGCGTTCGGTCATGCCGCCCCACACACCGAACTCGATGCGGTTGTCCAACGAGTCCGCCAGGCACTCGGTACGTACCGGGCACCCCATACAGATCGCCTTGGCCCGGTTCTGGGCTGCCCCTTGGACGAACAACGTGTCCGGGTCAGACCCGCGACACGCCGCCTCGCTCGTCCACTCGGTGGTCCATGTCATCCGGGTGTCACCCCCACCGTGTCGGGCGGATCAGGACCGCGACCAGCCGCATCGGCCGGACTCCGGGCCCCGTACGCCCCGGGGCGACGCTGCCCCGGTCAGCGCGACGCTACGCAGGATGAGTTACCGCCTACAGGGGTATTCTGCCTATCCTGAGTAGCCATATCTAACTATTTCTAGGAGTCCGGCTCACAGGAATCGGCGTGTCAACCCGAAACACTCGACCTCCGGATACCCGGGTGAGGCGATCGAGGAACCCTGCGCGGGCCCCCACCGTCACTCATCCCGGGCGCACGCTGTCCCGATTCAGGCCCAGCTGCCCCTACCCTCGTCCACGATGCCTGTGACCCGACACGAGCCCTATTCCGTCACGCGCGCGACCTCGCGCCTGGCGTTGTTCGTCGTGGTCAGCGTGCTGGCCGGAGTCGTGGGTGCCGGCATGGTGCTGCCGTTCGTCGGCGGCGCCGGCATCGCCACCCGCACCGCCGTGCAGGACTTCGAGGCGATCCCGACGGCCGACTTCGTCACCCCTCCGCTCCCGCAGCGCTCGACGATCCTGGCCGCGGACGGCTCGGTCCTGGCCACCGTCTACTACCAGAACCGCATCGAGGTCCCCCTCAGCGCGATCGCGCCGGTCATGCGGCAGGCGATCGTGGCGATCGAGGACGGCCGGTTCTACGAGCACGACGGCTTCGACCTGCGCGGCTTCGTACGCGCCTTCATCGGCACGTCCTCCGGCGGACAGGTGCAGGGCGGGTCGACGCTGACCCAGCAGTACGTCAAGCAGGTGCTGGTCAACTCCGCGACGACCCCCGACGAGGTCCGGGCAGCGCAGGCGCGCACGCTGAGCCGCAAGGTCAAGGAGCTTGCGTACGCGCTGGCGATCGAGAAGCAGTACTCCAAGGACGAGATCCTCACCCGCTACCTGAACATCGCGTACTTCGGGGCAGGTGCCTACGGCGTCGAGGCGGCGTCACGGCGCTACTTCAACAAGCACGCGAGCCAGCTCACCCTGGTCGAGGCCGCGACGCTGGCGGGGCTGGTCCAGCAGCCGATCGCGTACGACCCGACGCGCAACCCGAAGTCCTCGCAGAAGCGCCGCATCCAGGTGCTGGTCCGCATGGTCGACCAGGGCTACATCACTGCCAAGCAGGCCGCGGTGGCCGAGGCGATCCCGACCAAGTCGATCCTGCACCCGGTGCTCGCCCGCAACGGCTGCACGACCTCGGTCTCGCCGTTCTTCTGCGAGTACGTCCTCAACGTCATGAAGACCGACCCCGTGTTCGGCGCGACGGCCGATGCCCGCGAGCAGCTGCTGCGCCGCGGCGGCCTCACGATCCGGACCACCCTGGACCCGAAGATCCAGGCCGCTGCGATGAAGTCGGTCACGGACTTCATCCCGATGCGCGACCCGAGCCAGAAGGTCGCGGCGATCTCGATGGTTCGCCCCGGAACCGGGCAGATCGTGGCCATGGCGCAGAACCGCAACTGGGGCACGTCCGGGCGCGGCAACACGACGTACAACTTCAACGTCGACGAGGACATGGGCGGTGGGATCGGGGCACAGGCGGGATCCACGTTCAAGATCTTCACGTTGGCCGCTGCACTGAAGGCCGGGATCTCACCGTACGAGAAGCTCGACGCGCCGGGTGCCAAGCGATTCACCGGGATCACCAACTGCGCCGGTGTCGAGGTGAACACCAAGACCATCCGCAACTCGACCGGGACGACCACTCCGATGAACATGCTCAGCGGTGCGGCGTACTCGGTGAACACGTTCTTCATGGCGTTGGAGCAGCAGGTCGGGCTGTGTCAGACGGTCGACGTGGCTCGTGCCGTCGGCCTGACGCAGGCCAGCGGGAAGCCGCTGGGGGAGAACGCGAACTTCACCCTCGGGGTCGACGAGGTATCGCCGCTGAGCCTCACGATGGCCTACGCCACCTTCGCGAACCACGGCGTGCACTGCGACGCGATCGCGATCACCAGCGTCACCGACCGCGACGGCAAGGCGCTGCCCGTCCCCGACGCGAACTGCACGCAGGTCGTGGACCGCCAGGTCGCGGACAGCGTCACCGCGATCCTGAGCCAGGTCATCGACGGGCCGCTCGTCGGACGCACCGGCGCCAAGATGACGTTGGGACGCCAGGCCGCCGGAAAGACGGGAACGACGAACGACTCCGCCGCCGTCTGGTTCGCCGGCTACACCCCGGACCTGGCCGCGGCGGTGTGGACCGGGGACCCGCGGGGGGCGTACGGCCACCCCATGCACAACGTCACGATCAACGGCCGCTACTACGACCAGGTGTTCGGCAGCAGCCTGCCCGGCCCGATCTGGAAGGAGACCATGCTCGCGGCCCTGGCCGGGACCCCGAAGACCCCGTTCGACCTGCAGGCCCTCGACGGTCTCGGGACCTGGTCGCCGCCGGTGTACGTACCGCCGCCGGCCAAGACCCCCACCGTTCCGCCCGGCACGCCGACCCCCTCGGGCAGTCCGACCGCGACCCCGCCGGGTGCGTCACCGCCGGCCCAGCCCAATCCACCCAAACCACCCAAGCCGCCCAAACCCCCCAAGGCCTGAGTCCGGGCCGCAGCACATCGACATGTCGATGGCAGGTCACGGGCGAGAGCGCGGAATTTCGCCCGGATTGCGGCCCGGATCCAACACTCCGACCAGTGACGCCGCCCAGAATCTCGTCCGGAGGTGTGCCTCAGGCCAGCGCGGCCTTGACCGCTGCGGCGACCCGGGAGCCATCGGCGCGACCGGCGACCCGCGGCGTGAGGACCTTCATGACCGCGCCCATGCCGCGCATGCCTTCCCCCGCGCCGACACCGGCGTCGGCGATCGCGGTGGTCACCAGACCGGCCAGCTCGTCGTCGCTGAGCGGGGCCGGCAGGTAGCCGGCGAGCACGACCAGCTCGGCGCGCTCGCGGTCGGCCAGGTCGGCCCGCTTCGCGTCGTCGTACGCCTGCGCGGACTCCCGGCGCTTCTTGGCCTCCCGGCCCAGCACAAGGACGACCTCGTCGTCGGTGAGCTCCTTGGCCTCGGTGCCGGCCACGGACTGGTTCTTCACGGCCGTGAGGGCCATCCGCAGCGTCGCGGCGGCCACCTCGTCGCGCGACCTGATCGCGGTGGTCAGGTCGTGCTGCAGCCGGTCCTCGAGCTCGCTCATGGCCTCATCCTGGCCTACCACGGCGACCTCGGGCCTCGTGGTTACGTCGTGCCCGTGGGATCGTGAGGCCATGGGACGTGCGGTTCGTACGATCGGTGCCATCGCGGCCAGCGGTGCGCTGGGCCTGGGCTACTCGCTGCTGGAGGCCCGTTCGTACCGGCTGCGCCGCGTCGAGGTCGACGTGCTCCCGGCGGGCCGGCCCCCGGTGCGCATCCTGCACCTGTCCGACCTGCACCTGACCCCGAGCACCACCGACCGGATCCGCTGGGTACGCCGGCTGGCCACCCTTCGCCCGGACGCCGTCGTGGCCACCGGGGACTTCCTGTCGCACCAGGACGCCGTCCCCCTCGTCCTTGACGCGCTCGACCCGCTGTTCGACGTTCCCGGCGCCTTCGTCCTGGGCTCCAACGACTACTTCGCCCCGGGGGCGGTGCGGCCGTGGCGCTACCTGACCGGGCCGTCGGGCCTGGCCACGACGCGCGCCGAGCTGCCATGGAAGGACCTGGTGACCGGGCTGACCGGCGCCGGCTGGCTGGACCTGTCCAACGCCCGGGGTCGGCTCACGGTGGCAGGGCAGGACGTGGACGTACGCGGCGTGGACGACCCGCACATCCGCCGGGACCGGTACGCCGACGTTGCCGGCAGCTTCGATGCCGGCGCCGACCTGGCCCTGGGCGTGACGCATGCGCCGTACCGCCGGGTCCTGGATGCGATGGCCGACGACGGGGCCGGCCTGGTCTTGGCTGGGCATACCCACGGCGGCCAGATCTGCGTGCCGGGGTACGGCGCGCTGTTGACCAACTGCGACCTGCCGCCGGCGCAGGCCAAGGGGCTGTCCCGGCACGCCCGCCCGTATCAGCCCGGCGGCGACCCCGCGCTCGGCGGCGTGGACGGGCGGGGCGCGTTCCTGCATGTCTCCGCGGGGCTGGGCACCTCCCCGTACGCCCCGGTCCGGTTCGCCTGCCCGCCGGAGGCCACCCTGATGACACTGCGACCGCGGCAGACCTGAGGCGGCCTGGTTTGTCCGCCACGAACTGTCGCGCCTAGACTCGCGTCGCTCATCGGGGTGTGGCGCAGCTTGGTAGCGCGCTTCGTTCGGGACGAAGAGGTCGTGGGTTCAAATCCCGCCACCCCGACTCGAGGAGTCGGGCCCCTGGCCTGCGGCGACGCGGCCAGGGGCCTTTCCTTTCGGCGCTTCCGCAGGGACTCAGCTTCACGGAGAATCACCCCGGAATCACCCCCGGCCAGCGGCGGGCCCTGACCTTGACGTGTCCCCTTGTCGATCTGGCTTTCGGCACTCTTCCCAAGATCGCGAACGGGGTTCATAGGTGGTCTCAACCGGTCGACGCAACGCCCTCGTCCCGGGGTTCGCGTGGACTGGAGGTTCTGGTTCACAGGTTGACGGTGGAGCAGAAGCGGGTGATCGTTCGGCCGGCGGCGACCCTGGAGCAGCTGCTCGACGAGCCGCAGGCGCAGTCAGCCTCGAGCTGCAGGTGGAGTACAGCGACCCACGGCAGATCTCGGCGCGGTCGATCTCGTGGCCGACCATCCCGAGTCGGAGGTGGTGGCGACGCTCGCGCGGCTCGAACGCCGCGTCGAGGCGCTCCCCGTCCAGGTCAAGGCGCGGGCCACGTCGGCCGAAGGACGAACGGGGGTTCCCCGACCCTAGGGCGCCCGAACGACCAGAGCCGTGCTTCGAAGGAGACCAGCGATGCGCACGACGATCACCCGCAGGCTGCTGGACGTCGCCACGGCGGGCACCGCGCTCGTCGCGGCACTGGCCCTCGCCGGCTGCGGCTCCGCAGGCCCCGCCGCCACGCCTACACAGCCCGCCGCCGCGGCCACGTCGAGCACGCCGGCGCCGAGTGCCACCACCTCGCCAGCCGACCTCGTCGCGCAGGTGGGCCTCACCGACACCGACCTTGCCAACGGTTACACAGTCAAGCTGATGGACGGTGGGGACCAGGTGGGCGGTCAGGTCACGCTGGACAACTGCGGCTACGACTTCACCACCGAGGCGCACCGCGTCGCACGCCGTCAGGTCATCCTGCTCACCGCCCAGGGCCAGCCGGCCGGCGCATCGAACGAGGTCGTCGCCTACGACAGCCCCGACTCGGCCGCCCAGGCGTTGACCCAGTTCCGCACCTCGGTCACGGGTTGCCCCAAGGGCACGTTCGAGAAGTCGACCGTGGCCGGGGTACCCGACCGGCGCTACGACGTCAGCACCGTCACCGCGTCGGCCTCACTGCCCGTCAAGGACAACGCGGTCGCGACGCTGGACGTCTCCGCGAAGGGCAGCAACGAAAAACTGTTCGTCGTGCTGATCTTCCAGCGCAAGGGCGCCGTACTCGACGGGACCTATCTGCAGATGACCACGAAGCCGACGGCTGTCGATGTCGCGGCCGTCACCCAGCTGGCCACCATCAGCGGGAAGCGCCTCGCGGCCGCCTGAGACTGCGGTGCGTGGTCGACCCTACGGTTGCCCGTCAATCACCTTCGCCGCCTGTAGTTCCAGGTGCGACCTGCGCGCATGACTCCCGCCCCGATCCCAGGATCCTCCAAGCTCCGCACCGAACGATGCACGTAGGTGCGGCCTCGTGCCTAGATGCAGTCTCCGTGAGCGGTCTTCGGCCGATCCGACTCTCGGTGGTCACGTCTAGTTTGAGAGCATGAACACAAGTGATACCAATGAGTTCATGGACCCGTTCGGGTTCGTCGACGACGTGGACCCGGTGGAGCGGGAGATGCGGGACCGGGAGTACGACGCCCTGCTCCAGACCGGGCAGATCCAGCCCGGGACCGCCACGATGGCGGACCTGCTGGCTAGCACGGACCCCGGCCTGGGTTCGCGAAATCACACCGACGAGGAACCGTGCTGTCGGTGGTGTGGGCCGGACTGCGACGGCGATCCGCCACCATCGACTGGCGGTGGGTCGGTGGCGGGCCTGTTGGCCGCGTTGGTGGCCCGCCCGGTCGATACCCGGACCCGGACCGCGGTCGCGGTGATCGACCCGATGACGCTGACCGGTCCCGCGGTGCGGGACTCCCTGGCCCTGACCGACAAGATCCTCGCCGCGGACACCGCGCTGCAGCACACCGCGCTGCTGGCCGCTGCGACCGCGGAGATCGACGCCCACGTGGCCGGGAACCCGCTCACCGAGCGGGGTGTGAAGTGGGGGCGGGCCGACACCGAGAGGATCGTGCGTGAGGACCTAGAACGCACCCTGAACATCACGCCCGGGGATGCCGAGGGGCGCCTGGAACTCGCGTTGGACCTACGCGACCGGCTCCCGGCCACCGGTGCCCTGCTCGAAGCGGGGATGGTGTCCGCGCGCAAGGCATGGCAGCTCTTCGCCCGCCTCGGGATCACCGGGGACCGGGTCGCGGGATTGATCGATGCAGAGCTGGCCCCGGTGCTGCAGGACTCCCGACCGGCCACGCTGCGGCGCCGGATCGCGCGCCGCCTGCTCGCCCTGGACCCCGACGCCGCGAAGGCGCAGGACAAGGCCACCATCCGGGACCGGAACCTGCTCCGCTGGACCAATGCCGACGGGTCCCGCACCCTGTCCATCACCGGCCCACCGGATGCGGTGGACCGCGCGTGGTACGCCGCCACCGGCACCGCCCTGGCCCAGCTCAAGGACTGCCACGAGGGGTGCACTCCCACCTGCCCCCATGCCTTGACCGCCGCGACCATTGGCCAGGGTGACCGCGACCAGACCTGGCCCGAGGACCCCACCCCGCAAGTGCCGGAAACCGATCTATGGCAGGAACCCGAGGAGGCACCGGCACACGACACCGGCGATGTCCGCGCTGATGCGGACACCAACGCAACGACCGACGGGGATGTCGCCCCTGCAGCGGACATCGACGGGTCACTACCCCGGACGGTGTCCGCCCCGAAACGGACACCCACGATGCCCTCAGCGCAGATGTCCGTACCGATGCGGACATCGCCGACGTCGTGACCCGTGATGTCTTTCCCGGGACGAACACCTGTGCCACCGCGGCCGCTGATGTCCGCAGTGAAAGGGACATCACCACCTCGGCGCCCGACAACGGTGTCCGCCGCACAGCGGACATCGAGGGGTCAGTACCGCTTGATGTCCGCCTCACGATGGACACCGACACGCAGCACGGGACCGCGGCCGAGCATGTCCGCCTTGGCGAGGACACGACTGATCCTGCCCAAAGTGGGGACCCGCAAGCACAGCAGGACCGGTCGGTGCGGTTGGATCAGGCCCGCTTCGATGCCGCGATCGACCTGCTGACCAGTGCGTTCGAGGCACCCTGGTACCCCCAAGGCAAGGGCTGGCGCCGCACCATGGTCCAGCTCGTCACCACCGTCGCCACGCTGACCGGTGCCGATGAGGACCTGTCCGAGCTTGTCGGGTACGGGCCGGTCACCGCGATGACCGCCCGCCGCATCGCCGCCGACGCGGACCTGTTCCAGGACCTGCAGGTCCACCCCACCATGGGATT
>JANWJC010000027.1 GCA_025449595.1 Acidobacteriota bacterium | reverse complement strand
ATGAAGAACAAGGTGCACGACGAGCTCAAGCAGCACTTCCGGCCCGAGTTCCTCAACCGCATCGACGACACCATCGTGTTCCACCAGCTGACACCGGACGAGATCGTGACGATCGTCGACCTGATGATGGCCAAGCTCGACGGCCGGCTGCGGGACAAGGACATGGGCATCGAGCTCACCGTGGGCGCCAAGGCGCTGCTCGCCGAGCGCGGCTACGACCCGGTCCTGGGTGCCCGGCCGCTGCGACGCACCATCCAGCGCGAGATCGAGGACCAGCTCTCCGAGCGGATCCTGTTCGGTGAGCTGTTGCCGGGCACGATCGTCGTGGTCGATGTGCAGGGTGAGGGCGACACGCGGGAGTTCACGTTCCGCAGCGAGCCCAAGGCCGCGTTGCCCGATGTCGTACCCGTGGGAGCCGGTGCAGCCGCCGAGCCCACGACGCCGGGGGACGAACCCGTCAGCGACTGACAAGACGCAGCGAAGAGAGGGCACGTGGTCGACCCGGTGGTCGTACGCCCCATGACCGTCGCCGACATCGACGCCACGGCCCGCACGCTGGCCGAGGCGTTCGAGGACGACCCGACCTGGGCGTGGATCTTCGGTGACCCCGTGCCCTCTCGTGAGCTGCGGGCGAGCTACTGGGCGCAGTACGCCCGGGCCGCGGTGGCCGCCGGCGCAGGCCGGGTCGCCGACGGCGGGGCGGCGGTGACCCTGTGGCTGCCGCCGGGTGCGCCGGAGGTGCTGGCCGAGGACGAGGCGCACGCCGACCAGCTGGCCGCGGCGGTCATGGGGGACTGGGGCGCGGTGATGCCGGAGGTCTACGCCGTGTTCGAGCAGCACCGCCCCGAAGCCGAGCACCAGTACCTCGACATCTTCGCGACGAACCCGGCCCACCGGGGCCGTGGTGTGGGCATGGCGCTGCTGCGGGCCGACCTCGCCGAGCTCGACGCGGTCGGGCGCCCTGCCTACCTGGAGTCGTCCAACCCGGCGAACCTGGCGCGCTATGAGTCGGTGGGCTTTCGCCGCGTGGACAGGTTCTCGTTGCCGTACGACGGCCCGACCGTCGACACCCTGTGGCGCGACCCGCGCTGAGGCAGCTGGTACGTACCCCCGGGCAGCGCCTCGGCCAGCCCGTCGGCCACAAGCGTGGCCAGGGCACGGTCCCGCTGCACCGGGTCGGGCCACACCGTGTCGAGCCGGTGGGAGGGCACAGCCGCGTCGTCCTCGCGCAGCACGGCAAGCAGCAGGCCCCGAACCTGCCGGTCGGTGCCGGTGAAGCGCTGCGTCGGCCGGGCCGGACCCTGCGCCGGCGGGCTGCCCGCGGCCAACCAACGGCAGTCCGGCGCGATCGGGCAACCACCGCAGTCCGGTGATCTCGCCGTGCAGACCAGGGCGCCGAGCTCCATGACGGCGACGGACCAGGTCGCGGCGACCCGCGGGCCCACGGGCAGCACCGCTGCGCCGAGCACCCGTTCGGCCACCGTCACCGACGGCCCGGGCAGGGCCCGCCCGACGAAGACCCGGGCCAGCACCCGACGCACGTTCGTGTCCAGCACGACCGCTGCGCCGCCGAAGCCGAACGCCACCACGGCAGCCGCCGTGTAGTCACCGACGCCGGGCAGGGTCCGCAGGTCCTCGTACGAGGACGGCACCGCGCCGCCGAACCGCTCCACGCACGCGAGCGCCGCCGCGTGCAGTCGTAGCGCCCGCCTCGGGTAGCCCAGCCGGCCCCACGCCCGGACGGCGTCGGCCGTGGTGGACCCGGCCAACCGCCTCGGCGTGGGCCAGCGCTGCAACCAGCTCGTCCAGTACGGGACGACGCGGTCCACCGGCGTCTGCTGCAGCATGACCTCGCTGACCAGCACTCCCCAAGGGGTGCGGTCCGCGCTTCGCCAGGGCAGGTCTCGCTGATGGCCGGCGTACCAGCCCAGGACCTCGGCGACGACGCGCTCGGCCCGTTCCGGCACGGCTCCGGACGGGTCCGGAGGGCGGTGGGCTCGCGTCACGGTCAGCCATTCTGCGCGACGGCTCCGGTGAGTGTGCCCCCGATCCGGCCCGCCTGCCCGGTAGCGTCCACCCCGTGAGCCATGTGATCCACCCGGTCGGGCCGCAGCCCCCGAGCGTCTACTGGGTGCGCCGGGTCCTGGTCGCGATCGTCGTGGTCCTCATCATCGGCGGAGCGGTGTGGCTCATCGGGGGCCGCAGCGGCGGTACGGCGCCGGTCGCGAGCCCCTCGGTGTCCGCCTCACCCACTCCCTCGGCCTCGAAGCAGTCCGCGACCCCCACCCCGTCGGCGACCCCGACGAAGCAGGAATCCGCTGCCCCCAGCAAGACCCCGACGAGCACGCCGACCGCCACGACCCCGAAGTGCAAGGACTCCGACATCTCGGTCACCGCATCCACGGACGCGGCCACCTATCCGGTCGGGTCGACGCCGAAGCTGCGGATGCAGATCACGAACACCTCGTCGCACGCCTGCGTGCGCGACGTGGGCGCGCTGCCCAACACTCTGATCATCAACAAGGGCGGCACGAAGTTCTGGTCCAGTGACGACTGCAGTCCCGGCGGGGCGGCGGGCCCGGCCACGATCGCCGCCGGCCAGTCGTATTCAGTCAGCGTCACCTGGCCCGGCCGTGCCTCGGCGCAGGGCTGCCCGGCGAACCAGCCCGCCGCGAGCGCAGGGTCGTACACGCTCATCGGCCGCAACGGGAACGTAAGTTCGGCACCGGCCCCGTTCTCACTCACCTGATCCCGGCCACCCGTTCGGACCCGGCCGATTCCGGCCCGGGACGGGCCGGCCTGCTCATGCGCCGGCCCCGGGACGGCCGGCCGAACTCAAGCGCCGGCCCCGACGCGCCGACTGACAGGGTGCGAGGCAGACGCGTCGTCGAGCGGCGAGCATCGCCGGTTCGTCGGGGGGCGAGTAGAAGAGGTGCGTCGGTGCAGCCTGCGGCGCAACCGGTCGTGACCACGACGCCGTGGGCCCCGCAGACGGTCGACGTCGCGCTGTCCGTGGTGATCGTGGCCGCGGGGACGCGGCAGGTCCGCCTGGCCCAGCTGCTCACCGACCGAGGGCTGAACGTCTGCGGCGCGGCCCGGGACCCCGACGAAGTCCAGACCCTGATCGCCGACCACCGACCACGCGTGATCCTGCTCGACCTGGCGTCCGGTGCCGGTGGCCTGGAGGTCGTGGAGCAGGTAATGGCCAGGTGCCCACTGCCGATCGTGCTCACCGGGGCGGCGGCCCAGGACCCGGACGAGGCCATCGCCGGTGGCGCGGTCGACGTGATCGCCTCGACCGCGGAAGCACTCGGTTCGGCCGCGTACGGGGACCTGTTGGCCCGTCAGCTGCTCTTCGCCAGTCGCGTCCGAGTCATCACGCACCCCCGGGGCCGGTTGCGGGACCGAGCGCGGGGACGTACGTCCGGGCCCGGTGGGCCTGCTGCCGACAGCGTCGCGGCCGGCCACGAGCCCGCCCGCCGGCGCAGCGGTACGCCGGCCACTGCGCGGAGCACCGACCTGCTGCCCGTCGTCGCGATCGGCGCGTCCACCGGCGGACCTCCCGCGCTGGCGGCGGTGCTCGCGGGACTGCCGGCCGACCTGCCCGCTGCCGTCCTCATCGTCCAGCACATGGCCGAAGGCTTCGTTGCCAGCCTCGCCGCCTGGCTCGACGCCACGATCGCCGCCCCGGTCTCGGTGGCGGCGCACGGTGAGCGGCTTCGTGCCGGTCACGTGCTGCTCGCACCCAGCGGTGCCAACCTCGAGCTCGGTCCGGGCCTCCGGGTGCGCCTGACCGAGCCGCGCCCCGGGCAGCTGCACGTCCCCGAGGTGGACATCACGTTCCACAACGTGGCGCAGGCCTGTGGCCCCAATGCGATCGGGGTCCTGTTGACCGGAATGGGTCGCGACGGGGCGGCCGGCCTGCTCGAGATGCGCCAGCAGGGCGCGGTCACCATCGGGCAGGACGAGCAGAGCTCGGCGGTCTGGGGCATGCCCGGCGCGGCCCGGGCCCTGGACGCCGTCAGCATCGAGCTGGCCCTGGACGACATCGCGCCGCGGGTGGCCGTGTCGGTCAGACGGATTCTGGGGGCCGATTCGCCGTGACCACCGTCGC
The DNA here is from genome assembly GCA_025449595.1 of Acidobacteriota bacterium. Classification (GTDB taxonomy): domain Bacteria; phylum Actinomycetota; class Actinomycetes; order S36-B12; family CAIYMF01; genus JAFIHG01. The sequence goes on along the minus strand of JANWJC010000027.1, from coordinate 29,703 downwards.
TGGTGCGCTGTCCCGGAGCCGCACGTTGAGTGACGGGGAGTACGCCGCCCTGTCCGGCTACCTCGCGCGGGAGGCCGGACTGGTCTTCGACGTGAGCCGGCGCGCGGCGCTCAGCGCGGTCGTGGCCGACCGCCTCGCGCACACCGGCGCGGCGGACCTGGGTGCCTACCTCGCGCGGATCGCGGCGCCCGACGGGGCAGACGAGCGCCAGCACCTGCTCGACGACGTCACCATCCCGGAGACCCACTTCTTCCGGAACCCACCACAGATGATCGCGCTGCGCGACCGGCTGCTGCCCGAGCTGATGCGTCGCGCCGTGTCCCGCGGCCGGCCGCTGACTGTCTGGAGCGCGGGCTGTTCCAGCGGGGAGGAGCCGTACTCTCTGGCGATCCTGGCCGCCGAGGCGGCGACCGGGCTGCCGACCGCCCCGGAGGTACGGATCCTGGCCACCGACGTCTCCTCCGTCGCCGTGGCCGCCACGAAGCAGGCCCGGTACTCCGGGCGGTCGCTGTCGTTCGCAACCCCTGCGCAGGTCGAGCGCTGGTTCACCCCGCGCGGAGCTGGCGTCCACGAGGTCGCGGCGGAGGTACGCGACGTCGTCACGGCGCGGCTGCACAACCTCGTCACCGACGACCCGCCGCTCGACCGCGGGCAGGCGGACCTCATCGTGTGCCGCAACGTCACGATCTACTTCTCCCGGGACACGATGAGCGAGCTCATCGCGACGTTCCACCGCGTCCTGGCCCCCGGTGGTTACCTGGTCATCGGTCACGCCGAGACGCTCTGGCAGGTCACCGAAGACTTCACGCTCGTGACGCTCGGCGACGCGTTCGCGTACCGCAAGGACGTGCCGGCCACGACCTCCCCCAAGCCGGCCCCCCCGCAGCGGCCGGTCCCGCGGGCCGCGCCACCGGCCCCCCGCCCCACAAGGCCGGCGCGGGCCAAGCGGGTGCGCGCCGCGGTGCGCCCCGAGCCGGACCCGTTGGACACGATGCCCGACCCCGACGCCGCGACGTCGCTGCTGAAGGACGCGCGGACCGCGATGGAGCAGGCCAGGTACTCCGAAGCGGCCCGGTTGGCCGCGCGCGCCGCCGCCGCCTCGCCGTTCGAGGTCGACGCGTACGTCGTGGAGGGCCAGGCGCGCGCGACGGTCGGCGACGACCCCGGCGCGCTCGTCGCGCTGCGCAAGGCGGTGTATCTCTCACCTCGCGCCGGACATGCCCGCTTCCTGCTGGCCGGGGCGCTGGCCCGGTGCGCCGAGCCCGGTGCAGCGGCCCGGGAGTACCGGGCGGCGGCCGCGACCCTGCCCGGCACCTCGCCGGCGGACCTCAACGCCCTCCTCGACGGCTGCGACGTGGCCGAGCTGGTGACGCTGTGCCGCCGCCTCGCCGAGGAGTGCGATCACCGGGCGGCCGCCCGATGACGGCGTACGGCGGCACCTGGCCCCTCAGGCCGGGCCCCCGGACGACCGATCCTTCCCAGGAGCACGCTGCGGTCCAGGCCCGGGAAGGAGGCAGGCATGTCTGACGTGGGAGGGCATCTGACGTTCGAGGTCGGCAGGACGTCGTTCGCCGTCGACGTGGCCGACGTGATGGAGGTGCTGCGCGCCAGCGAGGTACGGAGGCTTCCCGGCAGCGGTCGCACGCTGTCCGGGCGCGAGCTCTGCCTCGTCGACGTCCGCGGCGCCTCGGTCCCCGTGCTGGACCTGCGCTCGGAACCCACGGTCGTCGGTGACCTGATCGTGCCGCGCTACGAGGACCAGGTAGGGCTGCTCGTGGACCGGGTGACCTCGGTGCAGCGCCCAGGAGCGTTGATCCTCGACCCCGCCACGGGTCCGGCGCTCCCTTCGTACGCCAGTGCCGTGCTGCGCCCGGCCGAGGGCGGCACCCCGATGCTGCTCGTCGACCTGCCCCGGGTGCCGGCCATCGGTGATCCGGCGTACGAACCCGCCACGGGTCCGGCCCTCGGGTCGTCGGTCCTGGTCCAGAGCTAGCTGGTCCAGAAGTAGCGGGTTCAGACGTAGCGCTCGAGGATGCTGGACTCCGCCAGCCGGCTCAGACCCTCGCGGATGGAGCGGGCCCGCGTCTCGCCGACGCCCTCGACCGCCTGCAGCTCGTCGATGTTGGCCGCGAGCAGCTTCTGCAGCCCCCCGAAGTGCTCGACGAGACGCTCGACGACGACCTCCGGCAGCCGGGGCACCCGCGCCATGAGCCGAAAGCCGCGCGGGCTGACGGGCTGGTCGAGCGCGTCGTTGCTCGCGCCCAGCCCGACCGCGCGGGCCACCAGCGGCAGGTCGATCAGGTCCGTACCCGACAGGGCGTCCACCTCGTCGAACACCGAGGCGACGGCGTTGCCGCGGCGACCGGTGGTCGCGGGGGCGTAGTCGCGTACGACAAGGGCTCGTTCGGCATCCACGCCCGCGACGAGCTCGTCGAGCTGCAGGGTCAGCAGCCTGCCGTCGGTCCCGAGCTCCACGACGTAGTCGTCGATCTCCCCGGAGATGCGCCGCACCATCTCCAGGCGCTGGACGACGTTGACCACGTCGCGGACCGTTACGAGGTCCTCGATCTCCAGCGCGGACAGCGTGCCGTTGACCTCGTCCAGACGCATCTTGTAGCGCTCCAGGGTGGCCAGCGCCTGGTTGGCCCGCGACAAGATCGCGGCCGACCCTTCGACGACGTAGCGCCGGCTGCCGACGTACAACGCGATGGTGTTCATCGACTTGCTGACGCTGACGACCACGAACGGGGTCTGCTTGGCCACCCGGTCAGCGGTGCGGTGGCGGGTGCCCTGCTCGTCCGTGGGGATCGACGGGTCCGGGAGCAGCTGCACCGCGGCGCGCAGCAGCTTCGTCGCGTCCTTGTCGCAGATCACGGCGCCGTCCATCTTGGACAGCTCGCGCAGTCGCTGGGCGGTGAACTCGACGTCGATGGCGAACCCGCCGGTCGACATCGCCTCGACGGTACGGTCGAACCCGAGGACGACAAGGCCGCCGGTGCGCCCGCGCAGGATCCGCTCGAGCCCGTCGCGCAGCAACGTGCCAGGTGCCACCTGAGCGATGGCAGCCCGCATCAGCGCGTCGGCGTCGGTGGCCGGCGATCTGTCGGTGGGCGACAAGGGATCTCCCGAGCTCGCGTCGCGCGCCAAGGCCCTGCGTGCGCGACGAGTCGTACGTCGAGGGGGCGGTGCGACACGGTCAGCGTACAGAGCGCCGCAGCCGCGGGCCGCACGCCCGGACGGCCCGCCGCGTCAACGTTGGCGCAGCAGGTCGAACGCGTCGGACACCAGTCGCACCTCGCGCACGACGAGTCCGTCCGGGCCCGGTCCGGAGTCGGCGGGTACGAGGGCATGCGTGAAGCCCATCCGGGCCGCCTCGCTGAGCCGTCGAGCGGTGCCCGAGACCCGCCGGATCTCGCCGGAGAGTCCTACCTCGCCGAAGGCGATCAGCCGCGGGTGGACCGGTGCCTCGCTGTGGCTGGAACCCAGTGCCAACGCGATCGCGAGGTCTGCCGACGGCTCGGTGATCCGTACGCCCCCCACGGTGGCGACATAGGTGTCGGACCGGGCGCTGGCCAGCAGCCCGTGCTTGTCAAGGACCGCGGACACCATGGCGACCCGGGAGGAGTCCAACCCGGAGGTCTGTCGCCGCGGTGAGGGGGCCGAGGTCGCGACGACGAGGGCCTGCACCTCGGCCAGCAGCGGCCGGGTGCCCTCCAGCGTGACCGTGACGCAGCTGCCCGGTGCGGGGTGCTGGCGGGCTGTGAGGAACAGCCCACTGGGGTCGGGCATGCCCCAGATCCCGTCCTCGGCCAGCTCGAAGCAGCCGACCTCGTCGGCAGGGCCGTATCGGTTCTTCAGCGCCCGCACCATGCGCAGCCGGCCGTGCCTGTCTCCCTCGACGTGCAGCACCACGTCGACGAGGTGCTCGAGCGTGCGGGGGCCGGCGACCGACCCGTCCTTGGTCACGTGCCCGACCAGGATCGTCGCCATGTCGCGGGCCTTCGCGGTGCGGATCAGGGCGGCTGCGACCTCCTTGACCTGCGTCACCCCGCCGGGCGCACCGTCGGCGTCGATCGTGCCGATCGTCTGCACGGAGTCGACGACGAGCAGGCCCGGCCCGACCGCTTCGACGTGACCGAGCACCGCGGCCAGGTCCGTCTCGGCGGCCAGGAACAGGTCCGGTGACACCGACCCGATCCGTTCGGCCCGGATGCGTACCTGAGCCGCGGACTCCTCCCCCGTGACATAGAGCGCGCGGCGCTGACCGGTGGCGTGCCGGGCCGCCACTTCCAGCAGCAGGGTCGACTTCCCGACGCCGGGCTCGCCGGCGAGCAGGACGACAGAGCCGGGGACCAGGCCGCCTCCCAGCACCCGGTCGAGCTCGTCCACCCCGCTGGGTATGGCGGCGGCCGTCACCACGCTGACCTCGCCGATCGGGACCGCGGGTGAGGTCACCGGGCCCGCCGTCACCTCGCGCAGCCGAGGGGCCCCTGCCTGCTCCAGCGTCCCCCAGGCCTGGCACTCCCCGCAGCGGCCCTGCCACTTCGTCGCGGTCCAGCCACACTCGGCGCATCGGTACGACGGGGCTGCGGTACGCGGCTTGGCCATGCCCGGAACCGTACGACGCACCTCCCACGTCAGCGCGGGAGGTGCGGACTACGCCGGGTCGGCGGGGTGGGGGGCGAGCGGGGCGAGCCGCGCGACGCGGGCGCGCTTGGTACGGGCAGCGGCCCGCGCGTCGGCCAGGGCCGCGACCCGGGCGTCGCAGTGCGTCGCGAGAACGTCGTACGCCGCCTCACCCATCAGTGCCACGAGGGTGTGCCGCTCGGTCACGTACACCGGCTCGGTCGCGACGTGCGCGATCGGGTCCCCGGTGCAGTACCAGTCAAGGTCGTGACCGCCGGGACCCCAGCCGCGACGGTCGTACTCCTGGATCGAGACGACGAGGACCTCGGTGTCGTCGGGACGGGTCACCCGCTCGAACGTGCGGCGCACCGGCAGCTGCCAGCACACGTCCGGCTTGGTCTCGGTGATGTCCAGGCCCTCGCGCAGCGCCAAGCTGTGCAGCGAGCAGCCCTCGCCGCCGGCGAAACCCTTGCGGTTCAAGAAGATGCAGGCGCCGTCCACGACGCGGGTCTTGCGCCCGCCGTCCTCGTCCTTCTCCACGACCCCCTTCTTCAGGCCGCTGCGGCGGTACTGCCACGTCTCGTCGGTGAGCTTGTCCGCCCACTTCTTCGTACGCTTCTCGTCGGCCTTGTCCGAGAAGTGCGCGCCGAGCACGCAGCACCCGTCGTCGGGCTTCGTCGCGTCGATCCCCTTGCAGCCGCGGCCGAAGATGCACGTCCACGACGACGTCAGCCACGTCAGGTCGCAGCGGAACAGCTGGTCTGCGTCGGCGGGGTCGGAGAACTCCACCCACACCCTGGGAAAGTCGAGGCTCACTTCTGGCACGCGGTGAGCCTAGGCCCACGTGGTGCCGTCGTCGGGCCGAACCCCTCGCCCTGCTCGACGCCGCTGGTGAACTGCTCACCGGGTAGCGTCGTACCCATGCGGCTCGGAGTGCTCGACGTGGGGTCGAACACCGTGCACTTCCTCGTCGTCGACGCCTACCACGGCGCGGCGCCGCTGCCCGCGTACGCCAGCAAGACCGAGCTGCGCCTCGTCGAGCACCTCACCGACGACGACCGAATCGCACCGACCGCGGTTGACGCGCTGTCCGCGTTCGTGTCGGAGTCGCTGGCGCGCGCGGAGGACTTCGGCGTGACGGAGGTGCTGGCTTTCGCGACATCCGCGATCCGCGAGGCCCGCAACGGCGACGAGGTCATCGAGCTGATCCGGGCCCGGACCGGCATCGAGATCCTCGCGCTGCCCGGTCCCGACGAGGCCCGGCTCACGTTCCTCGCGGTCCGGCGCTGGTTCGGCTGGTCCAGCGGCAGGCTGCTGGTCCTGGACATCGGTGGTGGCAGCCTCGAGGTCGCCGCCGGGAACGACGAGGTGCCCGACGTCGCGGTGTCGCTCCCGCTCGGGGCCGGCCGGCTCACCCGGGCCCGCTTCAGCGCTGACCCGCCACCGCCGGAGCAGGTGAAGGACCTGCGGCGCGAGGTTCGCACGGCGATCGGGGATGTCGCCGGTCAGGTCGTACGCGGCGGCACGGCACGGCACACCGTGGCCACCAGCAAGACGTTCCGTCAGCTCGCCCGGATCGCGGGGGCCGCGGCCAGCGCCGAAGGTCCGTTCGTACGCCGCGAGCTGCGTCGGGACGACGTGCGCGCGTGGCTGCCGAAGCTGGCCGGGATGTCGGCCGCCGAACGCGCGCTGCTTCCAGGGGTTAGCACCGGCCGGGCCGAGCAGCTCGTGGCCGGTGCGCTGGTGGCCGAGGCCGCGATGGACCTGCTCGACATCCCCGTGCTCGAGATCGCGCCCTGGGCGCTGCGCGAGGGGATCATCCTGCGTCGACTGGACGCGCTGCGCGACCGGGTCGCGGGCGCGGTGGACCCGTGAGCTCAGAGCTCCCCGTCCTGGTCACCGACGGCCGTGGTCTGACCTCGGCCCAGGTCAGCGAACGGGTGGCCGCCGGGCTGACCAACGAGGTGCCGGACCTGCGCTCGCGCAGCCTGTCCGACATCGTCCGCAAGAACACGCTGACGTACTTCAACCTGCTCATCGGCACGCTGTGGGTGCTGATGCTGCTCAGTGCCCCCTTGATCGACTCGCTGTTCGGGCTTGTCATCGTCGTCAACACCGGCATCGGGATCATCCAGGAGTGGCGGGCCGCCCGGACGCTGTCGAGGCTCTCGGTCATCGGCCAGGCGCGCCCGCTCGTACGCCGCGACGGTGTCGAGGTCCCGGTCGCGTCCGCCGAGCTGGTCCAGGACGACGTGATCCTGCTCGTGACCGGTGACCAGGTGCTCGTCGACGGTGAGGTGCTCGAGTCGATCGGGCTGGAGGTCGACGAGTCGTTGCTGACCGGCGAGGCGGACCCGGTGCACATGCGCGTCGGTGACCCGGCCATGTCCGGGTCGTTCGTCGTGGCCGGTTCCGGGACGCTGCGCGCGACCCGGGTGGGCGCCGCGTCGTACGCCGCCGGGCTGACCGCGCAGGCCCGGCAGTTCTCGACCACGAAGTCCGAGCTGGCGGCCTCGATCCAGCGCTTCATCAAGCTGGTGTCGTACCTGCTGGCCCCGCTCGCGGTGCTGCTGTTCATCTCCCAGTACAACGCCAACGACGGGCGGGTGCGCGACGCCATCGCCGGGACCGTGCCCGGGATCGTCACGATGGTGCCCGAGGGGCTGGTCCTTCTCACGTCCATCGCGATGGCGCTCAGCGTCATGCGGCTGGCCCGCCAGCGCACGCTGGTGCAGGAGATGGCGGCCGTGGAGGTGCTCGCCCGGGTCGACGTCGTGTGCGTGGACAAGACCGGGACGCTGACCGCGCCCGGGATGCACCTGCGCCACGTCGAGGTGCTCGACCCGACGGCACCGGTCTCGGAGGCGCTCGCCGCGCTCGGTGCCGCCGAACCCGACCCCAACCCGACGTTGGCGGCGGTGGTGGCGGCGTACCCGGCGCAGCAGGGCTGGACGGCGACGAGCACAGTGCCGTTCTCAAGCGCCCGCAAGTGGTCCGCGGCCACGTTCGAGGACCACGGCAGCTTCGTCCTCGGTGCCCCTGAGCTGCTGCTCGGGATCCACGACCCGGCCCGGGGCCAGGCCGACGAGAGCGCCTCGACCGGTGCCCGGGTGCTCGTGCTGGCCCGGTCCGCGACTCCGCTCACCGCAGGGTCCGCCCCCGCCGACCTGCAGGCGCTCGCACTCGTGGTCATCGACCAGCAGCTGCGGCCGGACGCGGCCCGGACGGTCGCGTACTTCCTGGAGCAGGGCGTCACCGTCAAGGTGATCTCCGGGGACAACCCGGTCACCGTCGGGGCGGTCGCCGCGGAGGCCGGCATACCCGCGGCCGGAGCGCCGGTCGATGCGCGCACCCTGCCGGAGGACCCGCTCCAGCTCGAGGAGGTCGTGGAGGGCTCGAACGTGTTCGGGCGCGTCACGCCGGCGCAGAAGCGGGCGATGGTCAGCGCGCTGCAGCGGCGCGGGCACACCGTGGCGATGACCGGCGACGGTGTGAACGACGTCCTGGCCCTGAAGGATGCCGACCTCGGTATCGCCATGGGCTCCGGCGCCGCCGCGACCAAGGCGGTGGCTCAGGTCGTGCTGCTGGACAGCCAGTTCTCGGTGCTGCCGTCGGTGGTCGCCGAGGGCCGCCGGGTGCTGGGCAACGTCGAGCGGGTGTCGGACCTGTTCCTCACCAAGAGCTTCTACGCCATGACGTTGTCCATCACCACGGTCGTGCTCGCGATGCCCTTCCCCTTCCTGAACCGGCACCTCACCCTCGTCACGGCGTTCACCATCGGCATTCCCTCGTTCTTCCTTGCGCTGATGCCGAACACGGCGCGGTTCCGGGCCGGGTTCTTCCGTCGGGTGATCGTCTTCGCGCTGCCGGCAGGTGTGCTGTGTGCCGTCGCCGCCTATGCGACGTATGGCATCGTGCTGCTCGACGATGAGGGCATCCAAAGCGCCAGGGCCGCCGCCGCGCTCACGCTGTTCACCGTGACCTGGTGGGTCCTGGTGCAGGTGGCCCGCCCGTGGAATGCGTTGCGGCTGTTGATATGCGGGGCCATGGTCGTGGGCTTCGCCAGCGTGGTGATGCTGCCGTTCCTCAACCACCTCTTTGCTCTCACGCTGGACGCGGACCGGCCCACCTTCATCGCGCTCGGGGTCGGCGCGGTCGGCTGCGTCGCGATCTCGGTGCTGCGGTTCGTCGTGGCGCGCTGGCGGGAGCCGGCACCGGCCCTTGCGGCGGGCACGTCATGACGTCGGCTGCGCCGCTGGTGACGCTTTCCACGGCCTCGGTGTATCCGGAGACGACGGCCGCCGCGTTCGAGACGGCGGCGCGGCTGGGATACGACGGCGTGGAGGTGATGGTCATGACCGACGCGGTGTCGCAGGACCCGGACGCGCTGCGCCGGCTCTCCGACCACTACGAGCTGCCGATCACGAGCATCCATGCGCCGTGCCTGCTGGTGAGCCAACGGGTCTGGGGCAGCGAGCCGTGGCCCAAGCTGCGCCGCGCCCAGGCGGCAGCCGAGCTGTTCGGCGCCGCGACCGTGGTCGTCCACCCGCCCTTTCGCTGGCAACGCGACTACGCCCGGGAGTTCGTGGCGGGCATCGAGGCAATGGCCGACGAGACCGACACCCGGTTCGCGGTCGAGAACATGTTCCCGTGGCGGGCCGGCAGCCGGGGGTTCGCCGCTTACTCGCCGAACTGGGACGTACGCGATGAGGACTACCGTCACGCGACGCTGGACCTGTCCCACACGTCGGTGTCGGGATCGGACGCGATCCAGATGGCCGCCGACCTCGGCGACCGCCTCGCGCACGTCCACCTCGCGGACGGCAGCGGGGCTGCGCGGGACGAGCACCTGGTGCCCGGCCGGGGCACGCAACCTTGCGCCGAGCTGCTGCAGACCCTTGGTGCCTCGGGCTTCTCCGGGCAGGTCGTCATCGAGATCAGCACCCGCAAGGCCGCCACCCGTGACGACCGGGAGGCAGATCTAGTGGAGTCACTGGCCTTCGCGCGCGAACACCTGGCGAAGGGTGCGGGGGCGTGAGCGACTCCGACGACGTACGGCGCCAGCTGCTCGATGCGGCCCGTTCCGCGTACGCCGCTCGCGGGTTCATCGCCACCACCATCAAGGGGGTCGCGGCCGCCGCCGGTGTCGCACCGGAGGTGGCGCGCAACTACTACGACAGCCGCGAGGAGCTGTTCGCCGCGGCGATGCGGCTGCCCTTCGAGCCGGCGTCAGCGGTGCAGGCGCTGCTGGCTCCCGGCCTGGACGGGATGGGGGAGCGGCTCGTCCGTACGACGATGTCGATGTTCGCCGATCCGCAGACCCGCGAGCAGCTCGCCGACCTGGTGCGCGCCGGGGCCGGGGCGTCCAAGGCCACGGCGGCGATGCGGGAGTTCCTCGAGGTCGCTGTCGTCGACCGAGCCGCCACCGCCCTCGGCGTCCCGGACGCCCGGATGCGGGTGGTGCTGGCCACGTCGTACCTGCTCGGCGCTGCTACCTCGCGCTACGTCCTCAAGCTCGAGCCCCTGGCCTCGGCCAGCGACGAGGAAGTCGTACGCCTGCTGGCCCCAGTGGTCCAAGCCACCCTCACCGGCCACTGACCCAGCGACGCACGTCACTCACGCTGTTGTCGTTTCAGCCCGGGTTTCTGACCTGGAAACGACAACGTCGTGAGTGACGTCAGGGCTTGGGGAGCCAGTTGGTGCGATGCAGGACCTCGGTGGCGACGGCTGCGAGGGTACGGGTGCCGCTGTTGTCGACCTCGAGGTCGGCGAGGTCGGTACGGGCTACATCGCTGCGGATCGCGTCGGCCTGTGCGGCGATGTCGACCAGCTCGCTGCCGCGGTCGCGGGCCCGTACCCGCGCCAGCGCCTCGTCCGGGTCGACCAGAAGCCGTACGACCACCAGGTCCCAGTCCGGCAGGGCCCGTTCGACGGCCGCGCGGTCGGCGGGGTCGCGAAGCGCCCGTGCCAGGACGATCCGGGTCACGCCGATCTCGGCGAGGTTCGCTGCGACCGTATGAAGGTTGCGCTGCAACAGCTCCCGCAGGCCCTCGCTCGTCACGTCGGGGCCTGCCCAGCACAGCCAGTCCAGGTCGACGGCGGCGTTGCGGATCCCGAGGCCGTCCAGCTGGTGGGCCACCTCGATCGCAACCGAGGTCTTGCCGGCACCGAGCTCACCGGTCAGCAACAGTGCGCGCACGGCCGGACCGTACTGCACGAGACGAGGAGGGCGCCCGGCGACAGACGTCACCGCCACGGCGGGCGAGCTACCGTTCCGGCAGGCCCAGGTCGGCCCGGACCAGCGAGCTGATCACCAGATCGACCCGCCCGGTGTGCACGTGGCCGGCGGAGCGCGCCACCCCTTCGAGCACGAATCCGGCCTTCTGCGCGACCCGCAGCGACGCCGCATTCAACGGCGCGACCCGCAGCTCGACCCGCGCAAAACCCATGTCCTGCAGCGCCCAGCAGGCCAGAGTACGCACCGCCTCGGTCATGTACCCCTGGCCGCGAGCCTCCGGCGAGGTCCAGTAGCCGATCTCCGTCGTACGCGCCGCCCAGTCGGTGCGCTTGAGGTCGATCGCCCCCACCAGCTGCCCCGCAACCTCGATCGCGCGTACGAGCCCCTGCCCGCTGGTGCGTACCGACGGCGCCTCGTCGCGGCACCAGGACTGCGCGTGCTCTCGGGTGTACGGGTCCGGCAGCGGCAGCCACTGCTGCGTGACGGGGTCGGACGCGGCGGACAGCACGCCGTCGATGTCGCACTCCTCGAACGGGCGCAACGACAGTCGTGGCGTCGACAGCACCACGTCGGGGAAGAGCTCGGCTGCCACCGGGTCCCCTTCCGCTCAGGTCCGTCGACGGGTGCTGCCCATCATGTCGGGTCGCAGGGGGGACTGCACCGACCTCGGGGCGGCCCGCGCCCGGACGGCGTAGCCTGCGCCACGGGGTCGGCGCGAATCGGGTCGGGCACCGCTCGGTGGGATACGGGGTTGGTAGGAGGGGAATCCGTTGTTGAGCAGTGCACTTCAGCGCCTGGCGGGCAGCGGGCGGATGCGGTCGCTGGCGTCCTCCGCGCCTCTGGCGCACGGACTCGTGGCCCGTTTCGTCGCCGGTGACCTGGAGTCCGACGCCGTTGCGGTGGCCAGAGCCCTGCACGCGGACGGGCTGCTCATCACGATCGACCACCTCGGGGAGGACACCCTCGACTCCGGCCAGGCCGCGGCGACCCGGGATGCATACCTCTCGCTGCTCTCCGCCCTCGGCGATGCCGGCCTGGCGCAGGTCGCCGAGGTGTCGATCAAGCTGTCGGCAGTGGGGCCGGCGCTGCCCGGCGACGGGCGCAAGATCTCGTACGACAACGCCGGCCAGGTGTGCGCCCGCGCGGCCGAGCTCGGGACGACGGTCACCCTCGACATGGAGGACCACACCACGACCGACCTGACCCTCGAGACGCTGGCCGAGCTGCGCCGGGACTTCCCGACGACCGGCGCGGTCCTGCAGGCATACCTGCGCCGTACCGAGGCGGACTGTCGCGACCTGGCCATTGCCGGCAGCCGGGTCCGGCTCTGCAAGGGCGCGTACGACGAGCCGGCGTCCGTGGCCTTCCGGTCCGCCGCCGACGTGGACCGGGCCTACGTCCGTGCGCTGCGGATCCTGATGAGCGGCGAGGGCTACCCCATGCTGGCCACCCACGACCCGCGGCTGATCGAGATCGCGGCGGCGCTCGCAGTGCGTGCGGACCGGGCGAAGGGCTCGTACGAGTTCCAGATGCTGTACGGCATCCGCCCGCAGGAGCAGCGCCGACTGGCCCAGCAGGGAGAGAAGGTCCGGGTCTATGTCCCGTACGGCCAGGAGTGGTACGGCTACCTGGTGCGTCGGCTTGCCGAACGACCGGCGAACCTCACGTTGGTGGCACGGTCGCTGGTGTCGCCGTCCTGACCCCCGGCCCACGGGCCGCGTCCGTAGGCTGGCGCCATAGGCCGAGAACTTGACGAGCCGAGAACGTGACGCGTGCAGACACGTGAGGCGACCAGGGAGCTGTTGTGGGACTTACTGCTTTGTTCGGCGCGGGCGTCATGGGCGAGGCGCTGCTGTCCGGACTGCTGCGCTCCGGTCGTGCGGCCGGTGAGCTGCTCGTCGCCGAGCGGCGCCCGGACCGCGCGAAGGAGCTGATCGATCGCTACGGCATCGAGGTCGTCAGCAACGTCGAGGCCGCCGCGAAGGCCGACACGGTCGTGCTGGTCGTCAAGCCGCAGGACATGGGTGCGCTGCTGGACGAGATCGCGCCGCACCTGCGCGAGGGAGTGCTGGCGGTGTCCCTGGCAGCCGGGATCACCACGACCTACCTCGAGCAGCGGCTGGCGCCCGGCGCGGCCGTCGTACGCGTCATGCCGAACACGCCCGCCCTCGTCGACCAGGGCATGGCCGCGGTCTCGGCCGGGTCGCACTGCGACGAGTCGCAGCTGCTCGAGGCCGAGGGACTGCTGCGCGCGGTCGGCAAGGTGATCCGGGTCCCGGAGAAGCAGCAGGACGCCGTGACCGCGATCAGCGGGACCGGTCCCGCGTACGTCTTCTACGTCGTCGAGGCGATGATCGAGTCTGGCGTGCACCTCGGCCTCCCGCGTGCCACCGCGGCCGAGCTGGTCATCCAGACGGTGTTCGGTGCTGCGACGATGCTGCGCGACACCGGGGAGCACCCGACTGTGTTGCGGGAGAACGTGACCTCGCCTGCCGGGACGACAGCTGCCGCGGTGCGCAAGCTGGAGGAGCACAGCGTCCGGGCGGCGTTCCTGGTGGCGATGGAGGCCGCGCGGGACCGCTCCCACGAGCTCGGGACATGACCGGGCCGGCGGCGGTCGTCTGGGACGACCGGCTCGCCGAGTACGACTTCGGTGGCGGACATCCGCTGTCGCCGGTACGAGTGCAGCTCGCCATGTCCCTGGTCCGTCAGCTCGGGCTGCTCGACGGGCCCTCCGTCACGCAGATCACCCCGGTCGAGGTACCGGACGAGCTGTTGCTCTCGGTCCACGATGCGGCGTACGTCGACATCGTGCGGGCCGCGTCGGAGGACCCGTCGCGCACGAACCTGGCCCGCGGTCTGGGCTCGGACGACGTACCGACGTTCGCCGGGATGCACGAGGCCTCGGTACGGATCTGCGGTGCGACGCTCGCCGCGGCGCAGGCGGTGCACTCCGGTTCGGTGCTGCACGCCGTCAGCCTGGCCGGCGGGCTGCACCACGCCATGCCGGACCGGGCCAGCGGCTTCTGCGTCTACAACGACGTCGCGGTCGCGATCCGCTGGCTGCTGGACCAGGGCGTGGAGCGGGTGGCGTACGTCGACGTCGACGTCCACCACGGCGACGGCGTACAGCAGGTCTTCTACTACGACCCCCGGGTGCTCACGATCTCGTTGCACGAGAGCGGACGTGCGCTCTTCCCTGGCACCGGGTTCCCCGGTGACGTCGGCGAGGGACGCGGTGTCGGGTATGCCGTCAACCTCGCGCTGCCCCCCGGCACCGGCGACGCAGGTTGGCTGCGTGCCTTCGATGCGATCGTGCCGCCGCTGCTGCGCGAGTTCGCCCCGCAGGTCATCGTGAGCCAGCAGGGCTGCGACTCCCACAGCGGCGACCCCCTGGCCCACCTCGAGCTGTCCGTGGACGGCCAGCGCGCGTCGTACGCGGCGATCCACCGGTTGGCGCACGAGCTGACCGACGGTCGTTGGATCGCGACCGGTGGCGGTGGCTACCTCTGGGTGGAGGTCGTCCCGCGCGCCTGGTCGCACCTGGTCGGTGAGGTCGTCGGCGCCCCGGTCCCGCCGCAGACGCCGACCCCGCAGGCCTGGCGCGACGAGGCGACGGCCCGCTGCGCAGTGCCAGCCCCGACGTCGATGACCGACGGCCAGGAACCCGTGGCCCTCTCCTTCGACGCCGGGTACGACCCTCGCGACCGGGTCGATGCCGCCATCCTGGCCACCCGCAAGGCTGTCTTCCCGTACCACGGGCTGCTGATGGGCTTCGGCGCCTGGTGATCGCGGCGTTGGTCCGAACGGTCGACAATCGCGTCCCACCCTTACCAACTGCCCCGTCCGCCACTACAGTCCGATGCCTACGGCGCTCGTGTGGTCGCGGGACGATGGGGAAGTCGCTCCCGCCATGAGGCGCTGCTGCGAGGTCGCCATGCCCCCCTCCGAACGGTCGCGCGGGCCCGCGCCCGAGCCGTCGCTCGCGGAGGTCCGCTTCCTCACGGTGGCCGAGGTCGCCGCGCTGATGCGCGTGTCGAAGATGACCGTCTACCGACTGGTGCACAACGCCGAGCTGCCCGCGGTGCAGATCGGGCGCTCCTTCCGGGTCCCCGAGCAGGCGGTGCACGACTACCTGCGGCACTCCTTCGTCGAGGCCGGTTGACCCCGTGCCGGCCACCGATGCTGTCGGTGCGGTGCCGCCGGGGCGCCGGGGCCAGGTAGGCTGACCGCGGTCGCGGGTGTCGGCTGGATGCACGGACGACGGTGGTCCCTCGACGACCGAGACTCGTGACGACCACCGGCGCTCGCATCGCATGTCCCCGCGCCCCAGGGCGCACCCTGATCGACGACGTTCGTGAGGTGAGCCATGGGCTCGGTCATCAAGAAGCGCCGCAAGCGCATGGCCAAGAAGAAGCACCGCAAGCTGCTGAAGAAGACTCGCGTCCAGCGCCGCAACAAGAAGTAATACGCCTCCCGGGTCGCTCCGGGACGCCGCTCGACCCGTACGTCAGGACGGAGGGGTCATGTCCGTGGTCCTGGTCAGTGGCGTCTCGCGCCACCTGGGCAGCAGCTTCGCGCGGCTCCTGGACGCCGATCCGGCAGTGAGCCGGGTCATCGGCGTCGACGTCGTGCCCCCGCGCGCCGACATCGGGGGTGCGGAGTTCGTACGCGCCGACATCCGAAACCCCATCATCGCCAAGGTGATCGCGTCGGCGGGGGCTGACATCGTCGTACACATGGGCGTGATCTCCACACCGTTGCAGGCCGGTGGCCGGCTCACGATGAAGGACATCAACGTCATCGGCACGATGCAGCTGCTAGCGGCGTGCCAGAAGTCGGCGACCGTGCGCAAGCTGGTCGTGAAGTCGACGTCGTCGGTCTACGGCGCGGGTCCGAAGGACCCGGCCAAGTTCACCGAGGACACCGAGCCGCGCAGCCAGCCGCGCTCGGGGTGGGCCAAGGACTCCGTCGAGGTCGAGGGCTACGTCCGTGGCTTCGGGCGCCGCCGCCCGGACGTCACGGTGACGACGCTGCGTTTCGCGAACGTCCTCGGTCCTCGCGTCGAGACGGCGATGTCGGGCTACTTCAGCCTGCCGCTGCTGCCGACCGTCCTCGGCCATGACGCCCGGATGCAGTTGGTGCACGAGGACGACCTGCTCGAGACTCTGCGCCAGGCCGTCGTGGCCGACCACCCCGGCACGTACAACGTCGCCGGCGACGGGGTGCTCATGCTCAGCCAGGCCGCCCGACTTGCCGGCCGGCAGGCCCTGCCGGTGCCGAGCCCGATGGTGGGGCTGGTCGGGGGCTGGTTCCGGCGGGCCGGCTTCGTCGACTTCTCCACCGAGCAGGTGCGGTTCCTGACCTACGGCCGTGCCCTGGACACCACCCGGCTCACCGAGGACTTCGGGTTCACGCCGACGTACAACACCCGGGAGACCTTCGAGTCTTTCGTCGCGGACCGGTTGGTCGACCGGACGTTGCCGCGCGAGCGGATCGTGGCGTTCGAGCAGGGGCTGGCACACGCCCTGGGCCGGCGCACGGTCGCCGAGCTTCACGATTCCGCTGCCACGCCCGACTCCCAGGAGGTGCGTCATGGCTGATGCCCGCGTGATCCCGCTCGGCGACGGCGACCGTAACGCCCGCCTGGCCGCGTCCCGAGCGGCGCGCAAGGTCGGCGCGACCGGGCCGGCGGCGCCCCGTCCCCGCAAGCCGCGTGCCAAGCCGGCCGCCGAGGCGACCGGCTACGCCGAACCGGACCAGTCCCCACCGCCGGCGCACCTCCCCGCGGACCACGGGGACGATGGCGTCGGGGCCGGACGGGACGGTGCCGGTGGCACCGGGCTGGTGGACTGGCTGGACTTCCTGCGCCGCCGCCTGACCGGGGAGTACGCCGTCGATGACATCGGCTTCGACGCCGAGCTCACCGACAAGGTGCTGCTTGCCGCGTTGCGCCCGCTGTACGACCACTGGTTCCGGGTGGAGACCCGCGGGCTGGAGAACATTCCCGACACCGGCGGGGCGCTGGTGGTGGCCAACCACTCCGGCACGATCGCGCTGGATGCGGCCATGACCCAGCTGGCGGTGCACGACCACCACCCCGCGCACCGCGACCTTCGCATGCTCGGGGCCAACCTGGTGTTCTCGACGCCCTTCGTCGGGGAGCTGGCCCGCAAGGCCGGTCACACCTTGGCGTGCAACCCCGACGCTGAGCGCCTGCTCGCCGACGAGCAGGTGGTCGGGGTGTGGCCCGAGGGGTTCAAGGGCATCGGCAAGATGTTCGCGGACCGCTACAAGCTGCAGCGCTTCGGCCGCGGCGGCTTCGTCGCCGCGGCCCTGCGCTCCCGGGCGCCGATCATCCCGTGCGCGATCGTCGGCGCCGAGGAGACGTACCCCATGATCGGCAATGCGAAGGCGCTGGCCAGGCTGCTGAGCCTGCCGTACTTCCCGATCACCCCGACGTTCCCCTGGCTCGGCCCGCTGGGCCTGGTTCCGCTGCCGAGCCGCTGGGTGATCGAGTTCGGGGACCCGATCCCGACCGACCACTACCCCGCCGGCGCCGCGGACGACCCGATGCTGGTGTTCAACCTCACCGACCAGGTGCGCGAGACCATCCAGCAGACGCTGTACCGCCTGCTGGTCCAGCGCCGCGGCGTCTTCGTCTGACTCACCCCGTTTCCGACCCCGGCCGTCGGCCTTTCATGATCGGTAGGCGATATCGGTGGTCGCTTGTCGGGACCGTACCGCCGTTCGTGCTCAGCTCGCCTCTCGCGCCTCGGCACGACCTCACGAAACGCCTACTGATCATGGTGCTCGGCGCTCGACCATCAGCAGCGGTCGCGGCTCAGCCGGTGCTGGCGCGGCGGGCGGCCATCGCGGCGATGCCGAGACCGGCACCCACCCCGGCCCCGGCGATGGCGGCGACGCCGACCGGAATGCCGTACCTGCGGTTGAAGCGCTGGCGCCGGTAGTCGTGCACCTCCCACCCGACCGCGCGGGCGTGCGAGCGCAGGGTGCTGTCGGGGTTGACCGCGACGGCGCGACCGACAAGGGACAGCATCGGGACGTCGTTGGCGGAGTCGGAGTACGCGGCGCAGCGGGTCAGGTCCAGGCCCTCCCGTTCGGCGAGGGCGCGAACAGCCTCCGCCTTCGCCTTGCCGTGCAGCGGCGCGCCCACGAGCCGGCCCGTGTAGACGCCGTCCTCGATCTCGCTCACGGTGCCGAGCGCGCCGGTCAGGCCGAGGCGGCGCGCGATGAGGCTGGCCAGCTCGATGGGGGTGGCGGTGACGAGCCAGACCCGTTGCCCCTTGTCCAGGTGGTTCTGGGCCAGGGCCAAGGTGCCCGGCCACAGCTTGCGGCTCATGAGCTCGTCGAAGATCTCCTCGCCGAGCGCGCTGATGTCGGCGACCCGCCGGCCCTTGACGAACGCCAGCCCGGCCTCGGTCGCCGACGCCATGTCCTCCATGTCCTCGGACCCGCCGATGACGAACTTGGCCTGCTTCCAGCTGAAGTCGAGCACCTCGGAAACGGTGAAGAAGCGCCGCTGCGCCAACCCCCGCGCCAGGTGGAAGATGCTCGCCCCGCGCATCACCGTGTTGTCGACGTCGAAGAACGCCGCCGCGGTCGGGTCCATGGGCAGCTGGAGCTGGTCGCCGACGTCCGCCACAGCGGCCGAGGCCTGCCCCGCCATCCGCGACGCACTGAGCAGGTCGAGCCGTCCGGAGCTCCGGCGCCCGATGGGACGCAGTGCTGCCGGGTCCCCGATGGGACGCAGTGCTGCGGGGTCCCCGATGGGACGCGGTGCTGCCGGGTCGGGGTCGCTCACATCGCCACCCTGCCACACTCGCCGGACGCCGTATCCCTGCCGACCGTATGTCAGGATCGGGGCCATGTCGGCTCTGGATCCGGTGCGAGGGGTACGCAACCTGGCCGACCTGGTACGCCTCTCGGCCATGGCCCGGCCGCAGGCAGTGGCCCTCGTCGTCGCTGACCGCCGGCTCACGTGGCTCGAGCTCGACCGGGCCGTCGAGGCGTTCGCGTCGGGGCTGCTGCGCCACGGTCTTGTCGCCGGGGACCGGCTCGCACTGGTGCTGGGCAACGGGGTGCCGTTCGTCGTCAGCTACTTCGGCGCGCTGCGGGCCGGGATCGCCGTGGTCCCGACGAACGTGAGCTACACCGAGCGCGAGCTCGCCGACCTGATGTCCCAGAGCGGGCCGAGGCTGGTGGTCGCGGACCGTACGACGGCAGCCACCGCACGGGCCGCTGCCGGTGACGTCGAGGTCGTCGTCGTCGGCGACGCGTCGTACGACGCCATCGGGCAGGCCGGCAGCCGGTCGGACGCCATCGCGCCGCCGAACCCCGCCACCTTCGACCCGGAGTCGCTCGCGGTCCTGTTGTTCACGGCGGGTACGTCCGGGCGACCCAAGGGCGCGATGCTGACCCACCGGGCACTGCTGGCCAACATCGGACAGCTGCGTCGTCTCGACCCGCCCGTCATGGTCCGCGACGACGTCGTGCTCGTGGTGCTCCCGCTGTTCCACGTCTATGCCCTCAACGCCGCGCTGGGCATGGCGGCCGCGGTGGGCGCGGCGTGCGTGCTCGTCGACCGGTTCGAGCCGACGGCCAGCCTGGAGATCATCGTGCGCGACGGCGTGACCAACGTGCCGGGTGCGCCGCCGATGTACGTGGCCTGGTCGCGCCAGCCGCAGCTGCGCGAGTCGCTGGCGAGCGTCCGGACCCTGGTCTCCGGGGCGGCCCCGCTGGCGCCGGGGGTGCTGGCGCTGATCACCGAGCTGGCCGGGCAGCCGGTGTGGGAGGGCTACGGCATGACCGAGGCAGCGCCGGTCGTGGCGACGACGCTGTCCAGCGGGCGCGCGACGCCGGGCAGCGTGGGTCGGCCGCTGCCCGGGCTGGAGGTCCGCATCGTCGACGACGACGGCGACGCGGCCACCGACGGAGACCCCGGCGAGATCGAGCTGCGTGGCCCGAACCTGTTCAGCGGCTACTGGCCCAGCGGGGTCGACGGCCCGGGTCCGGAAGGCTGGTGGCGCACCGGGGACATCGCGTACGTCGACGCCGCAGGCGATCTGCACCTGGTCGACCGGCGTCGCGACCTGGTGCTGGTGTCCGGCTTCAACGTCTACCCGTACGAGGTCGAGACCGTGATCAGCGCGCATCCCGACGTCGCAGAGGTCGCGGTGATCGGCGTCCCGGACGAGGCGAGCGGGTCGGCGGTGAAGGCGTTCGTCGTGCCGCTGCCCGGGCACGAGATCTCGGTCGAGTCGATCGCCGAGCACTGCCGGACCAAGCTGGCGCGGTTCAAGTGCCCGACCGAGATCGAGGTCGTCCCGTCCCTGCCGCACTCCTCCACCGGGAAGGTGATGAGGGCCCGGCTGCGCGACGGACTGACCGGTGACTGAGGGCGGCGCCGCCGCGCCGCGGGTCCAGCTGATCGGCAAGCCCGACTGTCACCTCTGTGAGGACGCCGAACGGGTCGTCGAGGCGGTCTGCGCCGAAATGGGGGAGCGCTGGGAGCGCCGCTCGATCCTGGACGACCCGGCCCTGGCCGACGAGTACTGGGAGCTGATCCCGGTCGTGCTCGTGGACGGCGTACGGCACGACTACTGGCGCATCGACCCGGCCAGGCTCGCGGCCGCGCTGCGCTGAGAGGCCGGCCACCACCGACCCGGACCGACCCGGATCGACCCGCTCCGACCTGCGCTGACCGCACTGACCCAACCGGGTATTCGTCGCCGGGTCGGCGCTCGGTCATGACCTACCATGGGGTGATCCGCCCCGACACCGAGCCCGAGCCCGAGTCCCTCGCCATGGATGTCCCGCCGAACCCGTCGCCGCCGGCCACCGGGGCGACAGAGTCCCACCTCACCCGCCGCGTGGTCCTGTCGCTGCTCGTGCTGGGCGGGGCGCTCGGCGCGGTCGTCGCGACAGCGGGTCGCCCCCCGGGCCCGAAACCGGTCGTGGCACTGCCGTACCCGTCGCCGACGCGACCCGCGAAGGCACACCGCCAGCCCACCGGGCCGGGGATCACTCACGTGCAGGACCTGCCGCCAGGCCCACATCAGCTGTTCTACGCCACGGGCAAGGTCTCGTTCCCCGCCGGCGTCTTCCCCCTCGGTCCAGGATTCGAGTTCCCGACCAGCTTCCCGGTCTACGGAGAGCTGGTCCAGAAGGCGACCGCACTGCTCGGGTCCGGCATCGACCAGACGATTCTCGCGGTTCCGGCTCACACGATGTCCAAGAGCTCGGCCGCGATGATCCCGCCGCAGCCGCCGGCGGCGGACTACGCGTTCAACGACTCCGGCACCAACCCGCTGCAGATCCTGCGGACCGACAGCGCCGACCTGTCCGACCTCACCGTGCGAGGCACCCCGCAGCGCGATCTGTACAACGGGATCATGCTCTACCAGCGCAGGGGCGCCCGCGTGACGGACGTCAAGGTGACCGGCATTCCCGGCGGCAACTCGGCCAACCCCGGCGAGACGTTCTCGATCAACAACTACCGGGGGACGCAGCTGCATCTGTTGCGTGTCGAGCTCGACGGTCTCGACGCGAGCGGGCATCGGGTGGGCGCTTCCGGCCTTGGGAACAACATGGGGCACGACCTGACGGTCGAGGACAGCTATTCGCACGACATGCGGTACGGCGCCGGCTTCACGCACTACAAGATGACCGGGACGATCACCTACCGGCGCTGCCGGAGCGTGTCCAACGTCCAGCCGTGGAACTTCGAGCGGTGCGGTGCGGACGGCTCCACGTCGATCCTGCTCGAGGAGTGCGAGTTCGGGCCGTCCGCGTCGCCGGTGCACCTGACGGTCGACTCGGACGCCGAGGGTGGGTCGTGCCGTGTCCGGATCGTGGACCCCGTGTTCGCGGCGATCGACGGTCGGTTCGTCGTACGGATCCACTCGCAGTACTGGGGTCAGCCGCAGGTTCAGAAACGTGGGGACATCACGCTGATCGTCAACGGCGTCCCCCGTCCGGACCTGTTGGGGATCGTCAGCTAGCAGCACCGGCCCGGCACTGCGCCGCCCGTCGGGTGACGTGCCTCACGGCCCAGGTTGTCCACATCGTGGAACGAAAGTCGGACGCAACTTTGTGCGTTCGTTCAGGACTACCTAACCTGGCCCTTGCCGCGTCAGAACACCTGCACCGGGACGGTCCACCGCAGGAGCTGGCGCCGTACCGGGTTGCCCCGGTCGAGCCGCGAGGAGCCGACGTGCCGCTGACGGGTGGTCCGGGCCGTGGCGGGCACGCCGCTCCCGGCACCGGAGCCCCGGTTCGCCGCCGCGGCATCCCCGACGCCACCGTCGCCCGGCTGCCGGTCTACCACCGGGTGCTCACGTCCCTGGCCGAGCGCCGGGTCGGGGTGGTCAGCAGCGACGAGCTCGCCCGGGCCAGCGGCGTGACCAGCGCCAAGCTGCGCAAGGACCTCTCGCACCTCGGGTCATACGGCACCCGCGGGGTCGGCTACGACGTCGAGTACCTCGTCTACCAGATCGCCCGCGAGCTCGGCCTGACCCAGGACTGGCCCGTCGTCATCGTCGGCGTCGGAAACCTCGGCCACGCCCTCGCCGGGTACGGCGGCTTCGCCTCGCGCGGGTTCCGGGTGGTGGGCCTGCTCGACGCCGACCCGGTCCGGATCGGTGAGGTCGTGGTGGCAGGCGGGGAACCGGTAGTCGTACGCCCCCTGGCCGACCTCGAGGCACTCGTGGCCGAGTGCGGTGTCACGATCGGCGTCATCGCGACCCCCGCCGCCGCGGCGCAGCCGGTGTGCGACAGGTTGGTCGGTGCCGGCGTCACCAGCATCCTGAACTTCGCACCCGCCGTGCTCGTGGCTCCCCCCGAGATCGGCATCCGCAAGGTCGACCTCGCCGTCGAGCTGCAGATCCTGGCCTTCCACGAGCAGCGCAAGCTCGGCCCTGCCGCGGTGACCGCGTGACCGTCATGACGATCACGGTGCCGACCTGCACCGCCCCCCAGTCCCTGTCCGCCGCACTGCGCCGAGCAGCTCTGTCGCGCCCGTCCGGCCTCGGAGAGGCCGACGGCGCGACAACCGTCCACCACCCGGTCCCCCGCGAGCTGCGGGGTCCCGGCCGGGTGAGCAAGTCCGTCACCGGCACCTCCGGCGAACGGGTGGGGGCTGCTGCGGCAGACCGCCCGTACGCCGCCTGGTTGCCCGGTCTACTCGGGGAGCGTGCTTCGTGAGCCAGTCCGCCTTCAGCGCCAAGACCAGCGAGCCGGCCAAGAGCCGGTCGCGGAAGGTCAAGGTCCAGGGCCAGGTCGCGTTCGTGGCGACCGGTCCTGGCGACCCCGAGCTGCTCACGGTCCGTGCCGTCGCGCTGCTGCGCGAGGCCGAGGTGGTCGTGGCCGACCTCGGGGCCGTGGACCTGGCCCGCGCCCTGATCGACCCGGAGGCCGAGCTGCACGCCGCGGTCGACGAGCACGGGCTGCCGCTGACGCACGCGGGGCGGGCCAAGCTCGTCGTGGAGGCCGCTCGGGCCGGGCGCCGGGTCGTACGCCTGCTGTCCGGCGACCCGGTCATCGACGGCTCGCTCGCGGTCGAGGCCGCCGCTGTGGCCAAGGCGCGCCTGGCCTTCGAGGTCGCCCCGGGTGTCTCGGTGCTCACCGGCGTCGCGGCGTACGCCGGCACCGGGCTGGTCGGCGGCAAGGCGCGCGAGATCCGCGTCCTGGACATGGACGACCCCGGTATCGAGTGGGGCGCGCACGTCAGCCCCCGGGTGACGCTGGTCGTCCTCGGTGCCGCGGACCGGGCACCGGAGCTGGCCCGGCACCTCATCGACGCCGGTCGCTCCGCGGCCACGCCGGTGGCCATCACCCGCGCGGTGACGACCGTCGAGCAGCGCACCCTGGCCTCGACCCTCGGCGAGCTCGAGGCCGCGGTGAAGCAGGCTCGGCAGGCCGGACCCGGGGTCGTCGTGGTCGGCGAGGCGGTCGCCCAGCGCAGCGCGGTCTCCTGGTTCGAGACCAAGCCGCTGTTCGGCTGGCAGGTGCTGGTGCCACGCACCAAGGAGCAGGCCGGCGAGCTGTCCCGCCAGCTGGCCCGCTTCGGCGCGGTGTCGCAGGAGGTCCCCACGATCTCGGTGGAGCCGCCGCGCACCCCGCAGCAGATGGAGCGGGCGATCACCGGGCTCGTCTCGGGCCGGTTCCAGTGGATCGCGTTCACGAGCGTCAACGCCGTCAAGGCGGTCCGGGAGAAGTTCGAGGAGTACGGCCTGGACGCGCGGGCCTTCGCCGGCCTGAAGGTCGCGGCGGTCGGGGAGCAGACCGCTGCTGCGCTGACCGCCTTCGGTGTGAAGCCGGACCTGGTCCCCTCCGGCGACCAGAGCAGCGCCGGGCTGCTGGAGGACTGGCCGGAGTTCGACCCGGTCTTCGACCCCATCAACCGGGTCTTCCTGCCGCGCGCCGACATCGCCACGGACACCCTCGTGGCCGGCCTGGTCCAGCTGGGCTGGGAGGTCGAGGACGTCACGGCGTACCGGACGGTGCGAGCTGCACCGCCGCCGGCGCAGACCCGCGACGCGATCAAGAGCGGTGGCTTCGACGCCGTCCTGTTCACCTCGAGCAGCACCGTGCGCAACCTCGTGGGGATCGCGGGCAAGCCGCACCCCTCGACGGTCGTGGCGTGCATCGGACCGGCAACGGCCAAGACCGCGGAGGAGCACGGGCTGCGCGTCGACGTGCTGGCCGAGACACCGTCGGTGACAGCCCTGGCCGATGCACTGGCCGCCCACGGAGACGCGCTGCGCATCGCAGCGATGGAGTCCGGCGAGCAGGTGTGGCGTCCCAGCAAGCGGCGGGTGGCCGCCCGGCGCAAGGCGACCTGACCCGACCCGAGTCAGGAGCTGGCCATGTCCCGTACCGTCGTCCACCTGCTGCGCCACGGCGAGGTCGACAACCCGACCAAGGTGCTGTACGGCCGCCTGCCCGGCTTCCTGCTGTCCCCCCTCGGGGAGCAGATGGCCCAGCGGGCGACCGAGGCGCTGGCTGACCGCGACGTCGTCGAGGTCGTCGCCAGCCCGCTCGAGCGTGCCGTCCAGACGGCGACCCCGGTCGCACAGTCGCACGGCCTGCAGGTCAGGACCGACGACCGGCTGCTGGAGGCGACGAACGTGTTCCAGGGCCAGCGGGTCTCCGTCGGGGACGGGGTCCTGCGCCAGCCGCGCGCGTGGCGCCACCTCTACAACCCGTTCACCCCGAGCTGGGGTGAGCCGTACGTCGAGCTGGCCGCCCGGATGCGCGTCGCGGTGAGCGATGCCCGGACGCGGGCGCAGGGGCACGAGGCCGTGCTCGTGAGCCACCAGCTGCCGATCTGGGTGGCGCGCCTGGACGCCGAGCACCGCCGGTTCGTCCACGACCCACGTCGGCGCCAGTGCGCCCTGGCGAGCCTCACCTCGTTCGTGTACGACGACGACGAGCTCGTCGCGATCACCTACACCGAGCCGTCGGCGGACCTGATCGCCGCTGCTGGTCACTCCGCGGCTACCGCGGCGGGAGCCTGACGGTGACCCCTGCGGTCACGTACGGCCCGCCGGCCCGGCGGGCACTCGTCGCGGTCCTGGCGCTGCTGGCCCTCGTCCTGGCGGGCTGCTCCAGCTCCCCCGACCAGGGGACGGGGTACGACTCCGCCGACGGGAGCACGGTGATCCTGGCGGCCGCGGACCGCGACCCGGCACCTGTTGTGGTGGGCACCACGTTGACCGGGACCACTCTCGACCTCGCGCAGTGGCGTGGCAAGGTCGTGGTCGTGAACTTCTGGGCGTCGTGGTGCGTGCCGTGCCGGGACGAGGCGGCGACTCTGGCGCAGGTGTCCGGCCAGCTCAAGGACAAGGACGTGCAGTTCGTCGGCGTCGTGACCCGGGACACCGTCGACAACGCCAAGGCGTTCCTGCGCACCTACCCGCTGTCGTACCCCTCGCTGTTCGACGACCCCACGAACAACTCGATCCTGCTGGCGTTCCGGGGCACGCTTCCGGTGGCCAACACTCCGACCACGTACGTGCTGGACCGGCAGGGCCGGATCGCGGCGCGGGCGCTCGGGGCAGTGGACCGGTCGCGCCTGCTCGGGCTGATCGACCCGGTGCTCGACGAGAAGCCGGCGTGAGGTGAACTGCGGATGAGCGCCGTCGAGACCGTCGTCACCGGGTCGCTGCTGCTGGCGATCCCGGTGTCCTTCGCCGCCGGCGTGGTGTCGTTCCTGTCCCCGTGCGTGCTGCCCCTGGTGCCCGGCTACCTCTCGTATGTCACCGGGCTCACCGGTGCCGACCTGGCCGGCGAGGCGCAGGCGGCGGCGCAGGCGCAGCCGACCGAAGCGCCGCGGGCAGACGCACCGCGGGCCGACGACTCCGCGGTCGACGAGCCGCCTGGGGACCGTGCCGGGTCCGCAACCAGCGGCACGGCGACGCTGGTGCGCGAGCCCGCGCTGACGCCGGTGCATCGCAGCGGCCGGGTGCTCGCCGGCTCTCTGCTGTTCGTGCTGGGGTTCTCCGTCGTGTTCGTCTCGTACGGGTCGCTGATCGGCTGGCTCGGGACGTTCTTCCTGGAGTACGGCAACGTCATCTCCCGGGTCCTGGGCGTGCTGGTGATCGTGCTGGGGCTGAGCTTCCTGGGCCTGGTCCCGGCGCTGCAGCGGGACTGGCGGGTCCACCGCACGCCCGGCATCGGGGTGTGGAGCGCACCGCTGCTGGGGCTGCTGTTCGGGATCGGGTGGAGCCCGTGCCTGGGCCCCACGATCGGTGCCGTCGAGACCCTGGCGTTCAACGAGGCCAGCGCCGCCCGCGGCGCGCTGCTGTCGTTCGCCTACTGCCTGGGCCTGGGTCTGCCGTTCGTGCTGGTGGGGCTGGCGTTCCGCCGTGGCCTTGGCGCGATGAGCTGGGTGAAGCACCACTACGCCTTCGTGATGCGTCTGGGCGGCGGGATGCTCGTGCTCATCGGGGTGCTGCTGGTCAGCGGGGTCTGGCAGCACGTCACCATCGCGCTCACGTCCTGGGCCGCGAACACCACGACGGTGCTGTGATGACGACCAGCGACGTCAAGACGACCGACCCGACCGACGACCCGGCCGGTGCCGGCGGCGACGCTGCCGCGACCAGCGGGCTATCCACGGCACCGCGCGAGGACGACTCGGTCAAGGGCCTCGGCGCGCTGGGGTGGGCGCGCTGGACCTGGCGGCAGCTCACGAGCATGCGGACCGCGCTGATCCTGCTGTTCCTGCTCGCCCTCGGCTCGATCCCCGGCTCGATCTTCCCGCAGCGCTCGGTCAACGCGATCGAGGTCACCCAGTACATCCGGGACAGCCCGACCTGGGGACCGATCCTGGACCGCCTGGACATGTTCGACGTGTTCGGCGCCCCGTGGTTCTCCGCGATCTACGTGCTGCTGTTCGTCTCGCTGATCGGCTGCGTGATCCCGCGGTCGATGCAGCACGCCCGGGTCCTGCGCCAGCCGCCGCCGAAGGCGCCACGCCACCTGTCCCGGTTGCCGCAGAGCCGCACCGCGACGGCGCCGCCGGAGGCCGACCCGCAGGAGGTCCTGGATCTCGCGGCCACCACGTTGCGAAAGCGCCGGTGGCGGCTGCGTGCCGCGGCCTTCGACGGCACCACGGGCTGGGTCGCCGCCGAGAAGGGCTACTCCCGCGAGGTCGGGAACCTGTTGTTCCACATCTCCCTCATGGGGATCCTGGCGGCCATCGCCCTGGGGTCCATGGCGGGGTTCTCCGGTCGGGTGATCGTCAAGGAGGGCACCGGTTTCGCCGATGCGATCCCCTCGTATGACAGCTTCACGCCGGGCCGGCTGACCGACTCCTCCGACCTGCCGCCGTTCGCGTTCACGCTCGACAAGTTCACGGCCGCCTACCAGCGCGGCGGCACGCAGAACGGTGCCCCCCGGGAGTTCTCCGCCACCGTGACCTCGCGGACCACCCCTGACGCCGCGCCGGTGACCACCACGATGCAGGTCAACGAGCCGCTCGTGCTCGACGGCGTGAAGATCTTCCTGGTCGGGCACGGCTACGCCCCGAAGTTCACGATCAAGGACAAGACCGGCGCGATCGTGTTCCAGGACTCGGTGGTGTTCTTGCCGCAGGACGGCAACTTCACCTCGACCGGGGTGGTCAAGGCGTTCGACACCAAGCCGGAGCTTGCGCTGCAGGGCTTCTTCCTGCCGACCGCGGCGGTCGACCCGCAGCGCGGGCCGTACTCCTCGTTCCCGGCGCCGGACAACCCGGCGGTCTTCCTGTCGGCGTGGACCGGGACGATCGATGCCAGCGGGCAGCAGACCGTCTACAAGCTCGACACGTCGGCCATGAAGCAGGTCGGGATCAAGTCCTTGATCCCCGGCGAGACCTGGACGATCCCCACGACCGGGCAGATCGTGACGTTCGACGGCTTCGTCCAGTTCGCCACGTTCTCCGTCGCCCGCGACCCCGGGACCGGTCTTGCCCTGGCCGCCGCGCTGCTGGCGATCCTGGGTCTGACGCTGTCGCTGCTGGTGCAGCGGCGACGGGTCTGGGTACGCGCCACCCGGGACAAGGCGGGGGCTACGGTGGTCGAGGTCGCAGGGCTGACCCGCAGCGAGCACGCCTCCGTCGAGGACGAGCTCGACGCTCTTGTGGCTGCACTCCCGGTGGTTTCACAGCCGGCTCATGGCTCCCCGCCCGGGGAGTGAGGAGGAGTACGAACCGTGTCCGTCAACGAGTCGCTCGCCCAGACGAGCAACTACCTGGTCTACGGCGCGATGGCCGCGTACGCCCTCGCCTTCATCGCCTTCGCCGTGTGCTTCGCGGCGGCCAAGGGTCGGGAGCTGCCCGCCGCAGCGGCCACCCCTGACGGGTCCGACGCCGTCCTCGCCGGGTCGGTCGCCACCCTGACACGGTCCAAGTCCGGCGCCGTCACCCAGCAGACCGCCAGCCGCGCCGCGGAGGGTGACGGATCGCTGCCGCCGCTGCCTCCGGGCCGACGCGCCGGCAACATCGGGATGTCGCTGACCTGGCTCGGTGCGCTGCTGCTCGCCGCCGGGGTGCTGGCTCGCGGGCTGGCTGTGATGCGCCCGCCGTGGGGCAACATGTACGAGTTCTCCACGGCCAGTGCGCTCGCGATCAGCGTGGCGTTCCTGGTGTTCTCGCTGCGACGCGACCTGCGCTGGCTCGGGGTGTTCGTCATCGCGCCGGTCCTGCTCACGCTGGGGCTCGCTGTGACCGTGCTCTACACCGCGGCCGAGCAGCTCGTCCCGGCACTGAACTCGTACTGGCTCTACATCCACGTCACCTGCGCCATCGTCAGCGGTGGGGCGCTGTGCGTCGGCGCCGCGGTGACCGGGCTGTTCCTCGTGGCCGACACCAGCGAACGCCGTCATCGCGCCGGCCGCTCGTACTGGCTCGAGCCGCTCGCGGTACGGCTCCCGGAGGCCCTGAAGCTCGACGTGATGGCGTACCGCGTCAACGCGTTCGTGTTCCCGCTGTGGACGTTCACCGTGGTGGCCGGGGCGATCTGGGCCGAGAACGCCTGGGGCAGCTACTGGAGCTGGGACCCCAAGGAGACCTGGGCATTCATCACCTGGCTGGCGTACGCGGCCTATCTGCACGCGCGGGCGACGGCCGGCTGGAAGGGTCGCAAGGCGGCCGTGCTGGGCCTCGTCGCGTTCGCATGCTTCCTGTTCAACTACTACGGCGTCAACATCTTCTTCAGCGGCCTGCACAGCTACGCCGGGATCAAATAGTCCGCGGCGCCGACCCTCTGGCGCTCGCGATCAGCCGCCGTCCTCGCCGGAGCTCGAGCCGGAGCGGCGCCGGCGCATCTTGTCCT
>JANWJC010000026.1 GCA_025449595.1 Acidobacteriota bacterium | reverse complement strand
GCTCGAGCATCTCGTCGACGCGGCGGCGGGGCAGACCCATGGTGTCAGCGGCGATCGTGAGGATCTCGCGTCCGGTGCGGCCTGCGTGCTGGGCAGAGGCGTCCAGGAGGACGCCCACCTCGAGGCCGGGGTTGGGGAGGTCGGCGAACTGTTCTCCGTTGATGGTCGCGGTGCCGGACGTCGGGACGGTCAGACCGACCATGACGCGCATGGTGGTCGACTTGCCGGCGCCGTTCGGGCCGAGGAAGCCGGTGACGCGACCCGGGCGTACGGAGAAGGAGATGGAGTCGACGGCCGTGTAGCGGCCGTACCGCTTGGTGAGCTGGTCTACGAGGATCATGTGTCGAGCCTGCGGGGCAGCGCCGCCGTCGCACATCGGTCACCGGTCGGTCCCGGCTCGACCGAGGTCGATTCCTGGCACCGACTTTGGTCGGTGGTTTGCCTGCACGGTCCCGCTCTAGACTCGAACGGTGAGCACCGCCGAGCGCACCGGCCAACGGTTGACCCCTGGGCAGACGACCTGGCTGAGCACTGTGTTCGCGGTCGTGATCGGGGGCTTGCTCTGGCTGTCGGTCGCGCAGGACCAGTGGCAGTCGGCCCGGACGCTGTTCTGGGGCGATCTGGCGCTCGGCGTCGCGTCCCTGGCCGCGATGCAGTGCCGCCGCCGCTGGCCGCTCGCCGTCACCGTCCTGACCGTGGCGGCCACCGCCGTGTCAGTGAGCGCGATCGGCCCGTGGATCGTCTGCCAGGTGTCGCTGTCCGCCCGCCGGCGATGGCGCGAGATCCTGCCCACGGCCGCGCTGTCCGTCCTGGCAGGGCAGGCCTCACTCGCCGTCCAGCCGAACCGGACCATGTCGTGGTACGTGAACCTGCTCTTCTGCGTCCTGGCGGCCGGCGTCGTCGTCGCCATCGGCATGTACCTCGGCGCGCGCCGCGACCTGATCGCCTCCCTGCACGATCGAGCAGAACGGGCCGAACACGAACAGGCGCTGCAGGTGTCCACCGCTCGGGCGGGCGAGCGGACACGCATCGCCCGCGAGATGCACGACGTGCTGGCACACCGGATGTCACTGGTCGCCGTCCATGCCGGGGCGCTCGCCTACCGGACCGACCTCAGCGCCGCCGAGACGCGAGAGACCGCCGCGATCATCCAGGCCAATTCTCAACGCGCCCTCGCCGACCTCCGGGAGATCCTCGGTCTGCTCCGGGACACCGAGCGCGGCATCGACGTCACCCACCACCGGCCCCAACCGACACTCCGTGACCTGGACTCGTTGCTCGACGACGAACGCGCGGCGGGCGCTCACGTCACGCTGCGTGCGGACCTGGAGGACCTCGACGCCCTCCCGGAGTCGATCGGCCGCAGCGCCTTCCGCATCGTCCAGGAGGGCCTGACGAACGCCCGCAAGCACGCGCCCCACGCCATGGTCACCGTCGAGCTGACGGGCCACCCCGGGAACGGACTGAACCTGTCGGTGCGGAATCCGGTACGGGTCGGTGGGGAGCTCAACGGCAAGGACGGCGCCGGCTTCGGCCTCGTCGGGCTCGCCGAAAGGGCCGCCGCCAGTCATGGCCGCCTCGAGCACGGCCTGACCCGCAACGGCGATTTCGTCCTGCGGGCCTGGCTGCCGTGGGAACGATGAGCGGCGAGCCCATCCGGGTCGTCATCGTCGACGACGACCCGCTGGTGCGGGCGGGCCTGAGCCTGATGCTGCGAGGGGCGCCGCAGCTCGAGATCGTGGGCGAGGCGGGCGACGGCGTCCAAGCTCTCGAGGTGATCGCGCGAACCCGCCCGGACGTCGTACTGATGGACATCCGGATGCCCAGGTTGGACGGCCTGGCGGCCACCCAACGGCTCTCCGAACAGGCCGACGCGCCCGCGGTCATCGTTCTCACCACCTTCGACGCCGACGAGTACGTGGTCCGCGCCCTTGCGAACGGTGCAACCGGCTTCCTCCTCAAGGACACGTCTCCTCCGATGATCGTCGAGGCGATCCAGAAGGTCGCCGCCGGCGAGCCGATGCTGTCGCCCAGCGTCACGACGCAGCTCATCCGCCGAGTGGTCCAGACCCCGTCCGCCGGCTCGGACTCCGCACGCGCGTGCTCGGCGGCGGCGAGACTGGCGAACCTGAGCGAACGTGAACACGACGTTGCCGTCGCCGTGGGGCACGGCAAGTCCAACGCCGACATCGCCAGTGAGCTCTTCATGAGCGTCGCCACCGTCAAGGCCCACGTCTCACACATCCTGGTCAAGCTGGACGCCGCGAACCGGGTCCAGGTGGCCATCTGCGTCCATGAAGCCGGTCTCATCTAGGCGTCGAGGACTATGTGGTACCTGAAGACCCACGTGGCCGGGGTGCTGGCCAAGCTGGAGTTGCGCGACCGGATGCGGTCGACGGGCGCGCGGTCGACCAGCTCGGCTCGGGCCCCGGACCGCCGCCGTCCCAGCTGAGGATCGTCTTGCGAGACTGGAGGGCCCTCTGCCTGCTGCGGCACTGGACCGTTTGTCTCGACGTCCCGAGTCCGGCGGCGACCTCCGTCACCGACGCCCCGCCGGGCACCGCCCGATCCCGCGTGCAGTCGCCGTTCGACCACCGACAACGCCACGGGCGCCCACCCTGGCGTCCGACCCACGCCTCAGAAAGGTGGCCAACCAAGAAGGCCGAGCACGGCCACTGTTAAGCATCCCCTGGCACGCGCCGGTCAAGCATCACCCGACACAGGACACAATCATCGTCCCTGATGCCGTGATGAGTTTCTGTACGAGTTCAAGGCGCCGGCTACGCCGGCGCGGCCGGCTCGCGCCCCGCTCTGCACCTCCGGCGCCCGCGGGCGCGGCCGGCCAGACAGCACGAAGCCCCGGCGAAAGGTAGAGATCAGAAACACCGGGGCTTGTGCTGTTCAGTTAGCGAAGATGGTCACCAGGGGCACGACCTCTGCGCGCCAGACTTCTCAGGCCGACTGCACCGCGTCAAGGGCGCCTGCGGCGTCGCTACGCGATGGAGCAAGCTCCACCCCTGACCCGGCGCCGCCGTCCCAAGAACCCCCGGCAGCTACGAGGACGAGCCCTCACTTTGGCCGCCGCCCTGCGGATAGCGCGCAGCCACCCAACGCACCAACGACAGCGGGATCGCCACGTCCTGGGATCTGCTGCCGTCCGTAGCCGTTCCCATGAAGCACTGCGGTGGAAGCGTGATGATCACGTCACCATCCGGCGACTCGCTCCGAGCAACTTCGATGATCTTGCCCAGCCATGACTTCTCGCCATCCCATAGTTCCTCGATCATCTCGGGGATTTCGTCACCATCATCCACAGGCGGACCATCGGTCATGATAACGAAGGACTTGATGAGTTCCTGGCCGCCACGAGCAAGCTCGCCGATCGCTGATGGGCTGACCGTTACCGTCGGCGTGCAGGGGTCGTCACGAGTCGCAATGGCGCTTTAAGTGTATGCACTTTAGATTATACGTTTAGCTAGGTCTCAGTATCCACTGAGCGGTTATGAGATGCGGGGGCCGCCGAGGGGAGGCCGATCGCGGGCGCAAGAGACCGACCTGCGCATTACGAGAGGCAAGGTCCCTCGCTCCCGTAGCTTGACCTGCACAGACAGCACGGCGGATCGCACCAGAAGCGCTGATTGCACTGGAATTTCGCGGCTACCCGTTCCACGACCCGTTCCACGGCTCAGCCATCGGCCGCAGGTTGCCACCGTCGTGTCGTCCCGTACTCTGCCCTGGGCTAAGCCAGGATCATGATCGGCCCGCCACGGATCGGCTCGTCCCGGACTCAGCGATCTACACTTGGGCCTGAAAACGCCGGAATGAGGGAGCCACGTGAGCGCCGAAGCATCCGAACTGGTCAGCATTCCCCGTGCCGAACTGGATGCGCTGAAAGCTGAGCTGAAGCGGCTGCGCCGGGAGGTCGGGCGAGGCGCCGCCCTGGCGCGAATCCAAACCGACCCCGGCCCGGGCGATGACGCGCCCGCGTTCACCCGCGACGAGCTCGCCGAGGTGTGGGGAATACGTGAGTGATCGCCTCGTCCGCTTCCGGGCTCGTCGTGGCAGGAGATCGAGGCCTTGCCGCAGCCGCTGCGCTGGACGGTGCAGCGTACGATCTTTCACCTGCTGGACGAGCCGATCCCGGCCCTCGCGGACCTTTCCCCCGCGACGCCCCCCTGCCCGACGCCTCTGAGCTGCACCTGCCGCCCGATGACGTGACCATCGGTACAACATCACCGATCATGAGGGCCAGGAAGTCATCAGCGTGCAGCACGTCAGCCTCGACACGTGACACCCAGCGGCCGGGCCCTAACCCTGGTCAGGTTCTCACGGTTAGGGATGACCTGGGCCAATGGGCCTGGCGGGAGGTTCGCCTGCGGGTTAAGCGCGTTGAACCCACACCGGCTGGGGGGGTCCCGGCGGGGGTCGTTGTCGGTGATTTCCTGGCTGAGGGTTTCCAGCTCGGCGATCAAGTTGGCGGAGGCGCCGTGTCACACGCTCTCGAAGAGCAGCGACGGTAGTGGGTGAACTGCCACCCTCGCGGACGCTCTTGCTACTGGGGCAATGCTGCAAGGTAGCGGTGCACGAGCTGGACTGCCATTGCGGCTTCGCCGACCGCCGATGCAACTCGCTTGACCGACCCATGACGGGCGTCACCGGCTATGAAGACCCCAGGCTGGCTCGCCTCGAGTGGGTAAGGATCGCGCTCGAGAGGCCACCAGCGATCCCGGTCACCACCTGCCAGGACGTCGGCGCCGGTGACCATGAATCCGTTCTCGTCGCGACGGAGCCATCCTTCGACCCGCTCGGACACGGGAATGCCGCCGATCATGATGAACAATGCATCTGCGGGCAACTCGACCTCCTCACTGGCCGTCTCATCGGCAATCACGAGTCGTTCGAGCCTCCCGTCGCCAATCGCGCGCGTGATCCGTGATCTCACGCGCACGGTAATGGACGGCTCCGCTTCCAAGCGGTCTACAAGGTACCGCGACATCCGTTGGTCCAGCGACGCGCCCCGGATCACCACCGTCACCGACGCAGCGTACTTAGCGAAGTGCAGAGCCGCTTGGCCCGCCGAGTTCGCGCCGCCGACGACAAACACGTTCCCGCCGCGGTGGAAGGCGGCCTCCACAATTGCCGACCCGTAGTAGACACCGCTGCCGATAAGCTCCTCGACACCCGGTGCATCAAGCCTTCGGTAGTGGACACCGGGTGCGCCTATCGCGGCCCGCGCGCGCACATGGGACCCGTTCACCAGGGTGATCTCGATCGTGTCATCGGGCTCTCTGCGGGCGCTGACCATGTCGGCGCCGACTATTATCTCGGCGCCGAACCGGAGCGCCTGGGCGTAAATCGCCTCGGCCAGCCCCTTACCGCTTATCCCATTCGGGAAACCAGGGAAATTCTCGATGCGCGAGCTCGTTCCGGCTTGCCCTCCGGGCGCATGTCGCTCGACGACAATCGTCTCGAGCCCCTCCGAAGCTGCGTAGACGGCAGCAGTCAACCCGGCGGGACCCGCCCCGACGACGAGGAGGTCGTATAGCTCCTTGATCGGACGG
>JANWJC010000025.1 GCA_025449595.1 Acidobacteriota bacterium | reverse complement strand
TTCGGGCGCAAGGGTCTCCGCCAGCGACAGCTCGGGCAGGGCTTCGCCCCGCCACTCGCCGCCGCACCTCGCTTCGCTCGGAGCTTCGACCCGCGCCCGGTCCGGTCCGCGCCCGGCTTCTCTTTCGGGCGCAAGGGTCTCCGCCAGCGGTGGCTCGGGCGGGGCTTCGCCCCGCCACACGCCGCCGCACCACGCTTCGCTCGGGGCTTCGACCCGCGCCCGGCCCGGCCCGTCCCGGCTGGGCTTGGCTGGCTCTTGGGGATGAAGGTGTCCCGCGGTGCGTTAGGCGCACCGGATCTTCCCCAGCTACGGCTTGCAGTGGGTCAGCGGGTGCGTTCGGCTGTGGCTCGCGAGACTGCGGCGGCGAAGGTCAGGGTCTGAGCCACCACGTCCGCGCCGTCGGCTGCCTCGGACACCCGCAGCGACAGGTCGTCGTTGCTCGCGGTGCCGGTGTAGCCGTGGTCGGCTTCGCAGGACGGGTCACCGCACGACGCCGGTTCCAGGTCAATGCGCGACACCGCCCCCCACCCGATGGTCACCACGCACTCGCGCACCGGGGCACCTGACAGGTGCGTGGCGGGATCGGCGGCGACCCGGGTGACGACGACGGAGTCGATGCGCTCGATGCGGACGGCCTCGGTGGACGATGTCGCGTAGGGCACCGTCGAGGTCTCGTCGGCCGGGTTCTCGTCGGTATGGCCAACGATCAACCGGGTCGGCGTCAGCGCGAGGACCGTGACGTGGCGACGCAGCTCGTCGTGGTCGAACGTCGCCTCGTGGTGCACGACGTACGCCTGCACCGGCTCGGACGCCAAAGCGGTCTCGAGCGTGTCGGACACGAGTGCCGGGTAGTAGCCGCTGCGCTCGATGTCGGCCCGCAGCCGCGGTTCGAGGGTCCCGGTGAGGTCCATGGGGGTCATCCTCGCACCTGGTCGTGCCCGTGGTGGCGCGGAGGCGTCCCGGCAGCCTGGCGACAGGTCAGCGCAGCCGGCGCGCGTCGCCGTCGGTGCGAGAACGTGGCCTTCGTACGACTGCCCGGGCCGCCAGCACCACCGGACCCTCGGGGGTGACCAGGACGGGGTCGAGCACGAGCGAGGCCAGCTCGGGGCACGCCTCGGCGAGCTGCCCGACGCGGATCAACAGCTCCTCCAGGGCCAGGATCCCCTCCGGCGCGACGCGGGACAACAGCGGTGCCGCCCGCGGTGAGGTGACGAGCGCGTGAGCATCGGCATCGGTCAGCGGCGGGATGCGGTACGCACGATCCCCCAACAGCTGCACCACGTCTCCGCCCACGGCCAGCGACACCACCGGACCGAACAGGGCGTCCTCGGCGCTGCCGATGCGGGCCTCGACACCGCGCGGTGCCATCGACTGCACGGAGTGCTCCACACCGCTCGCCGTGCCCAGCTCCCCGCGCAAGGCCTGCCAGGCGGTGCGTACGGCACGGTCGTTGCCCAGGTCGAGCCGGACCCCGACGCCGTCGGCACGGTGCCGGTCCTTCGGGTCGCGGGCCGTGAGCGCGACGGGGTATCCGAGCCGGCGGGCCGCGGCGACGGCCTCGCTCGCGGTCGTCACCGACATGGCCGGTCGCACCGAGATCCCGAACGCTGCCAACAGCTCTACGAGGTCGCCACCGTCCAGGGCCGACACGTTGAGCTCGGCCGCCGGCTCCGGGGGGAGTCGGACGATCAACCGGTCGACCACGACGTGCGCGTCGGCGCGGTGCACGTCGTCCAGCTCCGGGACGACACCTTCCGGGCTCGCGAGCCAGCGGGCGTACCAGTGCACCGCGGCCATCGCCTTGACGGCATCCTCGACGGTGTCGAACGTCGGCACGACGACGCGCTCGCCCCGCAGCAGCCCGCGTTGGGTTCCACCCCCGCCCAGGACCGCCACCACCGGTCGGGAGCTCCGGTCGGCAACAGCCAGGATCTGGCCCAGGAACGCCTCGCGCTCCACATCGAACGGCGGCACGTGCAGGACCAGCAGCGAGTCCGGCGTCGGATCGTCGGCCACTGCGGCCAGCGCCGCGGCGAACGCCGCCGGTGACCCGTCCCCGCGCAGTGCGACCGGGGAGCCTGCCAGCGTCAGACCCTCGGCCTCGATCGCATCGGTGGCCAGCACGGCGAGCGCGTCGCTGTTGCCCACGACCGCGACCTGCGCCCCCTTCGGAAGCGGCTGGTGCTCCAGCAGCACTGCGATGTCGAGCATCTGCGGCAGCGTGCCGGTCTGGATTACGCCGGACTGCGAGAACAGCGCATCCAACGCCTCCCTCGGCAAGGCGCTGCGTCGCACCCGGTGACCGAGGGGGTACGCCTGCGTGGAGCGCCCGGAACGCACGGCCACCACCGGCTTTCGGCGCGAGAGCCGCCGTGCGATGCGGGTGAACTTGCGCGGGTTCCCGATGCTCTCGAGATAGAGCAGCACGACGTCGGTGGCCGGGTCGTCCTCCCAGTACTGCATCAGGTCGTTGCCCGACACGTCGGAGCGGTTGCCCGCGGACACGAACGTGCTCGTCCCCACGCCGCGTCTGGCGGCGAGGTCGAGGATCGAGCCGCCCAATGCCCCGCTCTGGCAGAAGAAGCCGGTCCTGCCCGAAGGCGGCAGCGAGAGCGCCAACGACGCGTTGAGCCGCACGTCCGGCGCAGTATTGAGCAGCCCCAATGCATTCGGGCCGATCACGCGCATCCCTTGCCCGCGGGCGAGCGACACCAGATCGGCCTGCCTCGTACGCCCGGCCTCGTCACTCTCCGCGAAGCCCGCCGTGACGACCACGAGCCCGACCGCGCCGATCGCCGCCGCATCGCCCACCACCGCGAGCACCTCAGGCGCGGGTACGGCCACGACCACCAGCTCGACCGGGTGGGGCACGTCCGCCAGGGTCCGGTACGTCCGAACCCCGCAGATGGTCTCCGCCTCTCCCGCTCTGGCGTTGACGGCCGCCACCGTTCCTGTGAACTGACCGTCGACGAGATGACGTACCAGCTCGTGGCCCATGCCACCGGGCCGTCGACCGGCACCCACCACCGCCACCGAGCCCGGCGCCAGCAGACCGGCGATGCTGCGCGACTCGGCACGGTGCTCCCGAGCCACGCGTACGGCCACGCTCTGCGGGGTCGGCTCGACGTCGAACGTGAGCGTCACCACGCCGTCGCTGATGTGCTGGGTCGGTCTGTACCCGGCGTCGACGAACGTACGCAGCATCCGGCGGTTGTCGGCCAGCACCTCCGCGACGAAGGTCTCGAGCCCGGCGGCCCTGGCCACCGCGGCAAGGTGCTCGAGCAGCACCGAGCCGAGCCCTCGGCCCTGATGGTCGTCGCGGACCGTGAACGCGAGCTCGGCCTTTCCCGGTGTCACGACGTCGTAGCGCCCGACGCCGACGATCGACTCCCCCACCGTTGCCACCAGCGCGACGCGGTCGACGTGGTCGACGGTCGTGAACCGACGCACGTCGCGCTGTGACAGCTCCGGGTAGGGGGCGAAGAAGCGGTAGTAGACAGTGTCCGCCGACAAGGACTCGTGGAACCGGACCAGCTCGGATGCGTCATCGGGGCGGATTGCGCGGACGTGGACCGGTCGCCCGTCGCTGAGAACCACGTCGGCGGCCCACTCGCTGGGGTAACGGGCCTCGCCCGCCCCTTCGCCGTCGGCCTCCAGCACCCTCCCACCGTAGTGAGCCGCCACCGGCAGACGCGTCGAAAGCCGGCCGCTGTCGTACGGTGACCAGATGACCGAGCAGACGCCCGACACCGTGCGGACATCCCCCGAGGTGCGCGACGCACTCGCGGCCGGGCGACCTGTCGTCGCACTTGAGTCCACGATCATCAGTCACGGCCTGCCCAGACCGGACAACCTGCGGATCGCGCGCGAGATCGAGCAGGCGGTACGCGACGCCGGTGCTGTCCCGGCCACGGTCGCCGTCGTCGCGGGTACGGCCCTGGTCGGCCTGGACGACGAGGCGCTGTCGGTCATCGCCACCA
Source organism: Acidobacteriota bacterium (assembly GCA_025449595.1). GTDB lineage: Bacteria > Actinomycetota > Actinomycetes > S36-B12 > CAIYMF01 > JAFIHG01. Next base: position 25,928 of record JANWJC010000025.1, on the reverse strand, counting down.
GCGACGACGTGGTGAAGGTGAGCGTGCGTGACCTGGGCGTCGTGATGGCGCGCGACGGGCACGGCGCGACGACGGTGGCGGCGACGTCCCACCTGGCGGCGCTGGCCGGGATCCGCGTGTTCGCCACCGGCGGGCTCGGGGGCGTCCACCGCGAGGCCCGTGAGACGTGGGACGAGTCCGCCGACCTCACGACCCTCGCACAGACACCGATCACGCTGGTGTGCGCCGGCGTGAAGTCCATCCTGGACGTGCCGGCGACGCTGGAACGGTTGGAGTCGCTCAACATTCCGGTCCTGGGCTATCGGACCGACCGCTTTCCCGGGTTCTACCTTGCCGACTCCGGCGAGCCGGTCCCCTGGACCGTCGAAAGCGCCGATGACGTCGCCGCAGTCATGCGGGCTCGTGACAACCTCGGGCTGACCGGGGGGATCGTCGTGGCGCAGCCGCTGCCGGCGCACGAGGAGCTCGACCGAGCCCTGCACGACCGCACCTTGGCCGACGGTCTGCAGGCCGCGACCGACCAGCACGTGCGCGGCAAGGACGTGACCCCGTTCCTGCTCGCCTGGTTCCACGAGCAGACCGAGGGCGCCTCACTGACGGCCAACGTGCGACTGGTGCTGCACAACGCCTGGCTGGCCGCACAAATCGCAGGCTCGTTCGCGGCGGACCGCTGAGAACCGTGCCGGACGCAGGCAATATCCGGCACATCGTCGTCATCGGTGACGTGATGGCCGACGTCGTCGCCCGCACCGACGTGGCACCACGGATCGGCACCGACACCGACGGGCATGTCAGCACCTCGGGCGGCGGGTCCGGTGCCAACACCGCGTGCTGGCTGGCGTACCTCGGTCATCCGGTGAGCTTCGTGGGTACGGTCGGCGCCGACCCGTTCGGCGTTGCGGCCCGGGGCCTGCTGGAGGACATGGGGGTCGACGCCCGGGTGCGCGTGGACCCCGTCCGAGCGACCGGGATCTGCGTGGTCCTCGTAGGCCCCGACCGCGAGCGCACGATGATCCCCGACGTCGGAGCGAACCAGACGCTGACGGTGACGGACCTCGCACCGGACCTGTTCGTCGCCGGGGACCACCTGCACGTCTCGGGCTACTCGCTGCTGCGCCCGGGCTCACGTGCCGCCACGCTCGTCGCGCTGCGCCGGGCGCACGAGCACGGGATGACCACGAGCGTTGACGCGGCGTCGGCCGGACCCATCGCCGACGTGGGTGCGGCACGGATGCTCTCCTGGCTCGTCGACGTGGACCTGCTGCTGGCCAACGGGGACGAGGCGCAGGCGCTCTCGGTGGGACTGCCCGAGGGCAGCGCCCTGGACACACTCGGCGCCGACGTCGTCGTCAAGCTCGGCAGCGTTGGGGCGAGCTGGAGCCGTGATGGCCGGTCTGTGACGACGCCGGCGCTGTCGGTCCCCGTGGTGGACACGACCGGTGCCGGTGACGCCTTCGCGGCTGGCTTCCTGCCGACCTACCTCGATGGCAGCGGGGCCGCGGCAGCGTTGCGGGACGGCGTCAGGACGGCCGCCCTGGCGGTGTCGCGCACCGGAGCCCGCCCCGAACGGCCCAGTGCACGGAACGTGATCGCAGACACCGCCACCTTGACCAGGGACGCTCCGATCCACTGAGCGCCGCTCCACCGTTCGGCCGACGCTGCGGATGATCACCGGTGCCACACTGCCCGCATGACTTCCGTCGCTCGTACCGTCGCGGTGCTCATCGGCGCCGCACTGGCCGCCTGCGCGTGGCTGTCCTGGGCCGGCGCGAACACTGCACTCGCGATCCCCTTCCGCACGCTCTGGGATCCGGGCCACTCGGTGGACGCCGCCCCCGCCTGGTACACCACGGTGGCCCTGACGGTCTGGATCGCCGGGGCGCTGATCGCGTTCGGCGGCATCATCGGATCGCGCGCCACCGTGATCGTGGGCGCGCTGATCGGAGCAGCGACCGCTGTCACGTGGGTGCTGTCCAACGCGGCCTCCTCGTCGGCCGCCGCGGTCACGGTGCCCAACATCAAGGTGGGCGCGTACGCCGCGATCGCCCTCGGACTCATCGCGCTGCTCATGGCGGCGCTGACCCGCGACACCTCGGTACCCACGCTGCGGTGAGCCGGGGGCGGGCCTGCCAGACTGTCGCCTGACCGGTCCCCCTCCGCAGGAGCTCCCTCCCCCTCATGGCCCGCCGTACCCCCACGCCCCCGTCCGGGATCCCCGAGAAGATCATCGAGGTCGACGTCTCGGACGAGATGAAGGGCTCGTACCTGGAGTACGCGTACTCGGTCATCTACTCCCGCGCCCTGCCCGATGCCCGCGACGGCCTGAAGCCGGTGCAGCGCCGGATCCTGTTCCAGATGGCCCAGATGGGCCTGCGCCCGGACCGCGGCCACGTCAAGAGCGCGCGCGTCGTCGGCGAGGTCATGGGCAAGCTGCACCCGCACGGCGACGGGTCGATCTACGACGCGCTGGTGCGCATGGCGCAGCCGTTCGTGCTGCGCCTGCCGATGGTCGACGGCCACGGCAACTTCGGGTCCCTGGACAACGGCCCCGCAGCGATGCGCTACACCGAGTGCCGGCTGGCACCGGCGGCCATGGCGATGACAGCCGGCCTGGACGAGGACGTGGTGGACCTCGGCGCGAACTACGACGGCCGGGAGACCGAACCGGAGGTGCTGCCCGCCGCCATCCCCAACCTGCTCGTCAACGGTGCCGCCGGCATCGCGGTCGGCATGGCCACGAACCTCGCCCCGCACAACCTCGGGGAGGTCATCGCCGCCGTACGTCACCTGCTCGGGCACCCGAGCGCCACGACGGCGGCACTGATGCGATACGTGCCCGGACCCGACCTGGCCGGCGGCGGGCGCATCATCGGCCTGGACGGGATCCGGGAGGCGTACGAGACCGGGCGCGGCACGTTCCGGGTCCGGGCCACCACCCACCTGGAGCAGACCGGCACCCGGCGCGCCAGCATCGTGGTCACCGAGCTGCCGCCCGGCGTGGGGCCGGAGAAGGTCATCAGCAAGATCAAGGAGGCGGTGGACGCCAAACGCCTCACCGGCATCGCCGACGTGGTCGAGCTCACCGACCTGGAGTCCGGGCTGCGCCTGGTGATCGACGTCAAGACCGGGTTCAACCCCGAGGCGGTGCTGGAGCAGCTGTACGCCCAGACCCCGATGGAGGACTCGTTCGCGATCAACGCCGTCGCGTTGGTGGACGGCCAGCCACGAACCCTCGGCCTGCGCGACATGCTGCAGGTGTTCCTGGACCACCGCCTCGACGTCGTGCGCAGGAGGTCCGCGTACCGCAAGCGGCGCGCCGAGGAACGGCTCCACCTGGTCGACGGCCTGCTCGTGGCGATCGTGGACATCGACGAGGTGATCGCCGTGATCCGCTCCAGCGACGACACCGCAGCGGCCCGCGAACGGCTGATGACGGTTTTCGACCTCACCGTCGTGCAGACCGACTACATCCTGGAGATGCCGTTGCGGCGGCTGACGAAGTTCAGCCGGATCGAGCTCGAGACCGAGCGCGAGGAGCTCACCGCCCGGATCGCCGACCTCACCGAGATCCTCGAGGACGAGACCCGGCTGCGAGCCGTCGTGTCCGACGAGCTCGCAGCGGTGGCCAAGGAACACGGCACCCCGCGGCGCACCGTGCTGCTGGAGTCCTCCGGCGCGGTGAACCAGGACGCGGTGCCGCTGGAGGTCGCCGACGAGCCGTGCGTGGTCATGCTGTCCAGCACCGGCCTGCTGGCCCGCAGCAGCGAGGCCGGGGCGCCGGGCGCCGGCGAGCGCGCGCAGCACGACCTTGTCGTCAGTGCCGTCCATGCCCGGGTGCGCGGGCAGGTGGGGCTGCTGACCTCCACCGGGAGGATGGTCCGGCTCGACGTGCTCGAGCTGCCGATGCTGCCCAGCACGAACGGGGCGCCGGTCCTTGCCGGCGGCGTACCGCTCACCGCCATCACGGACCTGCTGGCCGGGGAGACGGTGGTGGCGTTGGCCTCACTGTCCGGGGACGGACCTGGGCTGGCTCTGGGCACCGCGGCCGGTGTCGTGAAGCGGGTCGCCCCGGACGTGCCGGCGACGCAGGAGAGCTGGACCGTCGTACGCCTCGACGCCGATGACAGCGTCGTCGGAGCTGGCGAGCTCGTCACCGGCTCGGAGGACCTCGTCTTCATCACCGCCGACGCACAGCTGTTGCGCTTCAACGCATCCGACGTGCGACCGCAGGGCAGGGCCGGCGGCGGTGTCGCGGGCATCCGGCTCGCTACCGGTGCGCGCGCCATCTTCTTCGGAGCCGTGGACCCGGACCGCGACGCCGTCGTCGTGACAGCGGCGTCGTCCTCCGGCGCCCTGCCCGGCGTCTCTGGGAGCGCCGTGAAGGTCACGCCGTACCGCAGCTACCCGGCCAAGGGGCGCGCCACCGGGGGCGTACGGTGCCAGCGATTCCTCAAGGGCGAGGACGAGCTCGTCCTGGCGTGGGCCGGCCCCGGGCCGGCGCGGGCGGCCACCCCCAGCGGCGCGCCGGCTCCCCTACCCCCGGTCGACGAGCGACGAGACGGGTCCGGGCTGCCGACCTCCAAGCCGGTGGCGGCAGTTGCCGGGCCGGTCGTGCCCGGAGGCGTCGCGCCGACCACGGTGTCCCCCGACGAGCCGACCCCGTGATCGACCCGACGCAGCAGTGTTCGGTCCTGTCCGAGCAGCTCGCTGAGCCCCTGGCCGGGTCGGCCCCGCTGGCGCGCACCTGGGTGGTGCTGGAGCAGCCGGGACCGTTCGGCTTCAAGGCACTGCACCAGTCCCATCTACCGAAGGAGATCGGCGACGCGTTCGCGGCGGCCACCGACAAGTCCTCGGTCACGGTCCTGCTGGCCCGCCCGGTCGGGCCCCACGCCGACCACCACCACCCCGGGTCGCACCGGTTCTGGGTCGCCCACGTGGCACCGGGCGGGGTCCGGATGCGCACCGGGACGGTCGCTGACCTGTCCGAGCTCGTCACGGCCGACCTGCCGGAGGTGATGGCGCGCGCCGGGCGCGGTGAGCTCCCGCCGTGGGGCAGGCGCACCGACGAGCCGCTGTTATTGGTGTGCACCAACGGGTCCCGCGATGTCTGCTGCGCCCTGAACGGCAGACCGTTGGCGGCCGAGCTGGCGCAGGATCCGGCCTACGCCGGCCAGGTCATCGAGGTCAGCCATCTGGGCGGGCACAGGTTCTCCCCCACTGCGCTGCTGCTGCCCACCGGCATGTCGTACGGGCGCCTGACCGCCCGGACCGCCCGCCTGGCGCTGGACCAGGCCCGGCACCGCCGCCTGTCCATCGAGGGTGCGCGCGGGCTCACCGCGCTGGCACGGCCCGCGCAGGCCGCAGACCTCATGGTCCGGCGTACCCAGGACGTCCAGGTCGCCGATGCCATCGACGTCCTGCGCTCATCCCCGGTGGGCAAGCTCACGAACGCACCGCTGCGCTGGGACGGCGACGGGCTCGATGCCGTGACCCTTGTCGTACGCCACGAGGACGGCCGGGCCTGGAACGTCACGGTGCAGCGGGTCCTGGACCCAACCCCGCGCGCGGAGTCCTGCGGCAAGGCGCCGGTCCCCGGCCGCTCCTGGGTAGCCGCCGACCCCGTCCCCACACACCCCTGGCGCTGACCGCACCGCTACCGCCGCCGCTCCCCTCGCCTCGCGTCGCGTCGCGTCGCCCGTGCGGAACGATCAAACGCCGGTGAACCCGGGCCGTGGCGCGGGTGGGCGGCGAGGGATCATCGAGGGGTGCACTTCCTACGACCGAACCTGCTCCGACGCGTCGGGCCTGCCCTGACGCTGCTGGTGCTGGGCGTGAGCGCCCTGATCGTCGCCCTGGCACTGACGCCCCCGGTCAGCGTCTCGACATTCGGCCAGACGGTGCAGGTCAGTGCCGTCCCGCCGTCGCTGAGCCTGTCCGGGCCGGGTGAGGCGGACCTGTTCGGCGAGGGCAGCGTCCAGACCGTCCAGCACTTCAACGGTCCGGTCCGCCCGCTCATCGTCTGGAAGCGGTTCAACCGCAACGACCAGGCGTCCCAGTTCATCCAGTCCAGCACGCACGACGGGCAGCGGGTCGTGCAGACCGGCGCCGAGCAGGTCGGCGCGGCACTGACCCGCGGCTGGACGACGTTCTTCGTACGGCTCATCGGCGTGGCGGGGCTGGCGGGGGCGCTGCTCTACCTGTTGGCCCTCGGCGTCGCAGCCCTCATCCCCGGCCGGCCGCTCGAGGCGCCCCGGCGCCGAAGGTTGCGCTTCCTGGCACTGAGCGTGGCTGTCTCGGTCGTGCTGGCCGCTGCCTGTACAGCGCTGACCGTCGTCAGCGCCGGTCAACAGCTCGCCGGGATCCAGACGCTCGCCGACGTCGTCGGATCGGCGAACCTGGTGCCGGCCCCGGCCCCGGTTGGTCCGCCGGTCAAGGACGTCGACCTGGTGGTCATCGGCGACTCCACAGCCGCTGCAGTGGGCAACGCGCCGCTGCAGGACCCGACACGGGCCGACAGCGCGTGCGAGCGCTCCTCGGACGCGTACGCCCTCGTGCTGCAGCTGACGAACAGCTACCGCGCGCTGAACCTGGCGTGCAGCGGCGCGACGATCGCCGCCGGACTGCTCGGTCCGCAGTCCGCCGGCGGGATGACCCTGCCGCCACAGGTCGGCGTCCTGAAGTCGATCAGCTCGGTCTCCGTCGTGGTGGTGAGCATCGGGGCGAACGACGTCGACTGGACCGACTCGCTGAGCTACTGCTACGGCATGACCACCTGCAACGACCAGGCCACCGACCAGCTCTTCCAGAGCTACCTCGACGCCTTCAAGATCCAGTACTCCCAGCTGCTGCAACAGCTCGCCACCCTGGCGAGCCATCCGACGGTGGTCGTGAACCTCTACTACGACCCGTTCGGGGACACCTTCGACTGCCCGGCCCTGCGTGATCCGCAAGCGGCTGCCGGTGGTCCACCGGGATACGGCTTCGCCTCCGACCCGGGACGCAACAACCAGGCCGAGAAGATCGTCAACAAGATCAACCCGCTGGAGGCCCACCGCGACGAGCTCAACGCCGTCCTGCGTTCCGGCGCCGAGGCCTTCGGCGATCTGGTGTCCGAACCGCGCTTCGACGGCCACGAGCTGTGCAGCGCTCAGCCATGGGTGCAGGGCCTGAACGATCCCAACCCGTTCCACCCCACGGCCGCCGGAGAGCTCGCCATCGCCGCAGCCGTCCAGGCGGTGCTGCCCACGCCCGCAGTCGCACCGAGCGGTTGACGGTAACGTCCCGAGCATGACTGAGCAGAGCTTCCCGGCAGCGGCCTTCGCCGACGTCCTTCGCGGCAACCAGGCGTACGCCACCGGTTTCGACGGCACCGGGCTGACCGGAGTGGCCGCCCAGGGGCTTGCGATCCTCACCTGCATGGACAGCCGACTGGACCCGCTCGCGATCGTGGGCATGGGCAAGGGCGACGTGAAGATCCTGCGCAACGCCGGCGCGCGGGTCACCGAGGACGTCCTGCGCACACTGGTCCTGGCCGCGTACCTGCTGGGCGTGGACCGCGTGCTGGTCATGCCGCACACGAACTGCAAGATGGCCAGCGCGACCGAGCCCGAGATCCACGCGGCGATCCTCGCCTCGCACGGGGTCGACACCCGGTCGTTGGAGTTCCGCACCTCCATCGACCAGGATGCGGCGCTGGCCCACGACCTCATCCGGATCCGCAGCTATCCCCTGCTGCCCCAGGGTCTGGTCGTGGCCGGTGCCGTGTACGACGTCGCCACCGGCCGGCTGGTAGTGCGTGACCTGTGACCGGCCGGCGCTAGGCTCGCGACCCATGGAGATCTTGAGCGATGCAGCGGCGTACCGGACCGAGCCAGGTGCGGACAACAGCTGGGTGGAGCACCTGCGTTCGGACCACCTGTCGGTCGGGACGTACTGCATCCGCGTCGGTGGTACGGACGACCAGGAGCCGCACTCCGAGGACGAGATCTACTACGTCGTGGCCGGGCAGGCCCGGTTCACCTCCGGCGGTGAGAGCGTGGACGTCAAAGCCGGCAGCACTCTGTTCGTTGCCGCGCACGAGGTCCACCGGTTCCACGACGTGACGGCGGACCTCACGGTGCTCGTCGTCTTCGCGCCCGCCGAGGGCTCGCTGGCCACCTGACAGCGCCCGGGAGCTACCGCTCCTCGGCGGCCTCGAACAGCGCCGCACGGTCGTGGATGGTGGTCCGGTCCCGCCCCCTAGTGGCTCCGAGGGCACGCTCCGCGGCGTCCACCGCTCGCCAGCCGGCGAACGGCACGACCTTCACCCCTCGGTCGGCCAGCAGCTCATCGATCGCTTCGGCACCGGGATGCGACGGCTCCGGCAGACTGCCTGCCCGGGCGTCGTCGAGCAGGGACGCAACGGTCTGCGCTGCATCCTTCTTGTTCGTGCCGATGATCCCGGTGGGACCGCGCTTGATCCAACCCGCGACGTAGACGCCCGGCAGCGGGACGCCGTCGTCGAGCACGCGCCCCTCCTCGCTGGGCACGACGTGGCGAGCGCCGTCGAACGGCAGCCCGGCCAGGCCCAGCCCGCGGTAGCCGACGCTGCGGACCACCAGCTGTGCCGGCAGGTCCCACGTCACTCCGGTGCCGCTCGCGGAGCCGTCGTCGGCCAGCTCGGTACGTTCCACAACGACGGACTCGACACGGTCCCCGCCGGTCAGAGCCACCGGGCGGGCGCAGAAGTGCAGATGCACACGCCGTCCCCGGCCAGTGGGTGTACGCGCCGCAAACCCCTGCAGCACCTCGAGATTCTTGGCCGCGTGCCGGTCGGCGGGCGGGGGTACGTCGACCTCGGCCGCGGCCACGACCACGTCGGCATCGACGAGCTCCCCGAGCTCACGGAGCTCTTTGGTGGTCCAGCTCGCCTGCACCGGCCCGCGACGACCCAGGACGTGCACGTCTGACACCGAGCTCTTGGCCAGCACGTCGAGCACGTGCTGGGGCATGTCCGTGTGTTCGAGCTCGACCGCGGTCTTGGCCAGGACCCGCGTCACGTCGACCGCGACGTTGCCGACGCCGACGACCACCACGTCGCGGACCCCGGCCAGCGCGGCCTCGACCTGCTCGCGGGGCGCATCCGGGTGCCCGCAGTACCAGTTGACGAGGTCGGTGGCCGCGATGCTGCCGCCCAGGTCGTCCCCGGGGATGTCCAGGTGGCGGTCGCTGGAGGCGCCGTACGTCAGCACCACGGCGTCGTAGCAGGAGCGCAGGTCCTCCAGCGTGACGCTGCCGCCGACCTCCACCCCGCCCAGGAACCGGACCCCGGCGTGGGCGAACACCTTCTCGAGGGTGTCCCGGACGCCTCGCAGCGACAGGTGGTCCGGGGCCACGCCGTACCGCACCAACCCGAACGGGACGGGTATCCGGTCCAGCACGTCCACGCTCACTGGCACCTCGGACTGTCCCGCCAGCGCATCGACCGCATACAGCCCGGACGGGCCCGCACCCACGACCGCGACCCGAAGCTCCCTGTTCATGTCAGCCACCATGCGACCGGATGATACGGACCAGGTTTCGCGGCGTACGAGGCCGACCCGTTGCTGCCAGCAGCCTGCCCCGCTGGACCGGCCGGCCGCCCTGCCCAACGGCTCACGTGAGCCGTTTTGGCCTCGGAGCATCGCGAGTGGTCCGAATGTCGCCTCACCGCCGAAGGTGCACGCAATGCGCTGGATAGACGCAGACCCGACGATCGCCATGGAACCTGGCTAGTTCTAGTCATCCCAGCCGTTCGGATACTTCCGAGCGTGCCCGCCCAATATCCGGCTATGTGCGGATCTTGATTGGTGCGGGAGTGGAACCTCGCATGCTGCGATCGCGTCTAGGGTTATGACCCAACAGGGAGGATCCATGCGCCGAACCATCGCCGTTGGGGTAGCGCTGCCGTCCTTCGTCCTGGCGGGCTGCACCGGAGCGAGCGTTGACCGTCACGGCTCGCCCATCGTCTCGTCCGGGGTGCTCAGCGGCAGCGTGCCGCTCTGCTACGGCCCAGGGCCGAACATGAACCTGACGCCGATCCTGCGGGTTACGGCCGAACGAGAGGGCAGGGTCGTCGCCTCCGTCAGAGTGCCCGCAACCGACGTCCGTCACTCGTATCGGCTGTCGCTACCCGCGGGGACCTACCTCGTGAAGGCGGGGTCTTGGCCCGCGCGTCAAATCACAGTTCACGCTGGCTCGACAACCACTGCCGATCTTCCGGGTGGCGGCTGTCTCTAGACCGGCACGCCCCGAAGTGTTAGGACTCGCCCTCTTGGGTGTCGAACCTACAACGGGCGTAGGGCTGTACGGCATGCTTCGAGACGTGACAGGGGACGGTCGGCTACGAGTGGTGAGGTGCCGGGTTCGGGTGGTCATGCACCCGGAAAGCTCAGGCGGGCTGACGCACTCGCTGGCCCTTCCAACTCAGAGCATCGTCTTCAAGTTCGACGACGGGGCACTCGCAGGCTCGAGCGTCGTCGCCATCGTCCAGAGCGACGAGGTCGAGGTCTTGACTGCAGGGACCGAGGCCGACGCAGTCGTGACGTTCCCGGACGCGCCGCCGGGCGAAGGCTTCAACGAACGCCCGTTCACCCTGTGGTTGGGTCGGGAAGTCGGCACGGCGTTCACGACGGACAGCGACGAGCGGCAGTCCACTTGATCGAACTCGCCCGCCCATATGTGGCGATAGCGTTCGGTCCTGGGCTCCTGCGTCCCACACCATGGGGTGCCGTGTCGCCGTTCCTGTTGGGTCGCGTTCTGGTGACGATCACGCAGGTTGTGGTTGTGGAATCGGGCTGATCATGGGCCCGAGTGCGTTTCCCTTCGTTGATCATGGACTTGCGTGCGGTTCCGGTTCGAAAAGTGCACTCCAACCCATGATCAACGAGCCGTGGCTGCTCTGGACTGTGTCGTCGACCTCCCCAGCTGGCTCGGTCTCCCACGACGACTCGCCAGGGATCAGGCGTCGATGCGGGAGCGGTCCAGGCTGGCGGCGCCGGCTGTGATGAACTCCTTGCGGGGCGCCACGTCCGAGCCCATGAGCATCTCGAACACCCCCCGGGCCTGCTCCACCTCGCCGACGGTGATCCGTCGCAGCGTGCGGGTTGCCGGGTCCATCGTGGTCTCGCGCAGCTGGTCGGCATCCATCTCGCCGAGGCCTTTGTACCGCTGGACGGGGTCCTTCACCCGGCGCCCGTCGCGGGCCAAGGACGCCGACAGTGACCGGAACTCCTCCTCGGAGTAGGTGTAGACGACGTCGTTCTTCTTGCTGCCACCGTTGATGATCTCGAAGCGGTGCAGCGGCGGGACGGCGGCGTAGACCCGGCCGGCGTCCAGCAGCGGCTGCATGTAGCGGTGCACCAGCGTGAGCAGCAGCGTACGGATGTGCGCACCGTCGACATCCGCGTCAGACATCACGATGATCTTGCCGTAGCGCACCTGGTCGACATCGAAGGTACGGCCCGACCCGGCACCGATCACCTGGATGATCGCCGAGCACTCGACGTTCTTGAGCATGTCGGTGATCGAGGCCTTCTGGGTATTGAGGATCTTGCCGCGGATCGGCAGCAGCGCCTGGAACTCCGAGCTGCGGGCAAGCTTCGCGGTGCCCAGGGCGCTGTCGCCCTCCACGATGAACAGCTCGCTGCGCTCGACGTCGTCGCTGCGGCAGTCCGCCAGCTTCGCGGGCAGGGCCGAGGTCTCCAACGCGTTCTTGCGCCGCTGGACGTCGCGATGGGTCCGCGCCGCGATCCTGGTACGAGCCGCGCCGGCGATCTTGTCCAGCAGCGCCCGGGCCAACATCTTGTCCCCGCGCGGCGGCGCCGCGAACCAGGCGGCCAGCGCCTTGGTCACCACGTTGGCCACGATGCGGGTCGCGGCCGGGGTGCCGAGGACCTCCTTGGTCTGGCCCTCGAACTGCGGCTCGGCCAGTCGGACGGTCACGATCGCGACCATGCCCTCGGTGACGTCGTCCTTGAGCACGTTGTCCTCGCTCGTACGCAGGACCTTCGCCGCTCGCAGCGCCTCGTTGACGACCTTGGTCAGGGCCCGCTCGAAGCCGGCGACGTGCGTGCCGCCCTTCGGCGTCGCGATGATGTTCACGAACGAGCGCAGGTCCGTGTCGTAGCCGGTCCCCCACCGCAGCGCGACATCGACTCCGAGCTCGCGCTCGACCTCCTGCGAGGTCATGTGGCCCTTGCCGTCCAGCACCGGGACGGTCTCGTGGAAGTGCCCGCTGCCCTGCAACCGCAGCACCCCCGTCACGGCCTCGTCCGTGGCCAGGTGCTCCGCGAACTCGGTGATCCCGCCCTTGAAGCAGTAGCTCTGCTCGGTCGGTGCCGTCGCGGACCCGTCCGCGCCGGGCAGCTCGCGCTGGTCGCGCAGCACGATCGTCAGGCCGGGAACCAGAAACGCGGTCTGTCGGGCTCGCCGGTGCAGCGCCTCGACGTCGAACGCCGCGTCCTTGACGAAGATCTGGCGGTCGGCCCAGTAACGCACCCGCGTCCCGGTGACGCCGCGCTTGGCCCGGCCCGAGACGACGAGCCCGCTCTTCTTGCCGAACGAGGCATCCGGACCGTCGCCGTCGAAGATGCCGGGCACCCCGCGCTTGAACGACATCGTGTGGATCTTGCTGTCGCGGTCCACCTCGACGTCCAGCCGCTCGGACAGCGCGTTGACCACGGAGGCCCCGACACCGTGCAAGCCGCCGGACGCGGTGTACGAGCCGCCACCGAACTTCCCCCCGGCGTGCAGCCGGGTCATGACGACCTCGACCCCGGTCAGGCGCGTCTTGGGCTCCACGTCCACCGGGATCCCGCGGCCGTCGTCGCGCACCTCGACCGAGCCGTCGGCGTGCAGGACCACCTCGATGAGCTTCGCGTGCCCTGCCAACGCCTCGTCGACGGAGTTGTCGATGATCTCCCAGAGGCAGTGCATCAGGCCGCGGCCGTCGGTCGAGCCGATGTACATGCCGGGGCGCTTGCGTACCGCGTCCAGCCCCTCCAGCACCGACAGGTGCTTGGCGGAGTAGCCGGACGCGGCAGGAGTGCGGGGGGCCTTCTCAGCGGACAGCGCGCTCACGTGGTCGGGCTCCCAGGGTGGGCGGGTCAGGACCAACCCAGGCTAGTAGGCGCCGCCGACAACCCCGCCCGTGGCGCGCCGACACCCCGGGCTCCGGGCAGGGCGCCACTCATCCGGGCGTCGGTCGGTCGGGTCCATCGCAGCGACACAGGGCGCACGACCCGGACCGGACGAGGGATCCGCGACACGCCGAAGACGTGGGGTGATGGTCTCGAACGTGTGAAGAGGGTCACGATCGGCTTACGCCAGGGGCGAACCGGGCACAACCGGCAACGTTCCCGGCGTTGCACAGTGCGACGATGCTCATCGAGACCGAAGATGGTGCCGATGAGTGATCACGGAACCGCTCAGCAAGTCTTGTCGTCAACGGTAGGACCGCAGCCGCAGCACCTGGCGGCGACGGACAGCACGGGCCCGCGGGCCCGACGAAGCGCGGAGGTGGGTCATGACCCCGACACTGGCACCTGAGCAGGCACTGCTCGCTACGGACCGCTGCGACCGATGCAGCGCCCAGGCCTACGTACGCGTAACGCTCTCCGCCGGCGGCGACCTGCTCTTCTGCGGGCACCACTTCCGCGAGCACGAGGACCGGCTGCGCCCGCTCGCGCTGCGGATCCAGGACGAGACCGACCGGCTGGCCACGACCACCGCCATCGTCGAGGACTGACCCCCGAGCACTACGCAACAGAACCCCCGGACCACCGGTCCGGGGGTTCTGCGCATCCGGATGACCGGCGGTGCGCGACCTCAGTCGAGGTAGTCGCGCAGGACCTGCGAGCGGGAGGGGTGGCGCAGCTTGCTCATCGTCTTGGACTCGATCTGACGGATCCGCTCCCGCGTCACCCCGTAGACCTTCCCGATCTCGTCAAGGGTCTTGGGCTGGCCGTCGGTAAGCCCGAAACGCATCTTGACGACGCCGGCCTCACGCTCGGAGAGCGTGTCGAGCACCGAGTCGAGCTGCTCCTGCAGCAGCGTGAACGACACGGCATCGGCCGGCACGATCGCCTCGGAGTCCTCGATCAGGTCGCCGAACTCGCTGTCGCCGTCCTCACCGAGCGGGGTGTGCAGCGATATCGGCTCGCGGCCGTACTTCTGGACCTCGACCACCTTCTCGGGGGTCATGTCCAGCTCCTTGGCCAGCTCCTCCGGGGTGGGCTCGCGACCCAGGTCCTGCAGCATCTGGCGCTGCACCCGCGCGAGCTTGTTGATCACCTCGACCATGTGCACGGGGATGCGGATGGTACGAGCCTGGTCGGCCATCGCCCGGGTGATCGCCTGCCGGATCCACCAGGTCGCGTACGTGGAGAACTTGTAGCCCTTGGTGTAGTCGAACTTCTCGACCGCCCGGATCAGGCCGAGGTTGCCTTCCTGGATCAGGTCCAGGAACAGCATGCCGCGCCCGGTGTAGCGCTTGGCGAGGGAGACCACCAGGCGCAAGTTGGCCTCGAGCAGATGGTTCTTGGCGCGTCGGCCGTCCTCGGCGATCCACTCGAAGTCGCCGCGGGTGAGCTTGTCCATCTTGACGCCGCCGTTGAGCTTCTCCTCGGCGAACAGCCCGGCCTCGATGCGCTTGGCCAGCTCGACCTCCTGCTCGGCGTTGAGCAGAGGCACCTTCCCGATCTGCTTGAGGTAGTCCTTGACCGGGTCCGCGGTCGCCCCCGCGACGGTGACCTGCTGGACCGGCTCGTCGGTCTCGTCGACGTCGGAGATCGTGAAGGACTCGTCCTCCTCCTTCGCCTCGCCGTCCTTGCTCTCCCCGTCACCGGCGGCGCCATCCTTGCCCGCCTCGTCCGAGCCCTCCGCAGACCCGTCGTCCTTGGCGACGGTGACCGCCACCGCGGCGTCGGCCAGGTCGACAGCCAGGTCCGCCTCGAGCTTGGTCTCCAAGGTCGCGGCCTCGGACAGGTCGATCGCCTCGCCGGAGTCGGCCACCACGATCGTCTCGACCGTGGTGGACGTCTCGACCTCGAGCGTGGCTGCAGTGGCCTTGCCTTTCTTGGGCGCGGCGGCCTTGCCCGCGGCCTTGACGCCGTTCACCGCCTTCTTGACCGGGGTCGCCGACGCCTTCTTCGGCGCCGGCGCCTTGGCCACGCTCTTCGCCGCCGTCTTGGCTGGCACCTTCTTGGCTGCGGCCACCTTGGGTGCGGGAGTCGCGGACTTGGCCGCCGTCTTCTTCACGGCCGCCTTGGCAGGGACCACGGCGATCTTCTTCGCGGCGGGGGCGGCGGTCTTGGTCGGCTTGGACGGCACGAACACAACCTCTCGGTCGAACGATGTCATTGGTGCGTCGTCCCGTGGGCGTGCCAGGGGAGGCGGTGCGCAAGGGGGCGCAGCGACAGAACATTCTGACACGCCCCAGGCATTCCCCCGACCGCAGCCGGGCAACCACGCGCGAGGAGCGCGTTACGACAGTTCGCACCGGGCCGGGCCGGTGCGCTCAGGGGGCCTTGACCGCCAGAACGGGGCAGGGCGCGTCGAGCAGGATCTGCTGGGAGTTGCTGCCCAAGATCAGCTTGCCGACCGGGCTGCGCTTGCGTAGTCCGATCACGATGAGCCTGGCCCCGGTCTCCGTCGCGACGTCGACCAGGTCCTCCGCGACCTCCTTGCCGCGTACCAGCGCACGCACGTCGAAGCTCAGCCCGCTTCCCTCGAGCAGCTGACGGACGACGTTCAGCCGGTCGTCGAGCTCGCGCGCCTGCGCGCTGCCAAGGGCTGAGCCACCGCGGTGGGAGGTCACAACCAGCAGCGGGGCGGATCGAAGAGTTGCCTCCGCGACGGCGGCGTCGAGTGCGGCCTGCCCCTCGGGGGACTCCACGTATCCGACCAGGATCGGGGTATCGGACATGGGTGGCTCCTCGCGAGATCGTCAGCGTACGGTCGGCCAGAACCTAGTCCAGCGGCACCCCCGCAAGGGGGACACCGGCTCAAGTCATCGCCTGCCACAGTCGATCCGTGTCTTGTGAGCAGCCTCGCACTTTCTTCCAGCACGTCCTTGACCGATGCGCTGGAGCGGACCCGTCACACCAGGACCTTGGTCGAGGACCTGATCTCCCACCCCGAACAGCTGGGGCCGGACTTCACCCCGATCCGCCGGATCGACGATCTCGACACCGTCCTGACCCGTGCCCCGCTGCTCGGGTGGAAGGCCACCGGCCGGGGCCGCCCCGGAACCGCCGTGGCCGACACGCTGGCGTTGCTGGACGAGGCAAGGCGACTGGGTCTCGTGGAGCGACTGGACTGGTCCTTCCGGTGCCACACGTTCGACCTGGCCACCCAGGCCAGCCTGCAGGGCGAGCTGCACCTGACCCCTGAGCCGGAGACGTTCGGGGCCCCGTGCCCGCCACGACTGGCCGTGTCGTTCCTGCGTGGCCGCCGGGCGCTGGCGGTCTGTGCGGAGCTTCACGAGGACTCGTTCGTCGATGAGCGTCGGCTCCGCGTGGCGGTGGACCAGATGCGTGAGTGGGGCTGGCAGTTCGTCTACGCGGACCTGGGCGGCACCCCCGCCGAGCGTTCGGCACTGGAGCTCATGGAGTGGATCCGGCCGGCGTACGTCCAGGTGAACTTCGCCTCACCGCACCGCTCGGCCGCACTGGTGCAGGGCGCTTCCCGGATCGGCGCCACCCTCATGGGCATCGGTGTCGACTCGGCCCCGGCCCTCGCGCAGGCCCGCGACCTCGGGATCCGGTGGGCCCGCGGTGCCCTGCTCGGTCAGTCGGTCGCCTCCCTGTAGGACCGCCTCCCAGGCTCGAGCACGACCCGGCCGCCGTCCCACTCGCTGACCGGGGGCAGGCACCACATCGCCTCCTGCATCCGCGTCGGCCCGACGCCGTTGGCAAGGCAGCGGGCCAGCAGGTCGGAGAGGGAGTAGCCCGGGTCGTCCTCCTGCGCCCGGTCGAGCGCCACCCAGGACAGCGCCCCGTCACCGAGCAGGTACGCGCACAGCGCGACGCTCGCCGCGACCGGGGCCAGGTGCCCTGCCGGTGCCCGGCGCACCATCGGCGCCAGCAGGTCGACGACCTCCACGAGCTCGCTGCGTCGGGCGGCCTCGCCCAGGACCAGGTCACGTACGCCGACGTGGCTCAGCGCGACCAGCAGCAGCGCCTGCTGCGCCACCGCCGGGGCGGCCACCGGGACCGTGGCAGCGGCCGTCGTCAGAACAGCGTCCGCCTGCCGGGCCAGGTCCGCGCGCCACGCACACAGCGCCCGTTCCGCGCCGGGTCGGTCGGGGCCGAGCGCCGCAGCGGTGGCGCGCTCGAGGTCGCGCACGGCCGCCAGCAGCCCGGCACGCTCGGGGTCCGTCGAGTCCACCGGACTCAGGGACCTGACCAGGTCGGCGCGGGTGGGCAGGGCCGAGCGCCCGTTGCTGACGAACGCGAAGCCGACCCGCGTGGCGGCCGAGGACTCGGTGAGCCTGCCCTGCGGCGGGCAGCAGCCGTCGTCCCGGCACAGGTAGGACCAGTACCGGGCCCGGCCCTCCTCGGCCTCGACGACGCACAACGCCTCCACGACCTCGAACCCCGCCGCAGTGAGCTGGTCCCGGAGACCGTCGACCAGGGCGGTGTTCGGCAGCTCGAGTGCGAACCGGTCCGGGCCAGGCGGCAGCGGCGGATACACCAGCACGCTGACGCGCTCCGCGGCGGCGTGCCGCAGCGCCCGGATGATCGACCCGCCGTAGGCGACGAGCTCCTCGTCCGCCATCGGGTCCGTCGGCAGGTCGACCCGCATCGTGACGCAGACGCGCTGCCGGCCCGGCCCCGACGTCGCGACGACCACGACGCTGCGCTCCGGGCGGAAGCCGATGAGGTACGGAACGGCGACGGCCAGGTCTTCCGGACCCCTGATCCGCACCACCTCGGCGGGGTCCGGAGCGGCGGACGAGCGGGCATCGGCGGCGCCGTTGGCGCGAGGGGGTGTCGGCATGGCCCCACGGTGACCGAGGGCACCGCCAGGTCCCGTCGCGCTCCCTTCAGAGCTGTGGAGAACTCACGTGCCGCAGCGGTTGTGGACGCGCGGCGGGAGTTCTCAGATCATCCCGATGACGGCTCGTCGCCCTTGCAGCACATGGGACGCAAGGTGATCGGACGCCGCCTGCGCCACGCTTTCGAGGTCGACCTCGACGCCGGCGGCGGTCATCGCCGTGCGGACCCAGGCCTGCGGCGAAAGGCTGGCCAGCAGCCGGGAGTCCAGGTGCCGCAGCGCCAGCACCAGGGTGAGCGCGTCCTCGGGCGGGCGGACGTCGTACTGCAGCGTCTCGGCGTACGCATCCTGGTCCCACGCGGCAAGTGTCGGCACGTCCTCGACGAGGATCCGGCGCAGCGCCCGGGAGTGCACCAGCTCGTAGTCGGCGAGGTGGTGAACGATCTGCGCGACCGACCAGGCATCGGGGGCAGGGGAACGATCCAGCACCGAGGCCGCGACCGCGTCGGTGTAGACATGCACGAGCTGCTCGACGTGGTCGGTGTAGTCCGTCAGCACCCTGATCCGGGCGTCGTCCGCGAAGACCTGGACAGGCGGCTGCTCCACGATCGCACCGTATACGGTCGCACCATGAAAGAGCCCGTCTACGTCCCGGTCATCGTGACCGCCAAGGCGATGTTCAAGGCTCTCGGCCTCAAGATCGACGTCCGCGGTGCGGCGAACGTGCCGCCCACCGGTGGTGCCGTACTGGCCAGCAACCACATCAGCTACCTGGACTTCATCTTCGCCGGCCTCGGCGCCAACCCGGCCGGTCGCTACGTCCGGTTCATGGCCAAGGACACGGTGTGGGACCACCGGATAGCCGGCCCGTTGATGCGTGGCATGAAGCACATCCCCGTGGATCGCGCGGCAGGGGCAGGATCCCTGGCCGCCGGTCTGGATTCGGTGCGGCGCGGCGAGGTCGTCGGCGTCTTCCCGGAAGCGACCATCTCGCAGAGCTTCGAGCTCAAGGGCTTCAAGAACGGTGCCGCCCGGATGGCGGCCGAGGCCGACGTCCCGCTGGTCCCCCTGGTCCTGTGGGGCACGCAGCGGATGATGACGAAGGGCCGGCCCCGCGACTTCTCGCGCGGCAAGGCGGTCCTGATCACGGTCGGTGAGCCGTTGCACCCGAAACGTACGGACGACGTCAACACCGTCACCGCCGAGCTGCACGCCCGGATGGCGGCCCTTCTCGAGGACGCGGTGGCTCGCTACCCGCAGCAGCCCTCCGGCGCTGACGACCGGTGGTGGTTGCCCACCAGGTTCGGTGGCACAGCGCCGACACTGGCCGAGGCCGCGGCGCTGGAAGTCGCAGAACGCCGTGCGAGAGCAGCGAAATCCCGCGCCGCCGGCGCTTGACCCACCCCGGTCGCGGGGCCGCGGAAACCCTGGGTCACTATGAACCATGCGTCTGGATCATCTCTCGTATGCCGTGTCCCACTCCGAGCTCGCCGACACGGTGCAGCGGCTGGGATGTCAGCTCGGTGGCACGTTCGTCGACGGGGGCCGGCACCCGGCGTTCGGCACCCAGAACTTCATCCTCCCGCTGACCGGGGGGACCTACCTCGAGGTCGTCGCTGCGCTGGACCACCCGGCGGCTGAGAAGGCACCTTTCGGGCAGGCCGTCCGGCGCCAGGCCGAACGGGGCGGCGGGTGGCTCACCTGGGTCGTCTCGGTCGAGGACATCGCACCGATCGAGCAGCGGCTGGGCAGGGAATCGGTACCAGGCCAACGGATCAAGCCCGACGGAGCGGTACTGACGTGGAAGCAGATCGGCATCACCGACGTGCTCAGGGACGGGTCGTTGCCGTACTTCACGCAATGGACCAGCCCGTCGTCGCAGCACCCCTCCAACGTCGCGCCCGCCGTGGTGACGCTCAGCGCCTGCGAGCTGTGCGGCGACGTCGACTCGATCGGTGACTGGCTCGGCGGACCCTTGGACGTGCCCCTCGACAGCGCCCAGTTCCGCTGGGTCGAGAACGAGGACCCGGGGCTGGTGGCCGTGGAGTTCCTGACGGCCGCGGGGAAGATCGTACGCATCGACTGAGGCCGGGCCGGGTCGCCGAACCGGTCCACTACACCCGCGCGCGACGCTCTGGTCGTTGCCGCATCCTGCGCTCCCCCGCCTGATCGGGCGCTGCCACCGCCGGCGACCTGCGGTGGATCTCAAGGCGCGACCACCACCGGGTGACGCCGCGGCGGGCCGTCACCAGCCGCCGGACACCGGCCGACCTTCGGCGTACCCGGACGAGCTCTGCACGCCGATGACGGCCCGCTCGGCGAGCTCGGACAAGGTCGCGGCGCCGGCGTAGGTGCAGGCGGAGCGTACGCCGGCCACGATCGAGTCGATCACGTCCTCGACGCCGGGTCGTTCCGGGTCGAGGTAGGCCCGACCGGTCGAGATCCCTTCCTCGAACATGGCCTTGCGGGCCCTGTCGAAGGACCCCTCCCCGCTCGTGCGCTGGGCGACGGCCCGGGCCGACGCCATCCCGAAGCTGTCCTTGTACAGCCGGCCGTCGGGGTCCTGTCGCAGGTCCCCGGGTGACTCGTACGTGCCGGCGAACCACGATCCGATCATCACCGCCGAGGCCCCGGCCGCCAGCGCTAACGCGACGTCACGGGGATGACGCACCCCGCCGTCGGCCCACACATGCCGGCCCAGCTCGGCTGCCACTGCTGCGCACTCGACCACGGCGGAGAACTGCGGGCGACCGACACCGGTCATCATCCTCGTGGTGCACATCGCGCCGGGCCCGACGCCGACCTTGACGATGTCCGCGCCAGCGGCCACGAGGTCACGTACGCCGTTGGCCGACACCACGTTCCCGGCCACGATCGGTGCCTCTGGTGAGAGTGCTCGTACGCTCTGCAGCGCGTCGATCATGCGCTGCTGATGGCCATGGGCGGTATCCAGGACCAGGACGTCGACGCCCGCGTCCAGCAGTGTTCCGGCCTTCGAGGCCACGTCGCCGTTGATGCCCAGGGCCGCCGCCACGCGCAGCCGACCTGACGCGTCCACCGCCGGGTCGTACAACGTCGAGCGCAGCGCCATCGTGCGGGTCAGGATGCCGACGAGCCGGCCGTCCGCACCGACCACGGCAGCCAGTCGACGGTGCTCGGCGTCGAGCAGCTCGAACGCATGGCGAGGGTCGATGGAGTCCGGCAGCGTGAGAACCGTCGTCGACCTCACTAGGTACAGCAGGGAGATCCGGTGGGCGCCGGCGCAGTCGCTGGCCGTGACGACGCCGACCGGCATGCCGTCGTCGACGACGATCACCGCTCCGTGCGCCCGCTTGGGAAGCAGCGCCAACGCATCGCTCACCGGGCTGTGCGGACCCAGGGACAGCGCCGTGTCGTGAACGAGGTGCCGGGACTTGACCCACTGGACCACCTCGGTGACCACGTCGCCGGGAAGGTCTTGCGGCAGCACCACAAGACCACCGCGGCGGGTGACGGTCTCGGCCATCCGCCGTCCGGCGACCGCAGTCATGTTCGCCACGACCAGCGGGATCTTCGCGCCGGTCCCGTCCGTCGTGCCCAGGTCGACGTCGAACCTCGAGACGACATTCGACCTGGAAGGGACCATGAAGACGTCGTCGTAGGTCAGCTCGAACGGTGGGGGTGGGTCGAGGTAGCGCACGGTAGGAGGATCCCACGCTCCTGCCAGGCCCGAGCGCCCGGCTGCGCCTGTCAGAACCTGTCGACGAGTCGCAGGCTCAGGGCCAACGACTGCCCGATCAGCAGCGCGAACAGCAAGGTGCCGACCCCGACCGTGCCGCCGAGCAGCCAGCCGGCAACGAGCACCGTGACCTCGATGCACAGCCTGATCCGTCCCACCGGCCATCCGGTGCGCCAGTGCAGGCCGGTCATCCAGCCGTCCCGAGGTCCCGGGCCGTGCCCGGCCGTGAGGTAGAAACCGCTGCCCAGGCCGATCATGGCGATCCCCACCAGCGCGAACGCCAGGCGCACCGCGTACCCGTCTGGCTCCGGCAGCCAGGTGTACATCACCTCGAGCGCGACAGCGATCACGACGATGTTGAGCACCGTGCCCAGACCTGGTCGCTGCCGCAACGGCCACCACAGCAGCAGGACCACGCAGCTGATCGCGAACGTCGACCAGCCGATGGCCCACCCGGTCCGCAGGCTCACGCCTTGGGCCAGCACCGTCCACGGGGTCGCGCCGAGACGAGCTGCGAGCAGGAACGCCTCACCGGTCCCGAACAGCCACAGGCCGGCAAGCAGTGCCACGAAGGAGCCGGGCGTCGGTCGCCACACGTGTCCCGCGGTCCAGCCGGTGCTGGGGATCGAGGCCGAACCTCTCAGCAGCGCCAGCAGCCGCACGCGCCTGGGGGGCGCACCGGCCACGGAAGACATGGCGGGCAGTCTGACAGCCGCCCGAACGCGCCGCCGCTCCGGTCAGGTCGCCGGCCGCCCGGACACCGGCTCGCCGGTCGGTTCGGTGTCCTGCTGCGATCCGGCGCCGTGGGGATCCGGCGGCGGACGCAAGCCCCGTTGTCCCGGCTGTGCCGCCACCCCGCGCAGCAACAGGTCGTAGGAGTGCTCGTCGAGGTCCGGCCAGTCGAACTGGTCACGCAGGTCTGCCAGATGCACCTGGTAGGTGTGGGAGTCCACGTAGTTCACGTGGCGCGGCGAGTCGATGTACGTCCACCCGCCACGCAGGTCAGGGCTGGCCGTGTGCTTCAGGCGGCGCCAGTCACCGTCCTTGCTGCCCGTCTCGCGCATGTGGATGTCCATGACCACCGCCTGCGCCATCTCGTCGAACCGCTTGTACGCGGCGTCCGCGAACTCGACGAGCCCGACGATGTACAGGCTGTCGAGGGTGCGGTGGAACACGTTCAGGTAGAGCTGGGGATGGCCGCGGTCCCAGTCGAGCAGGTCACTGGGCAGGAACGGCAGCAGGTTCACGTATCCGGTTGCCAGCAGGACGAGGTCGACATCAGCGCGCGATCCGTCGGTGAACACGACACCGTCGGTGCTGAGGTGATCGACGTCGGGCTTGGCGACAAGGTCCCCGTGAGCCAGGTAGTGCAGCACCTGCGTGTTCATGATCGGATGGCTCTGCAGCAGCTCGTGGTCCGGGGCTGGCAACCCGTACCGGGTCAGGTCCCCCACCAGGTGGTCGAGCAGCTGGGTCGGGTCCCCGGACAAGGACACCCCACGCGGCGGTTCGAGATACCCGGTGAGCAGTGCGTCGGTCGGCAGCCCGAAAAGATGCTTGGGGATGAAGCGGTATCCGCGTCGAACGGACAGGTAGGCCGCGTCTGCGGCGCGAGCCGCATCGCACGCGATGTCGACGCCGGAGTTCCCGGCGCCCACGACGAGCACACGGTGCCCGACCAGCTCGGAGGGTCCGGCGTACGACTGGGAGTGACGGACCTCGCCGGTGAAGGCCTCCTGCCCGGGCAGGGCTGGCTCGTTCGGGTGCCAGGTCACGCCGGGGGCGGCGATCACGCCGTCGTACTCGCGGTTCTCCCCGGTCGACAGCGACACGACCCACCGGTTGCCCGACAAGGGTTCCACGTGGTCGACCCCGACTCCGAGCGTGACGTGCTCGTTGAGCCCGTAGCGGGCGGCGAACGCGCGGATGTAGTCGCGTACCTGTTCCCACGTCGGGTAGTCGGGCAGGTCGTCCGGCATCGGGTATCCGTAGAAGCCGCTGATGAACTTGCTGGAGATGAAGTGCGCGGAGTCGTAGACCGGGCTGCCGGGGTTGTCCCGGTCCCAGATCCCACCGATCGCGCCATGGCGTTCGTACCAGTCGAAGGGCACTCCTTCGTTGAGCAGCGCCCGCGCCATCACGAGCCCAGCCGGGCCGGCACCGATCAGGCAGTACTTGCGGGCGTATGTGATTCCGGACGGACGAGCAGAGGTACGGGACGTGCGCCGCAGCGCGCTCTCGGCGAGGCGGTGGTACTGGACCGGACGTCGCAGGCGCAGGTGCCGTGCCACGAGAATTCCGGCGAGACCCGCGACGACGAACAGCAGCGGGACGAGGTTGACCACGATGTTGGTGGACCCGGTCAGCACGTCGTAGTGGGTTGCGGCGAGCACGAAGCCGGTGGCCAGCCCCAGGAAGCCGATGAGTGGCGCCAGCACGCACCGCCACCACGATCGGTCGGGACGGCGCCAGAAGTACGCGATGACGGCGAGCGCCGCGCCGGCCTGCAGCAGGACGATTCCCAGCGTCCCGAGCCCGATCAGGGCGGCGGCGAAGACGGTGTACGGGTCGGCGTCGGCGAGCGCGAACGCCACGAGGGCGATCCCGCACGCCACGGAGACCGCGATCGAACCGCGATGCGGGCTGAAGTGCTGCGGGTGATACTGCCCGAACGCTCCCGGGAGCACCCCCTCGCGCCCGAGCGCGAACACGTATCGGCTCGCAACGTTGTGGACGGCGAGCAGGGCAGCCAGGACCGAGGTGCACAGGAACACGGCCATGACGTCCTGCAGCCATACGCCGGCGTATTTCTCGGCCAGGTCGAACACCAGGTTGCCCAGCTTGTCGGGGTCCATCGAACGAGCCAGCTCGGTACCTCCGGCACCGACGATGAACCACGTCGTCAGGACGTAGAACACCCCGATCGACACGACGCTGATGTACGTGGAGCGCGGCACGCTGCGTTCGGGGTGGTGGGTCTCCTCGCCATAGAGCGCGCTCGCCTCGAAGCCCACGAAGCTGGTGAACGCGAACATCATTCCGATGCCCAGCCCGGGCACCAGGAACGTCGAGGGCTCGAAGCTGGACAGCGGCAGCGCGGCCGCCCCGAGGGAGTGCCCCACCGACAGGTCGAAGACCAGCAGGATCGCGAACTCGGCGACCATCAACGTGCCGAGGATCTTGGCCGACAGGTCGGCGGAGCGATAACCCAGCACAGCCACGACGAGCAGTGCGAGGCCGGACCAGGCCTGCCAGGGCGTCGTGACGCCCGCCCCTTCGAGCACCAGCTGTGTGAAGTAGCCGAACGCGGCGACGAGCCCGGCGCTCAGCGCGGTGTACGACAGGACCGCGACGTAACCGGCGCTCACACCGCTGGGCTTGCCCAGCCCGCGGGCGATGTAGGTGTAGAAGGCGCCGGTGTTCACCACTCGACGACTCATGGCGCTGTAGCCGACGGAGAAGCACAGCAGCACGACCGTGCTGATCGCGAACGCCATCGGCAGTCCGTTGCCGTTGCCTCGCAGCAGGCCCAGCGGCACGTTGCCGACCATGGCCGCCAACGGTGCCGCCGCGGCGATGACAAGGAACACGACCCGGCCGGTGGACAGGGTGCGACGCTGCTCGGCGTGCTCCGCCGCCGTGACGAGCGTGGGCGCCGAGCCTGACATCGACCCTCCCTCCCTCGTGGCGACCGGCCGGTCTGGCCACATTGTGCCGGTCCGGGAAGTTACCGCACCGGCGGACTGCGATCCGTCTGCGACCGTGGCCCTCAGGTCATCGCGGCGATGGCGCGCAGGATACGGGTGGAGCTGACCGGGTGTGCGGTGCCGAGCCCCTGAGCGAACAGGCTCACCCGCAGCTCCTCGACCATCCAGCGCAAGGCCTGCGACGCCTCCCCCGGGTAGGCGATCCTGGCCTGGTCCACCGCCCGCTGCACCTGCGCGACCTCACCGACTTTCACCCGATCGCGGTCCAGGTCGGCCGGTGCCTTGTCCAGCCGCTGGTCCATCGCCCGGAGGTAGCGCACGAGATGGGGCAGTCGTCGTACCCCTGACTGGCCCACGAAACCGTTGCCCACCAACGCATCAAGCTGTGTTGTCACGTCGGAGACGAGCGGCAGCAACGCCTTCGCGGACATCGTGGAGAGCCTGGACCGGACCTGCCAGGCCAGGGTCAGGACATCGGCAAGGACCTG
>JANWJC010000024.1 GCA_025449595.1 Acidobacteriota bacterium | reverse complement strand
GCTCATGGACGTTGGGACCCGCGAGGCTGTCGCCGCCGCACTGCGCAAGACCCACACCCTCGGCGTCGTCGACGAGACCGTCGCCGAGCTGGCCCTCGACGACGCGACGATGCCGCCACCTCTCGCGGCGTACGACCCCGGCATCGTCACCGTCGGCGGCGCCAGCAAGATCTTCTGGGGTGGGCTGCGCCTGGGCTGGCTGCGGGCCCCGGCCGACCAGGTCGCCATGCTGACCGAGGTACGGGTCGCCTTCGACCTCGGGGCGCCGGTCCTGGAGCAGCTGGCCCTGATCCGGATGCTCGAGGCGCTGCCGGCCGCCCGGGTCGCCCGGGCCACGGCGATGGTGACGGCCCGCGACGCGCTCGCGTCGGCGCTGCGGACCCAGCTGCCCGGTTGGCGGTTCGCGGTGCCGACCGGCGGGCTGAGCCTGTGGGTGCAGCTGCCCGCCCCGCGTTCCAGCGCGCTCGTCGCGGCGGCGGAGGACGAGGGGCTGCTGCTGGCCAGCGGCGGCCAGTTCGCCGTCGAGGGCGGGCTCGAGTCGTTCCTGCGGCTGCCGTTCACGATGCCGCCCGAAGCCCTCGTGGACGCTGTCTCGCGACTGGCCCGGGCCTGGGACCGGATGGCCGACAGCCCGGCCCGCACCCGTCGCAGCGCACCACTCGTGGCGTAGGGCGCACCGGCGCCGTCGGCCGACGCTCCGTGGTCCCCAGGGCCCGGTACGCGGCGACCCGTACCCTTGGCCCATCATGCGCACGTACCAGGTCCGCACCTTCGGGTGCCAGATGAACGTCCACGACTCCGAGCGGCTCAGCGGACTGCTGGAACAGGCCGGCTACCGCCCGGCGCCCGATGACAGCACTCCGGACGTCGTGGTGTTCAACACCTGCGCGGTGCGAGAGAACGCCGACAACCGGTTGTACGGCAACCTCGGTCAGCTCAAGCCGGTCAAGGACGCGACCCCGGGTATGCAGATCGCGGTCGGTGGGTGCCTGGCCCAGAAGGACCGCGGCGAGATCACCCGGCGGGCGCCGTGGGTGGACGTCGTGTTCGGGACGCACAACATCGGGTCACTGCCGGTGCTGCTGGAACGGGCCCGGATAAACGACGAGGCCCAGGTCGAGATCCTCGAGTCGCTGGAGACGTTCCCGTCGACGCTGCCGGCGCGGCGGGAGTCCGCGTACGCGGCCTGGGTCGCCATCAGTGTGGGCTGCAACAACACCTGCACGTTCTGCATCGTGCCCGCGCTGCGCGGCCGGGAGAAGGACCGCCGACCCGGGGACATCCTTGCTGAGGTCGAAGCCCTTGTGGCAGAGGGCGTTATCGAGGTCACGCTGCTGGGCCAGAACGTCAATGCGTACGGTGTCGAGTTCGGAGACCGCCACGCTTTCGCCGACCTGCTCCGCGCCTGCGGTGACGTGGGCGGCCTGGAGCGCGTGCGTTTCACCAGTCCGCACCCGAGGGACTTCACGGACGACGTCATCGAGGCGATGGCGCAGACGCCGAACGTCATGCCGTCGCTGCACATGCCGTTGCAGTCCGGGTCCGACCGCGTGCTCGCGGCGATGCGGCGCTCGTACCGCTCCGATCGATACCTGGGCATCATCGACCGAGTGCGCGCGGCGATGCCCGAAGCGGCCATCACGACCGACATCATCGTCGGTTTCCCCGGTGAGACGGAGCCGGACTTCCAAGCAACGTTGGACGTCGTGGGAGCCTCGCGCTTCTCCTCGGCGTTCACGTTCCAGTACTCCCCGCGTCCGGGCACCCCCGCGGCGACCATGGCCGACCAGGTGCCGCCAGAGGTCGTACGTGAGCGGTACCAACGACTCTCCGAGCTCGTCGAGTCGATCGCATGGCAGGAGAACAAGAAACAGGTCGGCCGGGCCCTGGAGCTGCTCGTGGCGCAGGGGGAGGGCCGCAAGGACGGTGCGACGCACCGACTGTCCGGTCGCGCGCCCGACAACCGGCTGGTGCACTTCACCGCCGGGGAGGTGCAGCCGCGCCCCGGCGACGTCGTGACGTGCGAGGTCACGTACGCGGCGCCGCACCATCTGGTGTCGGACCTGCCGGTGTCGACGATCCGCCGTACCCGCGCCGGTGATGCATGGGAGGCCCGACAGCTCGCCGGCTCGCCGGGGGGTGACGGGCTCGCGGCAGCCGGTGCGCCGGTCCTGCTCGGGCTGCCGACCGTGCCGGTCAGGGCGTGACTGCACTTTCCGGGACGGCCCGGTGATCACCGGTGTCGCGTTCTGCCCGCACCCACCCCTGATCGTCCCGGCAGTGGCCGCGGGGGCCGCGGGGGAGCTCGACGACCTGCGGGCGGCGTGCGGGGCCGCGATCCAGGACGTGATGGCCGGGTCCCCGGACCGGATCGCGCTGGTGGGACCCGGACCTGTCACCGGCGGGTTCGACGACGACGCGTTCGGGTCGCTGGTCGGGTACGGCGTCGACCTGAGGATCGGGCTGCCGGGCGCGCGCGTCGGGCAGACCCGTACCGAACCGACATTGCCGCTGTCGCTGACCGTCGGCGCGTGGTTGCTGGAGCGCGCCGGGTGGCAAGGTCCGGTGACGACGCTCGCGCTGGCCGCCGACGCTGACGTGGAGACGCTGCAACGTCGTGCGGCCCGGCTGGCGGACCCCGCCGAACGGACCGGTCTGCTGGTCATGGCGGACGCCTCGAGCACGAGGACGGAGAAGGCCCCCGGCTCCTGGCAGCCCGGTGCGCTCGCGTTCGACGCCCGGATCAGCGCCGCGCTGGCCTCAGGTGAGCCGACACGGCTCGCGGACGTGGACCTCCCCGAGGCCCGGGAGGTCGGTGCGCACGGCTGGCCGGCGTGGCGAGTCGCAGCCCTGGCCACAGCAGCGAGCCGTTGGCGGGCGCACCTGTACTACGACGACGCCCCTTACGGCGTCGGCTACCTTGTCGCCTCCTGGAGCTGACCTGGGCCCGGGCCGTGGCGGGTCGGCCGGGGTGGGGCTACTCGTCCGGCGGCGCGTCCGGCGGGGTGGACCTCAGGGCGTTGACGGCCTTGTCGGTGAGCTCGTCCACCTTGTCCGTGACCGGCTTGATCTTGCCGCCGGTCTTGTCGTCGACGAAGTCGGTGCCCTTGTGCACGGCCCCGCTCACCGAGTCGCCATGCTGGTCGGCGAGCCCCCCGACCGAGTCCTTCGCCTTCTCCGCCAGATCGCCCGCCTTCTCGGCGAGCTCTTCGGCCGTGCCCTTGGCCTTGTCGAGGATTCCCATGCTGCGCTCCGGGGCTCGTGGGGAGTCGAACACGTCTCACGCTAAGGGAGGATGGCGTCTGTGCCCAATCGCGAGCCGACGCCCGGACCAGGTGCGGCCACCGACAGCTCAGGCCCGGGCGGGCCGACGGTCGTGGCGATCGTGGGTCCGACGGCGGCGGGCAAGTCCGAGCTGGCCATCGCAGTGGCGCGCGCGGTCGGCGGGCAGGTGGTCAACGCCGACTCGATGCAGCTGTACCGCGGCATGGACATCGGCACCGCCAAGCTGAGTGAGGCCGAGCGCGGCGACGTGACGCATCACCTGCTCGACGTCTGGGACGTACGACGAGCAGCCAGCGTGGCGGACTACCAGCAACGGGCGCGGACCGTCATCGACCGGCTCCGGGCCGACGGCACCACCGCGGTGCTGGTGGGCGGGTCGGGTCTGTACGTACGGGCCGTCCTGGATGACCTGCAGTTCCCCGGCACCGACCCAGAGGTACGGGACCGGCTCGAGGCCGAGCTGGCCCGATCCGGGTCGCAGGTGATGCACGCCCGGCTCGCCGTGCTCGCCCCGACGGCGGCGATGTCCATCTCCCCGATGAACGGCCGCCGCGTCGTACGAGCCCTCGAGGTCGTCGAGCTCACCGGGTCGTTCACCGCCACCCTGCCCGAGCTGGACCCGGTCTACCCCTCGGTACGGATCGGTCTGGACGTACCCCGGCCCGTGCTCGACCAGCGCATCGACGACCGCGTGGCCCGGATGTGGCGACTCGGCCTCGTCGACGAGGTACGCGGACTGGCGGCGGCGCACGGCCTGCGCGAGGGTCTGACGGCCTCGCGGGCCCTGGGCTACGCCCAGGTCCTGCGCCTGCTCGACGGCACCTGCAGCGAGGACCACGCCCGGGCCGAGACCGCCAGGCTCACCCGCCGCCTGGCCCGCCGCCAGGACACCTGGTTCCGCCGCGAACCCGTGGCGTGGCTGCCCCACGACGCTCCCGACCTGCTACCCCGCGCTCTCGCCCTGCTGGGATGAATTCCCCTACTACTCGCTTCGCTCGTAGCGGGGGCCCAGATTGCGGTGCGCTAGGCGCACCGCAGGCGCCCCAATACCTGCGACGTGCCAGCTACTCCACGAGCTCGACGACCCCGGAGGGGAGGTCCAGCAGCGGTACGGTGCGCCGCGCGGCGTCGTCCACGTGGATCCGCGGCGGCGGTGGCGCGGTCGACTCGAAGTACGTGCCGGGCCCGTACAGCTGCCCGTACCGCACGACCACCCCGCCGTGTCCCAGCACGGCCCGCTCGTGCGCGGCGACCGCCTCGCCCCCCGCCCCCTCGAGCTGCCACGCCACGCTCTGCGCCAGGAACCGGGTCGCTCCGGCCGCCGTGGCAGCGGCCAGCAGGTTCGTGGTGCCCTCGGTACGGGTCCGCGAGTTCGCTGCGTAGTCGATCAGGGCCGGGTCGTCGGAAAGGTCGGTGACCTGGTGGATGACGGCCTGGGGGGCGTACGACACCACAACGTCCGTCAGCGCCGGCGCGTCGAACACGTCGCAGACGGCTGCGTGTGCCCCGAGCGACTCCAGCAGCTCGACCTTTGTCGGCGTGCGGGTCAGCCCGAGGATCTCGTGCCCGTCCGCGATCAGCAGTGGTACCAAACGGATTCCGATGACGCCGGTCGCCCCGGCCACGACGATTCGCATGATGGGACCGTACTGGCGGCTGGATCGGTACCGCGCTCCGCCATCGTGCACCTAAGAATTCGATGCACGCAGGACGTGCAACGCCGTTGCTCCCAGCAACGGCCCACAGCGTCAGCGCTGTCGATACCACTCCGTCCCGAACACCATGCGGTACAACGGCTTCGGGAAGCGGAGGAAGGCCGCGAGGGTACGGTCACCGCCGCCATCCACCGACGCCTGCGACGCGTGCGCGGACATCGCCGCACGCTTGGCGGACAGGTGGTGCCGTACGTCGACGCGGTGGGTGATGTCCGCTCTCGCAGTGAAGGCGCGCTCGAAGGCTGCCGGGTCGAACTCGGGCGGGAAGTCATAGAACTTGTCGGCCAGCCGGATCCCTCGCAGCAGCAGGTCGCGTGGCACGGTCGCCTCGAAGACCGTTGGCGTGCCGGCCGCCTCGGCCGCAGCGACAGCGACCTCGTGGCAGCGGACGTGGTCGGGGTGGCCGTACCCGCCGTTGCGGTCGTACGTCACAAGCACGTCGGCTCGTTCCTCGTCGAGCACCTCGCGCAGCTGTTCGACCGTGTCGGCCGTCGGGACCGAGCAGAGCGTCACGGGCTCGTCGGGCCCCGCCGTACGGTCACCGTGCAAGCCCGAGTCGCCGTAGCCGAGCCAGATCGTCCGTGCCACGCCGAGCGCCTCGGCGCTCATCGCCAGCTCGCGGGAACGCACAACCGCCAGGTCGGAGTACGTCGACGCCGCAAGGCCCGCTGCGCCGTCCGTCGCGACGACGAGGACGACCCGCTGCCCCTCCGCGGCCGCCCGTGCCATGGTGCCGGCGGTCAGCAGCGCCTCGTCGTCGGGGTGCGCATGGAAGAACACCAACGTCGCCACGGCCTCACCGTAGGTGAGCCGTCGGATGATCTCCAACGCAGATCGTCCGACGACGTCGCCGCGCCACCCCGTTAGGGTCGGGCGGTGCGAATCGTCCATGTGAGTGACTGCTACGCGCCGCGGTTGGGGGGGATCGAGACCCAGGTCCGCGCGCTCGCGATCCGGCAGGCCCAGGCCGGCCACGATGTGCACGTCATCACCGCGACGGCGGCCCAGGCCGGTCCGATCGCCGGGCACAGCGGCACCGAGCGGCTCGATGGCGTACGAGTCCACCGACTCGTGGCCCGCCTGCCGTTCGACCTGCCGGTGCACCCCCGGGTCGTGCCCGAGGTGCGCGCGCTGCTGTCCCCGGGCGGCGCGGCCGGGGGCGCGGACGCCGTCCATGTGCACGGGGGAGTGGTCTCACCGTTCGCGTATCCGGCGGCGCAGGTCGCCTCGGCGCTCGGGCTGCCCACCGTCGTCACCGTCCACGGGATCTGGGGCCCGCTGATGAGCCCGGCGGCCGGACTCGCCGATCGCCTCACCAGCTGGTCCCGGTGGGGCGTCCTCGTCACGGCCGTCAGCGACGCCGCGGCGGATCCGATCCGCGCGGTGGCACCCGGTGTGCCCGTACGGATCCTGCCCAACGGCATCGACGTCGAGGCCTGGCAGATCCCGCACGTCGCGGGCGAGGACGGCGTCATCAGGATGCTGTCGGTGATGCGGCTGGCACCACGAAAGCGTGGAATCCCGTTGCTACGCCTGGTAGCTGCGGCCCAGTCCAGGCTGGGGGTACGTCGGCTGGAGGTACGTATCCTCGGCGACGGCCCGGCCCGCCGGCTGCTGGCGACGTACGCCGAGCGCCTCGGCGTCGCCGACCAGGTGCAGCTGGTCGGACGGGTCTCCCCGGAGCAGGTGCGCGACGAGCTCGCCCGGGCGGACGTGTTCCTGGCACCCTCCCGGCGAGAGTCGTTCGGGATCGCCGCGCTGGAGGCCCGCACCGCGGGCGTCCCGGTCCTCGCGTACGACGGCACCGGGGTCACCTCCTTCGTCCGAGACGGGGTCGAGGGCCTGCTGGCCGGCGACGACGGCCAGCTCGCGGACGCGGTCGTACGCATCAGCCTCGACGACTCGCTGCGCACCCGGATCGCCGAGCACAACCGCACCGTCGCTCCGGAGCAGAGCTGGTCGCACGTCCTCCCCCTCGTCGAACGGCTCTACGCCCTCGCCGCCACGAGCCACGCCACCGCCTGAGCCGCCGGCCGTGATCCGGCCCCGACCGATAAGGTCACTGCCGTGACAGCGGGTGTGGCATTCCGGAAAGGCCATGGCACGGGCAACGACTTCGTGCTGCTGCCTGACGCCGCTTTCGACCCGAGCCCGGAGCAGGTGCGCCGCCTCACCGATCGCCGCCACGGCATCGGGGGCGATGGCGTCCTGCGGGTCGTTCGCACCGTCGACGCGACCGAGCCCGAGGTGCAGGCCCAGGCCGACCGCGCGACGTGGTTCATGGACTACCGCAACGCCGATGGCAGCCTTGCGCAGATGTGCGGCAACGGGGCGCGGCTCTTCGCGCGCCACCTGGTCGACAGCGGCCTGGAAGCGGCCGGCGACTTCGTGATCGCCACCCGGGGCGGTGCCCGAGCCGTCCGCGTCCCGGAGTCCGGCGACGTCGAGGTGGAGATGGGCAAGGCCGCGTTCAGCCGCAGCGACGTGGTGCCGCAGGTCCGCGTCGGCGACCAGACCTGGCCAACGGTCGCCGTCTTCCTGCCCAACCCGCACGCCGTCACGTTCGTCGACGACCTCGCCGAAGCCGGCCCCCTGATCGACGCCCCGCAGGTCGAACCCCCTGAGGCGTTCCCGGACGGCGTCAACGTCGAGTTCGTTGTCACGAAAGGTCCCATGTACGTCGCGATGCGCGTGCACGAGCGCGGCGTCGGCGAGACGCAGTCGTGCGGCACGGGTGCCGCGGCGGTCATGTTCGCCGCCGCGATCCGGGACGCGGCGCCCACCGAGGTGACGTACGCCGTCGACGTGCCCGGGGGCAGGGTCTGGGTACGCCGCGACCGCGACAGCGTTCTCACCCTCATCGGCCCGGTCGAGTTCGTGGCCGAGGGCACCATCGCCGAGACCCTGCTCGCCGACTGAGCCCTGAGCGAGCACCGATCGCTCATCCGCACACCCGCCCGCCGACTACCCACCCCGCTGGTCACCATCGGGACGTTTTCATGATCGGTAGGCGTCTGGTGAGGTGTGCGGCCCGGCATCCGTGCTGGGGCCAACCCGAAAGCACCTCGCGACCTCACGAAGTGCCTACCGATCATGAACGCTGCGCTGCTGCGGCCGGTTCGCGCAGCGAGAACCGGCTCGCGGGGACCGGCAGTGCCGTGGGAGCCTGAAGCCACGATGAGCGATCCGTTGACCGAGCCGTACCCGCCCCAGCCGGACGACGGCTCGCCCTGGGGCGAGCTTGCCGACCCCACGACCGGTGAGCGCGACCTCGCCGACCGGGCTGCGCTCCGCCGAATCGGGGGCCTGTCCACCGAGCTTGCCGACGTCACCGAGGTCGAGTACCGGCAGATCCGGCTCGAACGCGTCGTGCTCGTCGGGGTGTGGACCGAGGGCACGGTCGAGGACGCCGAGCGCAGCCTGGCCGAGCTGGCACGGCTCTCCGAGACCGCCGGCTCGATCGTGCTCGACGCTCTTGTGCAGCGCCGCGACAAGCCCGACCCCGCGACGTACATCGGGTCGGGCAAGGCCCAGGAGCTGCGCGACGTCGTCCTGGCGACCGGGGCGGACACCGTCATCGTCGACGGCGAGCTCACGCCGGGCCAGCTGCGCCAGCTCGAGCAGGTCACGAAGGTCAAGGTCGTGGACCGCACCTGGCTGATCCTCGACATCTTCGCCCAGCACGCCCGCAGCCGAGAGGGCAAGGCGCAGGTGCAGCTCGCGCAGATGCAGTACATGCTGCCGCGCCTGCGCGGCTGGGGCGAGGCACTGTCGCGGCAGGCCGGCGGCCGGGTCGCCGGCGGTGGCGGCATCGGGACGCGTGGTCCGGGTGAGACGAAGCTCGAGACCGACCGGCGACGCATCAACCGCACGATGTCCAAGCTGCGGCGTGAGATCAAGGAGATGGGGACCGCCCGGCGGACCCAGCGCGCGGACAGGCACCGTCACCGGGTGCCCAGCGTCGTCATCGCCGGCTACACCAACGCCGGAAAGTCCAGCATCCTCAACCGGATCACCGGCGCTGGCGTGCTCGTCGAGGACTCGCTCTTCGCCACGTTGGACCCGACCGTACGCAGGGCGGAGTCACCGTCGGGCCTGGCGTTCACGGTCACCGACACCGTGGGATTCGTACGCCACCTCCCGCACCAGCTCGTCGAGGCCTTCCGGTCCACGCTGGAGGAGGTCGGCGACGCGGACCTGCTGCTGCACGTCGTCGACGCCTCCGACGCCGACCCCGAGGCGCAGCTGACGGCCGTACGCACCGTCCTCGCCGACGTCGAGGCCTCCCACGTCCCGGAGCTCGTGGTCATCAACAAGTCGGACGTCGCCGACCCGCTCGTTGTCGCGCGGCTGCTGCGCCGGGAGCCGCACTCCGTCGTGGTGTCGGCCCGCTCCGGCGCCGGCATGGACGAGCTGCTGGCCGCGATCGAGTCCGAGCTGCCGCGCCCGAGCGTCGAGATCGACGTCCTGGTGCCGTACGACCGGGGCGACCTCGTCGCCCGCGTCCACCGTGACGGCGACGTGCTGCGCCGCGAGGACGTCGTCGAGGGCACCCGGCTGGTGGCGCGGGTCAGCCCCGAGCTGGCCGCCCTTCTCGCGCCGTAGTCACTGCTGCCGACACCCGCGCGATCCGACCTCACTACGGCCGGACAGTTGGTAGCTCAGTCCGTGGCCACCGGGTCAGGATCCGCGGGCGCCTGGACCCCCGAGAACTGTTGGCGCAGCTTGTACTTGAGCACCTTGCCACCAACCGTCTCGGGCAGCGCCTCGACGAAGATGACGCCCTTGGGCGTCTCGAACCCGGCCAGTCGCTCCCGGCAGAAGGCCAACAGCTCGGCCTCGCTGGTCTGCACCCCGTCCTTTCGTACGACGACGGCGGTGACGGCCTCACCCCACCGGTCGTGCGTCAGGCCGATGACTGCGGCACGGGCCACAGCAGGGTGCTGGGTCAGCACCGACTCCACCCGAAGGCTCGATACGTTCTCCCCGCCTGTCTTCACGATGTCCTTGTAGCGGTCCACCATGATCCGCAGTCCCTGGTCGTCGTACATGCAGCTGTCACCGGAGTGGAACCAGCCGTAGCGGAACGCCTCGGCGGTCGCGGCCTCGTCAAGGTAGTAGCCGGCCGTCACCGTGGGGGAGCGGTACACGGCCTCGCCCGGGACCCCGGGCCGGCCCTCGAGGGAGTTGCCGTCCGGGTCCATGAGGACCGAGCTGAGCAGGGGGTTCGGCACCCCGACGTAGTTCTGCTCCGGTGCGGTGGCCAGATACGTCTGCGGCCACTTGTCGGGCCAGAACCTGTGGCAGGTGATCGCCTCGGTCTGCCCGAAGATCTCGACGACCACCAGGTCCTCACCGCACAGCTGCTGCAGCGTCGCGCGCGTGCCCGGGGGCAGCGCCGCCCAGCCGTAGACGATCACCTTCAGGCACCGCGGGTCGTACGCCAGCCGGTCGCTGCGCAGCACCTCGGTCAGCGCGTTGACCATGGCCGGTGAACCACCCCACAGCGCCGTGATCCGTTCCCGGCTGATGGCCTCGGCCATGGGCACCGCTGCCGGGCTCCGCCCGATCACCAGGGTCCCTCCGGACAGGAACGCCGGAAACGTGAAGACCTGGTCCGCCACGTGGTAGATGATCGGCAGGAACGTCGCAAGCCTCAGGTCGCACTCCAGCCGGATGCCACGCGTCAGTGTGAGCGCGAAGCTGTACGCCGCGAGCGTGCTGCACTGGTGGGACACCATCGCGCCCTTCGGCAGTGCGGTGGTGCCGGAGGTGAACAGGATCTGCCAGATGTCGTCCGCGTGTATCTCGACGTCCGGCTCGGTCGTGAGGCATCCGGCAGCGAACCGCGCGAATGTGACGCTGCCCGCCACGGCGCCGCCCCCGATCGGGATCGTCACGTCGGGTTGCACGCCGCAGTCCGCGAACGGTTCCCGCGCCCGCGGCCAGAGCTCGGCGTCCACGACCGCGAACCGCGGCTGGGTCGTGGTGAGCACGTGACGCACGACGTCCTGCGCCAGGCCCGGGTTCAGTGGGACCGCGACGAGGCCCGCCTTCGCGATCGAGATCTTCGTGAGGTACGCCTCGACGGAGTTCTCGCAGAACAGCGCGACCCGGTCACCCCTTTGCAGCCCTCGCGCCAGCAGGCCGTTCGCGACCTGGTTGGCGAGCTCGTCGGCCTGGCGGTACGTGAGCCGCTCGTGCCGGGGATCGCTGAAGGCGCCGCGCCAGCCGACGATCGCCTCCTGGTCCGGGGAGCTCCACGTCATCCGTTCCAGCATGTCTCCGACGCTCACCCGGTTCCACCGGTCCACCGCGTGACGATGGGTGAGACTGCTGACGTCAACGCTCATGGTCGTCCCTGCTCCTGGCGACCGCGCCGCCCCGGACGATGCCTGGCCAGGCGCGTGAATGGGAGTGAATGCGAATTCACTAAGATGCTAACGCCGTCGCCGACCTTTTGGGAAGGTCACCGATGAGGTGCGGTGCTCGGCGGCGGCCCAGGCACTCGCCAAGGTAGTGAATCGCGGTTAACGTGGGCGAGCGTCCCACCTGGCGAGGCGGTGAACGTCGGCAGGAGGTGGTCAGGTGAGCACTCTGGTGTCCGCGGTCGACACCTCCTCGGACGTCTACCGCACCAACCGCGAGGCCCAGCTCGCGGCGCTCGCCGACCTCGAGGAGCAGCTGGACCTGGTACGCGCCGGTGGTGGCGCCAAGTACACCGCCCGGCACCACGACCGTGGCCGGCTGCTGGTCCGCGAGCGCATCGAGCTCCTGCTCGACCGTGACAGCCCGTTCCTGGAGCTCTCCTCCCTGGCCGCGTGGGGCACCGAGTTCACCGTCGGGGCCAGCCTGGTGACCGGCGTCGGTGTCGTCTCCGGGGTCGAGTGCATGCTGATCGCGCACGACCCGACGGTGCGCGGTGGCGCGATGAACCCGTACTCGCTGCGAAAGAGCCTGCGAGCGTTGGAGATTGCGCGTACGAATCGACTGCCCGTCATCAACCTCGTGGAGTCCGGTGGCGCCGACCTGCCCAGCCAGTCCGACCTGTTCGTGTCAGCCGGGAGGATCTTCCACGACCTGACCCAGCTCTCGGCACTGGGCATCCCCACGATCGCGCTCGTGTTCGGCAACTCGACGGCAGGTGGGGCGTACGTCCCCGGGATGTGCGACTACGCCGTCCTCGTCGACGGCCACGCCAAGGTGTTCCTCGGCGGCCCGCCACTCGTGAAGATGGCGACCGGCGAGGAGTCCGGCGACGAGGAGCTCGGCGGCGCGGCGATGCACTCCCGGGTGTCCGGTCTCTCGGACCACTTCGCCCTGGACGAGCTCGACGCCATCCGGATCGGCCGGCAGATCGTCGGTGAGCTGGGCTGGCGCAAGCTGGGCCCGGGACCGAGCAGGCCCGCCGACCCGCCTCTCTTCGATCCGGAGGAGCTGCTGGGCATCAGCTCCGCGGACTTCCGGGTCCCCGTCGACCCGCACGAGGTCCTTGCCAGGGTCGTGGACGGCTCCCGCTTCGGTGAGTACAAGGCGTTGTACGGCGCCAGCCTGGTCACCGGCTGGGCCAGCATCCACGGCTTCCCGGTCGGGATCCTGGCCAACGCCCGCGGGGTGCTGTTCAGCGAAGAGGCCAAGAAGGCCAGCGAGTTCATCCTGCTGGCCAACCAGACCAGCACGCCGCTGGTCTTCCTGCAGAACACCACCGGCTACATGGTCGGCAAGGCCTACGAGCAGGGCGGGATCATCAAGGACGGCGCCAAGATGATCAACGCGGTGACGAACAGCACCGTGCCCCACATCACGATCAACATCGGTGCGTCGTTCGGAGCGGGCAACTACGGCATGTCCGGCCGGGCCTTCGACCCGCGCTTCATGTTCGCCTGGGTCAACGCCAAGCTCGCCGTCATGGGAGCGGCGCAGCTGGCCGGGGTGCTCTCGATCGTGGCTCGGGCCGCGGCCGACGGCGCCGGTCGGGAGTTCGACATCGCCGCCGACGAAGCGCGCCGGCAGGT
Organism: Acidobacteriota bacterium; assembly: GCA_025449595.1. Taxonomy (GTDB): domain Bacteria; phylum Actinomycetota; class Actinomycetes; order S36-B12; family CAIYMF01; genus JAFIHG01. The sequence goes on along the minus strand of JANWJC010000024.1, from coordinate 1,036 downwards.
CATCGAGGCGCAGATCGAGCGGGAGTCGCACTCGTTCTTCGTCTCGGCCCGGCTGTACGACGACGGCGTCATCGACCCACGTGACACCCGGACCGTTCTTGGCATGGCGCTGTCCGCGGCGCACTCGCAGATCGTCGAGGGACGCCGCGGCTTCGGCGTCTTCCGGATGTAGGGGCGCTGATGAGCAGGATCAGCAAGCTGCTGATCGCGAACCGCGGCGAGATCGCGTCCCGGGTGATGCGTACCGCGCGGGAGATGGACATCGCGACCGTCGCGGTGTTCTCCGACCCGGACGCGGTCGCGCCGTTCGTCCGTCACGCCGACGAGGCGGTGCATCTGCCCGGCAGCGCACCCGCCGACACCTATCTGCGCATCGACCGGATCCTCGACGCCGCATGGAGAACTGGGGCCGACGCCGTGCATCCGGGCTATGGGTTCCTGTCCGAGAACGCCGGGTTCGCACGAGCCTGCGCCGAGGCCGGGCTGGTCTTCGTGGGCCCTTCCGCCGAGGTCATCGACGCGATGGGCTCCAAGATCGCCGCCAAGGCGCTGATGGCCGGTGCTGGTGTCCCGGTGCTGCCCGGGATCACGATCGATGCCGATGCCGACCCCGTCCCTGCAGACCTCGCGGACCGCGCTGCCGACGAGGTCGGCTACCCGATCCTGGTGAAGGCGGCGTTCGGCGGCGGCGGTCGCGGGATGCGGGTCGTACGCGAGCCGGGCGAGCTGGCCGAGGCCGTGAGCAGCGCGCGCCGCGAGGCGGCGTCCGCGTTCGGGGCCGGCACCGTGTTCATCGAGCGCTACGTGAGCACGCCGCGGCACATCGAGGTGCAGATCTTCGGCGACAGCCACGGCGAGGTCGTGCACCTCTTCGAGCGTGAGTGCTCCGTCCAACGCCGCTACCAGAAGATCATCGAGGAGTCGCCGTCCCCGGGGGTCGACGCCGCGCTGCGAGCCGAGCTCGGCTCGGCGGCGCTGGCCGCCGCCCGAGCGATCGGTTACGTCGGGGCCGGCACCGTGGAGTTCGTCCTGGACG
>JANWJC010000023.1 GCA_025449595.1 Acidobacteriota bacterium | reverse complement strand
TTCGACCTCCTCGGCGGGAAGGACGGAATAGGCGTTGACGCCCGCGACGTCGGTCGTACCGCCCCCGGAACAACCCGGCACGGTCGCCAAACCGAGGGCCAGGCACAGGACCTGGACCGGGACATCATCAGCGGCCGGCGCCGCCGAGGCATAGGGGGCGAGCACCAGAAGCAGCCCCGCGGCCAGGTACGTCGAACCCACGGCGACCGGCCACACCAGGTGGCTTCTTCGGCCCAGCCGGGTGACCACCGCGACGACCCCGCCGTCGCGGAAGGCGCCGTACGACAGTGCCGCCGCCCGGACGGCCGTCGAGCAGGACGCGCAGGACTTCGTCGCTGTCGTACGCCGACGGCTGCTGGACCTGCGCAGCGAGCGCGGGGGCCGACCGGCCCTGACCGTCGCGGCCTTCGACACCGAGCTGTTCGGGCACTGGTGGCACGAGGGACCGCTGTGGCTGGAACGGGTCTTGCGGCTGCTGCCACACGCCGGAGTCCGGGTCACGACGCTGGCCTCGGCCGCCGCCTCCGGTCACGTCGCGGGGCGGGTTGACCTCGGGCCCGGTTCGTGGGGATCCGGCAAGGACTGGCGGGTGTGGTCAGGGGCCGCCGTCGCGGACCTGGCCGCCGAGAACGAGCGGGTCGCACAGCACCTGTCCGCGCTGCTCGCCAGGACCCCGGTCGCTGCGCGCGATCCGGTGGGCGACCAGCTGGCTCGGACGGGGTTGCTGGCGCTGGCCAGCGACTGGGCGTTCATGGTGTCCAAGGACTCCGCCGCCGGGTACGCCCGGGCCCGCCACCACGGACACCACGACGACTTCCGGGCGCTTGCGGCGGTCCTGGAGTCCGGCGACCGCGCCGCTGCCGAACAGCTCGCCGCGGCGCTGCAGCGCCGTGACGGTCCGTTGCCCTGGCTGGACGCCCGCCTCTTCCAGGGATGATCCGGACCGCGTCAGTGGTCGCTGCCACCCGCCGCCGCGCGCGCTGTCTTGGCCGCGATGTCGCGCAGCGCGGCGCGAGTGGCCGCGGCTGCCTCATACGCCTCACTGCGATTCTTGAGCACCCGGCCCGGGATCCCGCCGACGACCGACAGAGCCGGGACCTCGCCGCGCACCACGGTGTGTGCGGCAAGGACGGACCCGTGACCGATCGTCGCGCCGCGCAGGACAGACGCCTTGGCCCCGACCCACACGTCCGGTCCGATCCGTACCGGCGACTTGATGATCCCCTGGTCCTTGATCGGCACCGAGACGTCAGAGAAGACATGGTCGAAGTCGCACACGTACACCCAGTCCGCGACGATGCTCGCCGCCCCGATCTCGATGTCCAGGTAGCAGTTGACCGTGTTGTCACGCCCGAACACGACCTTGTCACCGACCCGCATCGAGCCCTCATGGACACGCAGTCGGTTCTCGTCCCCGAGGTGGACCCAGCGTCCGATCACCAGCCGGCCGTAGTCTCGGCGGGCGTCGAGGGTGACGCGACGGCCCAGGAAGACCATGCCCTCCAGCACGATGTCCGGGCGCCGCAGCCGAAGCCGCAGCAGCCGCAGGTAGCGCACCAGGTACCACGGCGACCAGGCGCGGTGACGCACGACCCAGCGCAGCGACGCCACGGTCAGGAACCGGGCCTGCCGGACGTCCCGCGGCGGCAGTCTCCGGACCCGACGAGCCAGCGACCCCAGTCCGGACAGGAACACGCGCGAACAGTAGCCGCTACCGCACGACCTGTTTCACGCCCGTGACGCAGACGTTGTAATAGAGCTCGGGCGGCACGACGCGAGCCAGGACGTGCTCGTCGAGCCAGGACAACCGCTGCCAGCCACGGTAGGCGAACATGGCCCAGCCCCAGCCCAGCGCGCCCGGCTTCACCGCGTTCTCGAAGGTCCGCACCGGCCAGCCGAACCAGGACGCCGTGAGCTCCTCGGTGACGGTACGGACGTCGATCGCCCCGGCTCGCAGGCACAGTGCGGCGAGCCGGTCGGGGTCGAACGTGTGGATGTCGACCACGGCTTCCAGGGCGGCCGCCTCGGAGGACTGCGCCAGCTCCTGCGGCGTACGCGCCCAGTTGTCCCGGAACGGCTCGAGCCGGGTCACCCGGGTGGCCGTCCACCACGTCAGGCGCGACAGCCGCCGCGCCACCCAGTCACCCTTCTCGGTGGGCTCACCGGCGAACACGAACCGGCCACCCGGGCGCAGGACCCGCAGCACTTCCCGCATGGCCGTCTCGACATCGGGGATGTGGTGCAGGACGGCGTGGCCCACGACCAGGTCGAACGAGCAGTCGTCGTACGGCAGCGACTCCGCGTCGGCGACCCGCCCCTTCACCTCCAGCCCGATCGAAGCGGCGTTGCGGACCGCGACGTCCACCATGCCCGGACTGATGTCGGTGACGTGCCCGGCGCCGATCACCCCGGCCTGCATCAGGTTGAGCAGGAAGAACCCGGTCCCGCAGCCCAGCTCCAGCGCGGTCCGGTAAGGCCAGCCGTAGTGACCCGCGACATGGACGAACCGGTCACGGGCGTAGTCGATGCACCGTTCGTCGTAGGAGATCCCCCACTTGTCGTCGTACGTCGATGACTCCCAGTCGTGGTACGCCACGTTGGCCGACTTCGCCAGCGCACTGAAGCCGTCAGTGCCCCGGGCAGCGTGCACAGCAGCGGCGTCGACGCTCATCGGGCGAGGCTATCTGTCGGTCTGTGCCCGAGTTTGCCGGCCGACCTTGCACGAGCTGCCTCTTCGGCGTGGCTAGGCCTCCGGCGCACCCTCGAAGACCGCCTTGCCCGGTCCGTTCACCACGAAGGAGCTCATCCCGGTGGTGCGGTCCGCGGTGGCGAACAGCGCCGCGAACTGCAGCCGTTCGATCTCCAGGCCGGTGGCAAGGTCCGTCTCGAGCCCGCCGTCGATGGCCGCCTTCGCTGCCCGCAACGCGAACGCCGGCCCGGCAGCGAGCTTGCGGGCCAGCTCGACGGCACTGTCGTACACGTCGTCGGGAGCCACGACGGCATCGACCAGCCCGATCGCCAGCGCCTCCTCGGCGCCCACGAAACGCCCGGTGAACACCAGGTCCTTGGCCTTGGCCGGGCCCACCAGCCGCGGCAGGCGCTGCGTGCCGCCGGCGCCGGGGATGATGCCCAGCAGGATCTCGGGCTGACCCAGCTTGGCGTTGTCCCCCGCCAGGCGCAGGTCGCAGCACATCGCGAGCTCGCAGCCGCCGCCGAGCGCGTAGCCGGTGACCGCCGCGATCGTCGGCTTCGGGATGCGAGCGACGGCCGTGAAGCAGTCCTGCAGTGTCTTGGACGTCACCACCATCTGCTCGTAGCTCATGTCCGCCATCTCCTTGACGTCCGCGCCGGCGGCGAAGACCTTCGGACCGCCGTACACGATCACCACCCGGACGTCGGCCCGTTCGGTGGCCTCCACCGAGGCGTCCCGGATCTCGCGTTGCACCTGCAGCGACAGGGCGTTCATGGAGGGCCGGTCCAGCCGGATGGTCCCGATGCCGCCCTCGACCTCGAGCCGTACGAACTCGCCCACGACGTCCTCCAGAACTCGGCCTGTGCTCAGCGCCCGGTAGCGTCGCTACCGGACCCGGCGAGCCTAGTGCCGGGCGCAGGAAGGGAACCGACCGTGGCCGAGCCGCTCGTCAACGACGACGGCAGGCCACCGGCCCCCGGTGACCCCTTCCCGCTCGGCGCCACCGTCGTGGCGGGCGGCGTGAACCTCGCGGTATGGGCGCCCTCCGCCGAGCTGGTCGAGGCCTGCATCTTCGACGACGACGAGCAAGAGACCCGTGTCCCGCTCTCGGCCACCCATGAGGGCATCCACCACGGCCTGCTCGAGGGCGCGCGCGCGGGCCTGCGCTACGGCCTGCGAGCCCACGGGCCGTGGAACCCCCAGCAGGGCCAAAGGTTCAACCCGGCCAAGCTGGTGATGGATCCGTACGCACGAGCCATCGACGGCGAGGTCGTGAGCAGCGATGCGCTGCGGGTGTACGCCCGCGACGATCCGGGTACGGCCGATCCCCGCGATACCGCCGCGCTGGTGCCTCGCTCGGTCGTGGTGGCCCCGGACCACTCCCGTTCTCGCCCGCTTCGGCCTGGCACGCCGTGGAGCTCGACCGTGATCTACGAGCTGCACGTCAAGGGGTTCACCGCCCGGATGTCGCAGGTGCCGGAACGACTGCGGGGCACTTACGCGGGACTCGGGCACCCCGCGGCGGTCCAGCACCTCCTGGACCTCGGCGTGAGCGCGGTCCAGCTCATGCCGGTGCACCACTTCGTCAGCGAGCCCGCGCTCGTGGCCCACGGCCTGAGCAACTACTGGGGCTACAACACTCTGGGGTTCTTCGCTCCGCACGCCGCGTACTCCTCGTCCGGGAGCCGAGGCCAGCAGGTCGTCGAGTTCGCGGCGATGGTCGATGGCCTCCACGACGCGGGCATCGAGGTGCTGCTGGACGTGGTCTACAACCACACCTGCGAGGCCGGCCTGGACGGGCCCACCCTGAGTTTTCGCGGTCTGGGTGAGGCGGACCACTACAAGCTCGTCGAGGGCGGTCGTACGTACTTCGATACCACCGGGTGCGGCAACAACGTGGACGTGGGCGACCTCGGTGTGCTGCGCCTGGTGATGGACTCGTTGCGGTACTGGGTGCTGGAGATGGGGGTGGACGGCTTCCGGTTCGACCTCGCGTCCGCGCTGACCCGTGAGGAGCTCGACTGCGAGGACCGCGCATCGTTTCTCGCGGCGGTGCACCAGGACCCGGTGCTGCGTACCGTGAAGGTGATTGCCGAGCCGTGGGACGTCGGCTCCGGCGGCTACCGGCTCGGCTCGTTCGGTGCGCCCTGGTCGGAGTGGAACGACAAGTACCGCGGCGCTGTCCGCGGCTTCTGGAACCGCGAGCCCGGCGCGCGTTCCGACCCCGGCGAGATGGGGTGGCGCCTCACCGGCTCCGAGGACATCTTCTACACCCGCAGCCCGCGCGCCTCGATCAACTTCATCACTGCGCACGACGGGTTCACGTTGGCAGACCTCGTGAGCTACGACCGAAAGCACAACGAGGCCAACGGGGAGTTCAACCACGACGGCAGTGACGACAACCGCTCGTGGAACCACGGGGTCGAGGGTCCGACCGACGACGCGGCAGTGCTCGCGGACCGAGCACGAACCTCCAGGGCCTTGCTGGCCACGCTCCTGCTCTCCGCGGGCACGCCGATGCTGCTGATGGGCGACGAGATCGGACACACCCAGGGCGGCAACAACAACGCCTACTGCCAGGACAACGAGACGACGTGGCTGGACTGGCAGCTCGATGACCGACGCAGTGCGCTGCTGATGTGGACCCGCGCGCTCGTCGCCCTGCGCCGCGCCCATCCCACGCTGCGCCAGGACCGCTTCTTCGACGGCCGCCGGCCCGGGGCGGATCAGCCGCCGGACCTCGCGTGGCTGCAAGCGGACGGCACAGCGATGTCGGACCGGACCTGGCACGACCCCACGACGACACTGTTGCTCGCCGCCCTCTCCGGCAACCTCGCCGAAACCGACCGGGCGGGTCGCCCGCAGCACGACGACTCGTTCCTGATCGCCTGGAACGGCGGTGACGAGGACGCGACCGTCACGCTGCCGGCACCTGCCGGCGCGCACTCGTACGCCCGCGTGCTCGACACTGCGGACGAGACTCCGGCAACGGACCCGCCGGTGCACCCCTGCGGGCAGGCGACGACCGTGTCGGCGCGCAGCGTCGCCGTCTTCCGTCAGCAGTGAGTCCGCGCCCATCCTCGCGATCGCGTCCCCACGATGGCAGGATCGCCCCGTGCCGATGACCGAGGACGACCACGCGATCGTCGTACGGGGGCTGCACAAGTCCTATGCCGGCAGCCCCGCGGTCGACGGCATCGACCTCGAGGTGGACCGCGGCGAGGTGTTCGCGCTGCTGGGTCCCAACGGAGCCGGCAAGACCACCACCGTGGAGATCCTCGAGGGCTACCGGGCGCGCGACGCCGGCGAGGTGACGGTGCTCGGTCACGACCCGGGCCGGCCGACACCGGCGTACAAGGCCCGGATCGGGATCGTGCTCCAGGAGAGCAGCGACCTGGCGGACCTGTCCGTCGCCGAGACGGTACGACACTTCGCCGGCTACTACCCCAACCCGCGCGACCCCGCGGAGGTGATCGAGGCGGTGGGGCTCAGCGAGAAGGTGACGAGCCGGTCCGCGGCACTTTCCGGCGGCCAACGCCGCCGGCTCGACGTCGCGCTGGGCATCGTGGGCCGCCCGGAGCTGTTGTTCCTGGACGAGCCGACCACCGGCTTCGACCCGCAGGCCCGCCGTCAGTTCTGGGCGCTGATCCGCTCGCTGCAGCAGGAAGAGACCACGATCCTGCTCACGACGCATTATCTGGAGGAAGCCGAGGCACTGGCCGACCGGGTCGCCGTCATCTCCCAAGGACACATCGTCGAGGTCGGCAGCCCGGAGACCCTGGGCGGCCGTACCTCGGCCGCTGCG
>JANWJC010000022.1 GCA_025449595.1 Acidobacteriota bacterium | reverse complement strand
CGAAGAACGTCGGCAGTGCCGTCGTCTCCAGCGGTCCCGGCGGATCGCAGTACGCGACGGCGACCCCTCGGTGGATCCCGGGCATCTCGATGATCTGCACCGGGTCGTCGGGGATCGTGACGAGGTCATGCTCGCGGACGAACTGCGTCGTACGTCCCATCGCGGCCTCGCACTGCGACAGCACGTTGTCGTCGTCCACCGCACCGTCGGCAGCGACCGCGGCCAGCGCCCGCCGTACCAGCGCCGCAGCTTCGTCGGGCACCGGCAGCGCGACGCCGAGATATTCCGCTGCGGTCCGGGCGATCTCGCCCTCGACCCGCGCCAGGTTCTCCTCGGCCATCGCCAGCACCTCGTCCGGTGACACCTCCGCGTCGTGCTGGTGCCAGAGCTTCGCGGCGAACCGCTCCGCGCCAAGTCGCGGTTCGCCGTGGCTGCGGTCGACCTCTGAGCGCAGCCACTCCAGGTGCAGCTGCACCGCGGCCCCGGCCCGGTCTCGCGCCGGCGCCACCAGCTCGCGCATCGCCGGCTCGGCCGCCAGTGCGCGGTCCACCTCAGCGGTCAGCAGGGCGGCGGTGCCGCCGAACTGCAGCACTGCCGTCTCCACGTGGACCTTGGGCATGTCGCGCAGGGTCTCGCGGGACTCGGACAGGGCCTGCGGCACGGCCTCGAGGCGGTCCGTCAGCGAGCGCAGCCGGTCCGCGAGCGGGGCGAAGTCGCGTGCCAGCAGCAGGTGCAGCGCCGTACCCGGGTTGGCGTGCAACGGGTTCCACTCGTGCTCGCGCACGGTCTCCAGCGCGAAGCGTTGCGCCGAGAGCCGGCTGCGCAAGATCTCCAGGTCGATCTGCGCCCCGACCGACAGCATCGTGTCGTCGACCTGGTCCACGGCGAGCATCGCGTCGGACAGCACGTCGAGCGCACGGGCCGTTCCGGCCCGCGACAGGTCCGGGAGCCGGTCGTCCCACCGGTGCACCCCGAGCGCAGTCGCGTCCACGGGGTCGAGCTCGAGGAGTGCGTCGAGGGTTCGTCGCGCCAGGTCGACGAAGAGGGCGTCGGAGGGTCCGGGCTGATCGCCGTCCGGCGCGCCCGACCGGGGTTCGCTCACGCCAGCACCGTACGCGAGGCCCACTCGCGGCGAGACACACCTGCGCCAAGTGAAGCCTCAGCCGGGCAGTCCCTCCCGGGCCCGGATCGCGGCCCGGTGATCGCGTACCGCCGCACGCAGCGCGACCTCCGCATCCCAGCCGCGCTCCCGCGCCAGCTCCACGACGGCGAGCAGCGCCTCACCGAGGTCGGCCTCGTCCAGGTCCGCCGTCATCAGCGAGCGAGCCCGCGAGAGTGCCTGCGGTGCAAGGGGTACGGCCATGTCACCCTTGCTCGCGCGGGACAACAGCTTGCCGGCGAGCACCAGCGCCGGCAGGGCTGGCGGGATGCCGTCGGTGACCGACTCGCGCCGCTTCTCCCGGGCTTTCAGCGCGTGCCAGCTGGCCTCGACGTCCTCTGGCGTCACGCCTTCCAGGGACGCCGCCGGCCCGAACACGTGCGGGTGCCGGGAAACCAGCTTGTCCACGATGCCGGCCGACACCTCGTCGATCCCCCAGGGCTCCTCGGCACGCTCCTGCGCGATCCGGGCGTGGAAGACGACCTGCAGCAGCAGGTCCCCGAGCTCCTCGCGCAGGTCGGTGTCGTCCCCGGTCTCGATCGCCTCGACGACCTCGTACGTCTCCTCCACCAGGTACTCCACGAGGGAGCGGTGGGTCTGCGCGGCGTCCCACGGGCAGCCACCGCTGGAGCGCAGCCGGTCCATGACAGCCACGACGTCGAGCAGCCGGGCACCCGGCACGTCCCAGGAGCCCGGCAGCATCTCGACCTCCGGCAGCGCGGCGCCCGTGCCCGACGCCTGACCGGCGAGCAGGGTCGTGAGCGCCGCGACGAGCCCGGGATCGCCGTCCGGGGACATCACCCACACCGCCGTCCCCGCGGTTCCTGCCCGCAGCAGGACGACGGTCGGCTCGACCGACCCGCCGGGCGCGACGACGGTGACGGCGACCCCGGCAGAGTCAAGGGCCGGAAGCAGCGGATGGTCGGGCGCCGCGACCAGGACGGTGTCTGCCTCGTGCAGCGTCTGCCACGCCGACCACGACAGGATCCCCGCCGGCACCCGGTGCGTGGTGGCCAGCAGGACGATCCGCCGGGCGTCGGTCACGTCGGCCTCAGGACGAGGGCGAGGGCGTCGGGGTGGCCAGCGGCGAGGAGATGTCGTTGGGCAGCGCGCCAAGTGCCAGCGTCTGGGCGTCCCACGTCCCGAACCTCGGCGCCACCGCGGTGCCCAGCTCGGTCGAGAGCGAACTGAGGTAGGAGAGCATCGCCTGCTGGCCCTTGTCCGCGGTACCCGGCGCGAACTTGTCCGCCAGCCCCTGCTCGATCAGATAGGTGCGGGCGTAGTCCGAGACCGCGGACGCGGGGACGCTGTCCTGGGTGAGCAGAGCCTGATCGACGGCGCTCGCCCCACCCTGCGACTTCGCGGTCGAGGTCAGCAGCGCGTCGACCTGGGAGTCCGTGACGACGATCCCCTCGCGGGTGGCCGCCTCGTCGATGATCAACGTACGGGCCATCCGGGTCACCGTGTCGGTGGTCACCTTCTGGGCGTCGTACGGCGTCGTGCCCAGCTCGGACCGTACCTGTGCCACCGCGTCGGCGACGTCGGCGCTGCTCACCCGCTGGTCCCCCACGGTGGCGGCCGAGCCGGGGTTGTCGTCCGAGCTGCATCCCGCCAGCGCTACCACCACCACGAGGGCGGCTGCGACGACCAGGCTGCTGCGGCGGGTCCGGCTCACTGGTGGTCCTTCCTACGGTGCTGTGCCGAGCTGGTCATGCCGATGATGTCGGGTTCGTCGCGGTCGGCGCCGGTCACTGTGCTGTGACCTGCTGGAGCAGCACGCCCTCGATCAGGTCCCGTCCCCAGTCCAGCAGGGCCGTGTCACGCACCGGCTGCCCACCCACCCGGGCGGTCATCGGTCGCGGCACCAGGATGGTACGGGTCGCCGCCTTTATCAGGGTTCCCGGGTAGAGCCGCGCCAGCCGCAGCGACCGCGACTCCGCCAGCTCCACCGGGGAGAACCGGACGTGGTTGCCCTGCTGCACCACCTCCGCGATGCCGGCGCGGCGTGCCAGGATCCGGAACCGCGCGACGGCGAGCAGGTGCTGCACCGGCACCGGCAGCGGCCCGTACCTGTCGGCCAGCTCGGCGCCGACATCGTCGACCTGCTCGTCTGTGACGGCGTCGGCCAGGCGTCGGTAGGCCTCCAGCCGCAACCGCTCCTCGGGCACGTAGTCGTGCGGCAGGTGGGCGTCGACGGCCAGCTCCACCCGGGACTCGAAGGTCTCGGGGGCGGCCCCGCCGTCGCGGTACTCCGCGACCGCCTCACCGACCAGCCGGATGTAGAGGTCGAAGCCGACGTCGGCGATGTGCCCGCTCTGCTCGCCGCCGAGCAGGTTCCCGGCGCCGCGGATCTCGAGGTCCTTCATCGCCACCGCCGTCCCGGAGCCGAGGTCGGTGTGCTGGGCGATCGTGGCGAGCCGGTCGTGCGCCAGCTCGGTCAACGGCATCTCCGGCGGATACAGGAAGTAGGCGTAGCCGCGCTCGCGTCCGCGACCGACCCGCCCGCGGATCTGGTGCAGCTGCGAGAGCCCGAAACGGTCGGCGCGGTCCACGATCAGCGTGTTGGCGTTCGGGATGTCCAGGCCGGACTCGACGATCGTGGTCGAGACCAGCACGTCGAACTCCCTCTCCCAGAAGGAGACGATGACCTGCTCGAGCAGATGCTCGTTCATCTGGCCGTGTGCCGTCGCGATCCGGGCCTCGGGCACCAGCTCGCGCAGCCGGGCGGCGACCCGGTCGATCGACTCCACCCGGTTGTGCACGAAGAACACCTGGCCGTCGCGGAGCAGCTCGCGCCGGATCGCTGCGGTGACCTGCTTCTCGTCGTAGCCGCCGACGAAAGTCAGGACCGGATGGCGGTCCTCCGGCGGGGTCTGGATCGTCGACATCTCCCGGATCCCGGTGACGGCCATCTCCAGCGTCCGCGGGATCGGTGTGGCCGACATGGACAGCACATCAACGTCGGTACGCATCGCCTTGAGGTGCTCCTTGTGCTCGACGCCGAAGCGCTGCTCCTCGTCGACGACGACGAGCCCGAGGTCCTTGAACGCGACTTCGTTCCCGAACAGCCGGTGGGTGCCGATGACGACGTCGACGGTGCCGTCGGCGATCCCGGCGATGACCTCGCGCGCCTGTTTGTCGGTCTGGAACCGCGACAGCGCCGCCACCTTCACGGGGAACGCGGCGTAGCGCTCCGAGAACGTCGAGAAGTGCTGCTGTACCAACAAGGTTGTGGGGACCAGGATCGCCACCTGCTTGCCGTCCTGGACCGCCTTGAACGCAGCCCGCACGGCGATCTCGGTTTTGCCGTAGCCCACGTCCCCGCAGACCAGCCGGTCCATGGGGACGACGTTCTCCATGTCCGCCTTGACCTCGTCGATGCACGACTGCTGGTCCGGCGTCTCGTGGTACGGGAACGCGTCCTCGAGCTCACGCTGCCACGGGGTGTCGGGAGCGAAGGCATGGCCGCGGCTGGCCATTCGTGCCGCGTACAACCGGATCAGCGCGCCCGCGATCTCGCGAACAGCCTTGCGGGCCTTGGTCTTCGACCTGGTCCAGTCCGCCCCGCCGAGGCGGTGCAGCGTCGGTGACTCCCCGCCGACGTAGCGGGTGACCTGGTCGAGCTGGTCGGTCGGTACGTACAGCCGGTCGCCGGGCTGGCCGCGCTTGGCCGGCGCGTACTCCAGCAGCAGGTACTCCCGGGTCGCCCCGGCCACGGTCCGCTGGACCATCTCGAGGTACCGCCCGACACCGTGCTGCTCGTGCACGACGAAGTCACCGGTCTTGAGCTGCAGCGGGTCGATGACCTGCCGGCGTTTGCTCGGCAGCCGGCGCCCGTCCTTCGTGGTGGCCTTCTGGCCGACCAGGTCGGTCTCGGTGATGACGGCCAGACGCCGCGAGGGCAGCAGGAAACCGTGCTCGAGGGAACCGGTCGTGACGGTGAGCAGGCGAGGTTCCGGGGCGGCGGTCAGCACCGGCTCCACCCGTGCCGCAAGTCCCTCCCCGCGGGCGGACTCCGCGAGCCGCTCGGCGGTGCCCTGTCCGGCCGCGACGAGCACGACGGACCAGCCCGCACCCAGCCAGCCGCGAGCGTCGTCCAGTGCGCGGGCCATCTCGCCGCGGTACGCCGACACCGGGCCGGCGTCGACCGTGACCAGCTCGATGTCGTCGGACATCGGGTCGAGGAGCTCTTCGTCGCCGGCGAACGGGGAGATCGCCCACCAGGCCTGGTCCTGCTCGAGAGCGGACTGGCGGACCTCGGCGATCGAGCGGTACGCCGAGGCTCCGAGGTCGATCGGGGTCACGTTGCCTGCCGCGGCGTTGTGCCAGGACGCCTCGAGGAACTCCTGGCCGGTCGCCACCAGGTCGTGGGCGCGGCGTCGTACCCGCTCCGGGTCGCACACCACGACCATCGCCTGCTCGGGCAGCAGGTCCACCAGCAGCTCCATGCCGCCGGCGAGGACCGGGGAGAGGGCCTCCATGCCCTCCACCGCGATGCCGTCGGCGAGCTTGTCGAGCATCTCCACCAGCTCCGGGTGCTGCTGCGCCAGGCCCTTCGCCCGCTGCCGCACCTCGTCGGTGAGCAGCAGCTCGCGGCACGGTGGTGCGTACAACCCGTGCGGCGCCATCTCCAGCGAACGCTGGTCGGACACCTTGAACCAGCGCACCTCCTCCACCGTGTCGCCCCAGAACTCCAGGCGGACCGGGTGTTCCTCGGTGGGT
>JANWJC010000021.1 GCA_025449595.1 Acidobacteriota bacterium | reverse complement strand
TGACGACGTCGTACTGCTGGCTGCGCGCGAGCTCCACGCCCGACCGCGACACCGCGACGGGGTCCCCGACACCGTTGCCAGGCTCGGGCGCGTGGACGGCCACCCCTGCGCGCTCGGCGACCACGCGTAGCTGGTCGACGGCGTTCGGGCGCTGCAGGTCCGCGGCCACCAGCAGCGGTGCGTGCCCGGCCGACTTGAGGTGGTGGGCCAGCTTGCCGGCCAGCGTCGTCTTGCCGGCGCCCTGCAGACCGGCGAGCAGAATGACGCTGGGCGGCGTCTTGGCGAGCCGCAGCCGGCGGGTCTGGCCGCCGAGGACCCCGACGAGCTCCTCGTGCACGATCTTGACCACCTGCTGGGCCGGGTTCAGCGCCCCGGACACCTCCGAGCTCAGCGCTCGTTCCCGGATCCGGCCGGTGAAGGCGGTGACCACCGGCAGCGCGACGTCGGCCTCGAGCAGCGCGGTACGGATCTCCCGTACCGTCGCATCGACATCCGCCTCGGACAGCCGGCCCTTGCCGCGCAGGTTCTTGAACGTCGCGGCCAGGCGGTCGGACAGGCTCGTGAACAAGGGTTCGCCTCACGGTGCAGGTGGTGGGGAAGTGAGCGCCGCCAGCCTAACCGCCGGACCGGCTCACCTCGGCGGGCGCAGCGCCGGCCACCTCACACCATGACCCTCTCGTCGTCGCCCTCGTACGCCGGCGGCAGTTCGGTCGCAGTCGGCTGCGGACCCTCGCTGCCCGAACCGAGCCCGGTCCGCTCCAACCAGTCGCCGACGAGGCTGTCGAAGTCGTACGCCGACTCGCTGTGCTGGGACACATCGATGCCCTCGAGCTCGTCCTCTCGGCTCACCCGGAAGCCCAGCGTCCGGTCCAGGACCGTCCCCAGGACCCAGGTCAGGACGAAGGAGTACGTCAGCACCGCGACCACTGCGAGCGCCTGCTTGCCCAGCAGCGCCGCGCCGCCGCCGTACAGCAGACCATTCGCTCCGAGGATCGCGCTCGTACCGAAGAACCCGACGAACACGCACCCGACGATCCCGCCGACCAGGTGCACGCCGACGGTGTCCAAGGAGTCGTCGAAGCCCAGCCGCCACTTCAGCCCGACCGCGAACGCGCAGACGACACCGGCGAGCAGCCCCAGCACGACGGCCGCCCAGGGCGCGACGAACGCGCACGCCGGCGTGATCGCGACCAGTCCGGCCACAGCGCCGGAGGCTGCCCCCAGGGAGGTGACGCGCTTGTCCCGTACCTTCTCCACCAGCAGCCACCCCAGTACCGCGGCGGCCGTCGCGACCTGGGTGTTGATGAGCGCCACTGCTGCGCTGAAGTTGGCGCCGAGCGCTGACCCGGCGTTGAAGCCGAACCAGCCGAACCAGAGCAGCCCGGTGCCGAGGAGCACGAGCGGCGTGTTGTGCGGGCGCATCGGGTCGGTACGCCACCCCACGCGCTTGCCCAGCACGAGCGCGAGAGCAAGCCCGGCGGCACCGGCGTTGATGTGGACCGCCGTACCTCCGGCGAAGTCCTCGACGCCCAGCCCCGCCAGCCAGCCGGCGCCCGTCCCCTTGGTGTCACCGAAGTCGAAGACCCAGTGCGCGACCGGGAAGTACACCAGCGTGACCCACAGGACCACGAAGACGCCCCACGTGAGGATCTTGGCGCGGTCCGCGATCGCCCCGGAGATCAGGGCCGGCGTGATGATGGCGAACATCAGCTGGAACGCCGCGAATGCCAGCAACGGGATGGGATACACCGTGCCGTTGACCGTGAGCTTCACGGCACCGCTGGTCAGCGCGGACAGGTCGAACGACCCGAACAGGCCGCTCGTCCCGTGGCCGAACGCCTCGGCGAACCCGTACAGCACCCACAGGACGCTGACGATCGCGATGGTGAGGAACGACATCATCATCATGTTCAGGGTGCTCTTCGAACGGGTCATGCCTCCGTAGAAGAAGGCCAGGCCGGGTGTCATGAGCAGCACGAGAGCAGTGCTGGCCAGCACCCACGCGGTGTCCCCGCTGGACAGATCGGGCATGTGCGTGTCCCCTTCGCCGAACGGACCGACCGACGCATGGCTGCGTCGTCACGGCCAACTACAGCGAGGCGATGTTGCACCGCAGGGCACGTCACATTTCGTCGCGGTGACGTTTCTCCGGCCGATGTGTCCGGCGCGTTACGCGACGTCCAAGAGACGTCCTGGGGATCAGGACAGGAGGGCGTCGACGAACGCCTCGGGGTCGAAGGGGGCGAGGTCGTCCGGGCCCTCTCCGAGGCCGACCAGCTTGACCGGGACACCGAGCTCGCGCTGCACGGCGACAACGATGCCGCCCTTCGCGGTCCCGTCGAGCTTGGTCAGGACCAGCCCGGTGACGTCCACGACCTGCGCGAACACCTGCGCCTGGCGCAGCCCGTTCTGCCCGGTGGTCGCGTCGAGCACCAGCAGGACCTCATCGACGGGAGACTGCTTCTCCACGACCCGCTTGACCTTGCCGAGCTCGTCCATCAGGCCGGTCTTGGTGTGCAGCCGTCCCGCGGTGTCGATGACGACCGTGTCCACGCCGCCCGCAACCCCCTGCTGGACAGCGTCGTACGCGACAGCAGCGGGGTCTCCCCCCTCGGGCCCGGTCACGACCCGCGCTCCGACACGGTCTCCCCACGTCTGCAGCTGCTCGGACGCGGCGGCGCGGAAGGTGTCGGCAGCGCCGAGGACGACGCTACGGCCGTCGGCCACCAGCATCCGCGCCAGCTTCCCGGTCGTCGTGGTCTTGCCGGTGCCGTTCACACCGACGACGAGCAGGACGGCGGGACGGCCCTCGCGGTGGGTGGCCAGGCCACGGTCCAGGTCGGGGGCGACGAGGGTCAGCAGCTCCTCGCGCAGCAGCGCCTTGGCCTGCGCCGGGTCGTGCACCCCGTCGACGCGGACCCGGGCCTTGAGCCGTTCCACCAGCTCCTGGGTCGGCCCGACGCCGAGGTCGGCCTGCAGCAGTGTGGCCTCGACGTCGTCCCACGTCGCCGCGTCGAGCCGTTCCCGGGACAGCAGAGCGAGAAGTCCCTGTCCCAGAGCGGTGTTCGAGCGAGCCAGCCGGCCGCGCAACCGCACCAACCGCCCCGCGCTGGGCTCCGGGCGCTCGACCTCCCGGGTGGCCGGCCCGCCGGACCCCGCTGCCTCAGTCCCGACGTCGCCGGGCGTCGTGTCGACCGGGCCAGTCCGGGGACCGAGCGGCAGTGTCGGTGGTCGGCCCCGGCCGCGTACCAGCGCGATCGCGCCGAACACGACCACCACGAGCAGTACGACGGCGATGGCGACGTACGCCCAGACAGCATCCACGGTCGGTCATCTTGCCATCGGCCCCGGTCCGCCTTGTTGATCATGGCCGGAGTGCGGTTTTCGAGCGGGGGCCGCACTCAACCCCTTGATCATCCAGCGCTGGCACACTCAACCCTGGGGAGGTAGGCGCGCTCCCGCCCGCTGTCAGCGGCTGGGGGCGCCGGCTACTGCGGCAGCGGGCTGTGCTTGCTGCTCGGAGTCTGCCTCCGGATCGGCGGAGTCCGCGTCGCCCTTTCGCAGCTTCTGACCGATGACCGTCGTGACCCCGTCGCCGCGCATCGCGACGCCATACAGCGCGTCGGCGATCTCCATGGTGCGCTTCTGGTGGGTGATCACCAGCAGCTGGGAGTCCTCGCGCAGCTCGGCCAGGACCGTGAGCAGCCGGCCAAGGTTGATGTCGTCAAGGGCGGCTTCCACCTCGTCCAGGATGTAGAACGGGCTGGGTCGAGCCTTGAACAGCGCGACCAGGAACGCTACTGCGGTAAGGGATCTTTCGCCACCGGAGAGCAGCGACAGCCGCTTGACGCGTTTGCCGGGCGGGCGGGCCTCGACCTCGATGCCGGTGAGCAGCAGGTCGTCCGGCTCGGTCAGGATCAGCCGGCCCTCCCCCCCGGGGAACAGCCGGGCGAAGATCTGCTCGAACTCCCGCTCGGTGTCGGCGTACGCCTCCGCGAACACCTGCTGCACCCGCTCGTCGACGTCCTTGACGATCTCGAGCAGCTCCCCGCGTGAGCGCTTCAGGTCGTCGAGCTGCTCGGTGAGGAACAGGTGCCGCTCCTCCAGCGCCGAGAACTCCTCCAGCGCCAACGGGTTCACCTTGCCCAGCACGGCCAGCCCACGTTCGCCGACGCGCAGCCGCTTCTCCTGGTCGGCGCGTACGAACGGGTACGGCTCGGGCTCCGGCGCCGACGGGTCGATCTCGTCGCCGGGTGCCACCGGGGACGGCGGCACCAGCACGTCGGGGCCGTACTCGGTGCGCAGCATCTCGGCGTCCACACCCAGCTCGTCCATCGACCGGGTCTGCAGCGCCTCGATCCGCAGTCGCTGCTCGGCGCGAGCCATCTCGTCGCGGTGGACGCTGTCGGTGAGGGACTCCAGTGCCGTCCCGAGCTCGCGGGTACGGGCCCGCAAGGTGACGAGCTCGGCCTCGCGCAGGGTACGGGCCTGCTCGGCGGCGACCCGGGCGGCGGCTGCGGCCGCCAGCGAGGTCTCCAGCCGGGCCAGCGTCGCCCGCGCCCCGGTCAGCACGGCCGCGGCGACGGTGAGCTCGCGAGCCCGGCGCTCGCGGCGCTGCACCGAACGCACCCTCGCGGCGCGCTCCTGCGCAGCGGCCCGCTCGAGCTGCTCAGCCCGACCGGACAGGGCCCGCACCCGCTCCTCCGCGGTACGTACCGCCAGCCGGGCGTCGACCTCCACCTGCCGGGCCACCGCGGCGGCCTGCGCCAGCCGGTCCCGTTCGTCGGTCGCCGGCTCCCCCTCGTCAGGGGCCTGCTCGGCCGCGCCGAGCCGCGTCGAGAGCTCCTGCAAGGTGGCCTGGTCCGCGTCGCGCGCCTGGCTCGCCGCAGCGACGGCTGCGGTGAGCCGGTCCGCCTCGGCGGCCGCGGACCGCGCAGCGGTCCCGAGGGCGCCGAGCTGCTCGGCGACCGCAGCCATCCGCGCGTCAGAGTCGTGCAGGCGCACCAGGGCGGCCTCGACACGCGACGCGGCCTCGGACTGGGCTGCGCCTGCGGCCACCAGCTCGAACCGAACCCGCTCGAGCCGATGGGAGGCACCACCGAGGCGCGCACGTGCCTCGTCGACCGCGGCCTGGACCTCCAGCAGGCTCGGGGCGCTCGCAGACCCGCCCTGGGCCAGCCCGGCACCGAGAACGTCGCCCTGACGGGTGACGGCGACCAGGTCCGGACCAGCGGCGACCACGGCCCGCGCCTGCGACAGTCCGTCAACCACCACGACCCCGTCGAGAACTCGCCCGACCGACGCGGACAGCGAGTCGGGGACGCGCACGAGATCACGTGCCCAGCGACCACCCTGGGGCGCCGGACCTGTTGCGGCAGAGTCAGAACTGCCGCCAGCAAGCACGAGCGAGACCCGGCCCGCGTCATCGCTCTTCAGCATGCCGAACGCGGCGAGAGCACTGTCGGCACCGTCGACGACCACGGCGTCGGCGTACGAGCCCAGAGCCGCCGAGACCGCCGCCTCGTAGCCGGGCTCGACCGACATCAGCGCCGCCACGGAGCCGAGCACCCCGGACACCCGCTCCCCGGCGGCGAGCAGTGCCGCGGCGCCGTCCTTGCGGGCCAGCCCGAGCTCGAGCGCCTCGACGCGGGCGCTCAGGCCGGTGCGCTCGCGCTCGGCCTCCTGCTCCTGGGCCCGCAGCGCGGCGACCCGGTCGTCGGCCGCGGCCATCGCAGCCGTGGCCGACTCGTGCTCGGAGTCCAGACCGACCTCGCCCTCGTCCAGGCCGGCCACCTGGGCCTCCAGCGCGTGGAAGTCGCGCTGCGACGCGCCCGCTCGGGCCCGGGCGTCGGCGACCTGGGCCAGCAGCCGGTCGGCCTCCGCGGCCCGTGCCTCGAGCCGGGACCGAGCCCCGGCGACCTGCCCGGACAGCCGGGCCAGGCCTTCGCGGCGGTCGGACGCGGCACGCACCAGCGCCACCAGCCGGCTCTGCTCCGCGCCGTGCTCGGACTCCGCTCGGGTGCGGGCCTTCACCGCCTCTGAGAGGCTCGTACGGGCCGCCTCGACCTCCCGGCCGAGCTCGAACTCCTGCTCGCGTACCGCACCCGCTTCGGCGTCGAGCTCGTCGGGCTCCGGGCCGCGTCGATCCTCCTCCGGCTCCGGCTCGAGGTGCCGGACCCGCTCGGCGGCGAGCTGGCTGGTGCTGCGTACCCGTTCGGCGACGCTGGACAGCCCGAACCACGTGTCCTGTGCTCGGGTGACGGCGGGAGCGTCCTGCGCGAGGGCACCCTCCAGGACCGACTCCTGGTCCTGCACCGCGGCCAGCTCGGTCTCGACCTCGGTGCGCCGCTCCCGGATCGCGGTCTCGTCGGCGACCTCCTGCGCGAGGGTGTGCTCCATCGCGACCAGGTCGTCCGCAAGCAGGCGCAACCGGGCGTCGCGTACGTCCGACTGGATCACGACGGCGCGACGAGCGACTTCGGCCTGGCGTCCGAGCGGCTTGAGCTGGCGACGCAGCTCGGCGGTGAGGTCCTGCAAGCGGGTCAGGTTCGCCGACATCGCCTCGAGCTTGCGCAGCGCTTTCTCCTTGCGCTTGCGGTGTTTGAGGACCCCGGCGGCCTCCTCGATGAACCCGCGCCGCTCCTCCGGGCTGGCCGAGAGGATCGCGTCGAGCTGACCCTGGCCGACGATGACGTGCATCTCGCGGCCGATGCCGGAGTCGCTGAGCAGCTCCTGGACATCGAGCAACCGGGAGGTCTGGCCGTTGATCGAGTACTCGGACCCGCCGTTGCGGAACATCGTCCGCGAGATCGTGACCTCGGCGTACTCGATGGGCAGGGCGCCGTCGGTGTTGTCGATGGTGAGGACGACCTCGGCCCGACCGAGCGGGGGCCGCCCGGACGTCCCGGCGAAGATGACGTCCTCCATCTTCCCGCCGCGCAGGCTCTTGGCACCCTGCTCGCCCATCACCCACGCGATGGCGTCGACGACGTTGGACTTGCCGGAGCCGTTGGGACCGACCACGCAGGTGATGCCGGGCTCGAAGTTCAGCGTCGTGGCGGAGGCGAACGACTTGAACCCGCGCAGGGTCAGGCTCTTCAGGTGCACGCGGGGGGCTCCAGCAGGGCGCGGGGACGACGGTCGGCGAGTGCTCAGCCTAGTGGCCGGCGGCGGTTCACCAGAGGAGGCGTACGCGGCACGGCGTCAGCACCTCGGGAGGTGATCAGGCGCAGGCGTACACGTCCTGCCGTGCGCTCAGGCGGGCGCTCCGGCGGTGACCTCGCGCAGCGCCACGTCGAGGTCGGCAGACCCGGACTGAGCCACCAGGTCAACCAGTCGGCCGTCGGCCACGGCGGTGGCGGCGCTCAGGGCCTCGTGCAGCTCCTCGACCTGAGCGGTGAGCGAGGCGACGCGGGCGCGCAGGGTGGCGTTCTCGCCAGCCAGCAACGAGAGCTCTCGATCCGAGCCTCCGAGGTATCCCAGCAGGGCCTTGGCCATCACGACACCTCAGCAACTCATGCCTCACGCGAGGCTGTTCGCATCTCTGTGGGCCCTCATGCGCAGGGGGTGCACCAGGCTTTCGGGGCGCACGCCGAGGGGGCCTTTCGTACCTCAGCGTGACATCCACGCCCGCGACTCGTCAACTCCGCGGGGGCCCTGACATGCGCCGACACGCCCGGACGGGTGACGCTCAGCGCTCCCGGAAGCCGGCCGCGACCCCGGCGGCGGTGGACCA
This sequence comes from Acidobacteriota bacterium, assembly GCA_025449595.1. Taxonomy (GTDB): domain Bacteria; phylum Actinomycetota; class Actinomycetes; order S36-B12; family CAIYMF01; genus JAFIHG01. The sequence continues at coordinate 11,978 of JANWJC010000021.1, read as the reverse complement.
CTGCTCGGTCACGGTCGTGACGTGCCCGGGGCGACCGTCACCGCGCAGCACGACCAACAGGGCGGTACAGGATCGGCGCGGGCCCTCCGCGACCACCTCGACCCGCCCGTCGCCGAGGTTCGCGGCCCAGCCGGACAGGCCCTGCTCGAGGGCCCGGGAGCGCACCCACCAGCGCATCCCGACGCCCTGCACCCGGCCGGAGAGCCAACAGGTCAGTCGTACGCGGTCGTCCTCGCCGGCTGCGTCGGGCTCGGTCATGGGCGAGGCCGGCGCGGCGTGCGCTGGCAGCGGGGGCATCGGTACGACGATCGGTTCGCGAACGCCTCCCGGCGGATCGGGGTACCGCAGCGCGGGCACGGCAGCCCCTCCTGTCCGTACGCCGACAGCGACCGTTCGAAGTAGCCGGACTCGCCGTTGACGTCGACGTACAACGCATCGAAGCTGGTGCCGCCCTGCGCCAGCGCCTCGGCCATGACGTCGCGGGCGTGACCGAGCAGCCCGCGGACCCGGACGGGCGCGATCTCCTCGGTGGGCGTCGCCCAGTGCATCCGGGAGCGCCACAGCGCCTCGTCGGCGTAGATGTTGCCGATCCCGGAGACCAGGCTCTGGTCCAGCAGCGCCCGCTTGATGCCGGTGTGCCGGCGGCGCAGGGCGCGTACGAACGCCGCGTCGTCGAAGTCCGGGTCGAGCGCGTCCCGGGCGATGTGGGCCACGGACGCGGGAACCGCACCCCCGGCGCCGTCGTCGACGAGCGGCTCCAGGGCAAGGCCGCCGAACGTGCGCTGGTCGACGAAGCGCAGCTCGCCGCCGCCGTCGGTGAACCGGAGCCGGGCCCGCAGGTGGATGGGGTCCGCGGTCCCCACCGGGCTGACGAGCAGCTGCCCGCTCATCCCGAGGTGGGCCAGCAGCGCGTGGTCACGGCCGTCCAGCGGCAGCCACAGGTACTTGCCGCGGCGGCTCGCCGCGACCGGCGTCCGACCGACCAGCCGCCGGCCCAGGTCGTCCGGACCCGGGATGTGGCGCCGGGCCGCGCGGGCGTGCAACACCTGCGCGTCGCAGATGGCACGCCCGACGACGTGCTGGGCCAGGCCCCTTCGTACCACCTCGACCTCGGGCAGCTCGGGCACTCAGCCCCGCTCCACCGCGTCGAGCCGGTCGGGGGAACCGTCCCCGTTCTCGTCCGACGCCTCGGTGCTCGCGCGGATCTCCGCGTAGGCCGTGGCCGCGGCCTGCTGCTCGGCGAGCTTCTTGCTGGCACCGGCGCCGTTGCCCAGCAACGACTCCCCCACCCGGACCCGGGCCCGGAAGGACTTGGCGTGGTCCGGGCCGCTCTCGGTCACGACGTACTCCGGCACGCCCAGCCCGCGGGCGGCGGTGAGCTCCTGCAGGCTCGTCTTCCAGTCCAGGCCGGCGCCCAGCTCGGACGCGAGCGCGAGCAGCGGGTCGAACAGGCGATGGATCAGGTCGCTGGCCTGTGCCAGGCCTCGGTCCAGGTACACCGCCCCGATCACCGCCTCGACCGTGTCCGCCACGATCGAGGACTTGTCACGGCCCCCGGTGGACTCCTCGCCGCGACCCAGCCGCAGATGCTGGCCCAGCCCGATCCCCCGGCCGACCTCGGCCAGGGCACGGGAGTTGACCACGGCGGCGCGCAGCTTGGCCAGCTGGCCCTCGGGCAGCTCGGGGTGGCGGCGATACAGCGTGTCGGTGACGACGAGGCCCAGCACGGAGTCGCCGAGGAACTCCAGGCGCTCGTTGGTCGGCAGCCCGCCGTTCTCGTACGCGTACGAACGGTGGGTGAGGGCGCGCTGCAGCAGGTCGTGGGAGACGCTCACCCCCAGGCCGGCCTCGAGGTCGCCGAGGGCCGGAGCCGGGTGCGGCGTGGCTCTAGACGTCGAGGACCTGCCGGCCGTCGTACTCACCGTTGGTGTCCACGCGGTGCGGTACGACGAACTCCGGACGCCCGTCGCGCCCGATCACCTTGTTGATCTGCGGCAGCTTCGCCTTCCACTGCGAACGGCGGTGGCGGGTGTTGCTGCGCGAGGTCTTTCGCTTGGGGACGGGCACTGCTCAGCCCTCTTCCTTCTCGTCGTGCGGGGAGCCGAGCAGCGAGGCCAGTGCGGCCCAGCGTGAATCGACCTGATCATGGTGGTGGTTCGGGTCGTCATCGAGGCGGAACCCGCACTGCGGGCACAGTCCCAGGCAGGTCTGCCGGCACACCGGGGCGAGCGGCAGCGCAAGGACCACGGCGTCGCGCACCGTCGGACCGAGGTCGATGTTGTCGTCCTGAACCTCGGGCTCGGCATCGTCGGCGTCGCCGGTCTCGCGGGGTACGACCCGACCCCGGGCGTCGGTCTCCGGGAACACGAACAGCTCGGTGAGGTCGACCGTGACCTCGCCGGTGACCGGATCCAGGCAGCGACTGCACTCGGACTCGTACGCCGCCGTCGCGGTGCCGGTCACCAGCACGCCCTCCAGCACCGACTCCAGTCGCAGCTCGAGGTGTACGTCGCTTCCGGCGGGCACCTGCGAGCCGATCGAGGCCAGGTTCTCAGGCGCGGGGACGACGGTGTCGAGGCGGGTCATCGCACCTGCCCGGCGGCCGAGCTCACGGACGTCGAGCACCATCGGACCCCGAGGACGCAGCACCGTACGCGCCCGCGCATGCTGCGCGTGCGTCCGACGCTGGTCGTGCGTGGTCACGAGGGTGCCTTCGCGTTTCGAGCGGGTTTCGGAGCAGGACGGAGTACGGCTACCGGAGCCGACGGGTCAGACTAACGGACCTCGCGGGGGCTCCCCAAATCACCGGCCGCGACCCACTGCCGCCCCGGACGGTCGCCCATCAGTACGGCAGCGGCTCCTCGTGCTCCTCGGCGCCCAGCTCGTCGGCGGCGTAGCGGCCCCGGATCTTCTCCCGGCCCTTCTGCACCGCGCCGAGGGTCTTGTGCAGCGCGACCTCGAAGTTGGCCAGCTTGGCATCGACGTAGTCGTCGGTCTCCTGCCGCATCCGCCGGGACTGCTCGGCGACCTCCGAGCGCATCAGGTCCGACTCGCTGAGCGCCGCCCGGTAGATCTCGTGCTCGCTGACAAGCTCCCCCGCCTCGGTACGGGCCTGCTCGATGATCCGGTCTGCGTCGCGCCGGGCGACCGCGAGGATGTCGTCGCGGTCCGCGAGGACGTCGTCGGCGTGCGCCAGCGCGTTCGGCAGCAGGCCGCGGATCTCATCGAGCAGGTCGAGCACCTGCGCGCGATTGACGACGCACGACGCGGACATCGGCATGGCACGGGCACCCTCGACCAGGGTCGAGAGCTCGTCGAGCTTGTCGTGGACGTCCACGTGGGGTGGTTCCTCCAGATCCAGCGGCGGGTCAGAGACCGACCTGGTCGACACGTTCCTTCAACCGGGTCAGCAGGATGTCAGGGACCAGCCCCGACACGTCACCACCGTACGTCGCGACCTCCTTGACCAGGCTCGAGGACAGGTAGCTGTACAGCGGGTTCGTGGAGACGAACAGGGTCTCGGTCCCGGTGAGGCGGTGGTTCATCTGAGCCATCTGCAGCTCGTAGTCGAAGTCGCTGACGGCCCGCAAACCCTTGACGATCACTGCGATGTCGTGGTCCCGGCAGTAGTCGACCAGCAGGCCGTGGAAGCTGTCGACGACGACGTTGGGGTACGGCGCCACCACCTCGCGCAGCATGTCGATGCGCTCCTCGACGCTGAACAGGCTGCTCTTGGTCTTGTTGATCAGCACCGCGACAGTCACCTGCTCGAACAGCGCCGCGGCACGCGCGAACACGTCGAGGTGCCCGTTCGTGACCGGGTCGAAGGAACCGGGACACACGGCGAACGTCACGCGTGATCCTCTCCCCGGTCTCGGTCACCCGTCCGACGTGAGGTGCTCCGCGGCGAGACGGTCGGACGACAGGCGAGCGCCCGCCGGTGGCGCGACGCTACCAAAGCGCAAGGGTCCGGCGCCCGCGCCCGGCTGCGCCCCGGTAGGTCGCGACGTGCAGCACGGTGTCGCCGTACGCCCTCGTCCGTCCCGGTTCGTACCCGTCGGGCCACGCCAGGGGAACCTCGCCGGGACGACTGCCGCGCGCGGGGCGAGGGACATCGGCGGGCGCTCGCAGGACTGCCCGCTCGAGGACGACGGTGGCGCCCTCGACAAGCCAGCCACCAGCGGCCAGGGCCGTCAGTACAGCGGTGACCCGAGCCTGCGCGAGGTCGTACGGCGGATCGGCCAGGACCAGGTCGTACGGCGGTGACGACAGCGGCTGCGCGAGCACCTGCTCGACGTCGCGACCCGCGATCTCGGCGCCGGCAAGCCCTGCCGCCGCGATGTTCGCCCGGATGACCTCGACGGCGCGACGGTCCCGTTCCACCAGCAGGGCGTGGGACGCGCCCCGGGACAGGGCCTCCAGTCCCAGGGCCCCGGAACCGGCGTACAGGTCCATCACGCGCCTGCCCGACCAGCTGACCAGGGCGGAGTCCAGGGCACTGAACAGCGCCTCGCGCACTCGGTCCGAGGTCGGACGGGTCCCCGTCGGGGGGACGGCCAGCCGGCGCCCGCGCGCCGCACCCGCGATGATCCGCGTCATGCCCGCCTCCTGCCCCGCACGGGGGTCATCCTCTCCGAGCCCGACGTGGCGGCCGCACCGACGGGCCGGGTCAGGACCGGTCGAGGTAGTCCGAGCGCGCGGCGTCCTCGAGGTCGGCGACAGCACGTGCCAGGGCCGGCTGCCCCGACAGTGTCGGGTCGGCGGCGACCAGGTCGGTGGCGTAGCGGCGGGCCGTGAAGATCAGGTCCTCGTCGCGCAGCACCTCCAGCGCCTGCAGCGAGGACTTGCGCCCGGACTGGTGGACGCCGAGCACGTCACCCTCGCGCCGCTGCTGCAGGTCGAGGCGGGACAGCTCGAACCCGTCGAGGGTGGCGGCGACCGCGTCGAGCCGGCCCCTGGCCGGGGAGCCGGGCGGCGCGTCCGTCACGAGCAGGCACAGCCCGGCATGGCCACCGCGCCCGATCCGGCCGCGGATCTGGTGCAGCGACGAGACCCCGAACCGCTCGGCATCCATCACGACCATGACCGCGGCGTTGGGCACGTCCACACCCACCTCGATCACGGTCGTGGCCACGAGCACGTCGATGTCGCCGGCGGCGAAGCGGGCCATCGTGGCGTCCTTCTCGTCCGCCGGCAGCTGGCCGTGCAGGACGCCGATGCGCTTGCCCGCCAGCTCTCCCTGCTCCAGGGCCTGCGCCATCTGCACGACCCCGACGGCTGACCGGCGCCGGTCCGGGAGCTCGTACAGGTCGGCCGCGTCGTCGTCGGCGTTGCCGTCGTCACCGTCGTCGATCCGGGGGCACACGACGTACGCCTGCCGCCCGGCCTCGACCTCCTCACGCATCCGTTGCCAGGTGCGCACCATGAGACGCGGTGCCTCGGTGGCAGGCACCACGTGGGTCACGATCGGGGTCCGGCCGGCCGGCAGCTCTGTCAGCGTGGAGGTCTCGAGGTCGCCGAACACGGTCATGGCGACGGTGCGCGGGATCGGGGTGGCGGTCATGACCAGGACGTGCGGGCGGCTGTCGTCGCGTGACTTGGCCGTCAGGGCGGCCCGCTGCTCCACGCCGAACCGGTGCTGCTCGTCGACGACGACGAGCCCGAGGTCGAAGAACTGCACCCGCTCCTCCAGCAGCGCGTGGGTGCCCACGACGATCCCGGCATCGCCCACCCCGATGTCGAGCAGGGCCTCGCGGCGCTGCGCCGCGGTCATCGAGCCGGTCACCAGGGCGACCCGGGTGCCGATGTCGGTGCCCCCGAGCCTGCCGCGCTGGGCCAGCTCCCCGAGCATCGCGGTGATGGATCGGTAGTGCTGGTGGGCCAGCACCTCCGTCGGCGCCAGCAGGGCGGCCTGCCCCCCCGCGTCGACGACGGTGAGCATCGCGCGCAGCGCGACGATCGTCTTGCCAGAGCCGACCTCCCCCTGCAGCAGACGGTGCATGGGGTGGGACTTCCCGAGGTCGATCATCAGGTCCCGGCTGACCGCGACCTGCCCGGCCGTGAGCCGGAACGGCAGCCGCGCATCGAAGGCCGCCAGGATCGCGTCGCCCGGGTCCACCCGCGGGGTCGCCGGCAGGCCGGAGGTCGCCTGGCGCCGCAGTGCCAGCACGGTCTGCACGAGGAACGCCTCGTCCCAGCGCAACCGCTTCAGGGCCAGGGCCACCTGCGCCTGCGACTGCGGCACGTGGACGGCGACGAGCGCGTCGCGCAGTCCCATGAGCCCGCGCTGGCCCCGTAGCACGTCCGGGAGCGGGTCCTCGAGGTCGTCCGGCAGCTGCGCCAGCAGGACCCTGACGGCTTTCAGGATCCGCCACGAGGAGAGCTTCGCCGTGGCCCCGTACACCGGGATCAGGTCGCCGGCGAACGCCAGGGCCGCGTCCGGGTCCTCGTCGTCGCCCAGCGGCGCAACGTCGGGGTGCGCGAGCTGGCGAGTGTTGTTGAACATCGTGACCTTGCCGGCGAACAGGCCGACCCGCCCGACCTGGAACTCCTGGTTGAGGCGCCAGGCCTGCTTGAAGAACGTGAGCATGAGCCGGCCGTGCCCGTCGGTGACGATGACCTCCTGCCGGAAGGCCTGCTGCCCGGTCCGCTTGTCCTTGTACGGCTTGTTCTCGGCACTGACCACCCGCGCCATCACCGTGACGTGCTCGCCGGTCTCGAGCTCGGACAGTTCCGTCAGCGACCCACGCCCGGCGTAACGGCGCGGGTATCGGCGCAGCAGGTCCTCCACGGTCCGTATGCCGAGCTCCTGGACGAGCAGGCGCTCGCCCTTGCCGAGCGGGTCGGACAGCTTCACCGACTCAGCACATCACTCGACACCGACGATGAGCGGCCAGAACGGCTGCCCACCGTCGAGCACGACGACCTCGACGCCGGGATGGGTACCTCGCAGCTGCCGGCGCAGCTGGGAGGCAAGATCGTCCGGGGCCCCCTCCCCGGTCAGCAGCGTGACGAGCTCGCCACCGGACTGCAGCAGCCGGCTCACGACCCGGGTCGACACCTCCTGGACCGTGCTCCCGATCTCGGCGACGTCGCCGTCCACGACGCCGAGGATGTCGCCGGGACGGCACATCCCGGCCATGGTCATGGCCTCCCGGACGGCGGTGGTGACGGCGGCGTAGCGGGTCGCGTGCGCGGCGCGGGTCATCGCAATGACGTCGTCATCGAAGCCGGCACCGCTGTCGTGCACGGCGGCGGCGGCCAGGGACTGCACGACCGAGCGGGTCGGGATGACGGCGACACGCAGGCCTTCCTGCTGGGCCTGTCGGGCGGCGGCGTCGGCGGCCGGGCGGGTGTCGGTGTCGCTGGTCAGCAGGACGACCTCCTCCGGCCCGGCACGGTGGATACCGTCGAGCAGCTCGGCGGTGGACGGCGCCTGCCGGGGCAGCGCGGGCACGCTTGTGGCACCGGCCGCGTGCACCAGGGCGGCCGTCCCGGGGCCGTGGGTGACCACGACTATCCCGCGACCGGTCACCGCGTGGCGTGGCCGCGCCTCGCTCAGTGCGGTGACACGGATCCGGTACGGGCGACCGGCTGCGATCCCGGCCTCGATCGCGGCACCGACGTCGTCGCAGTGCACGTGCACGTTCCACAGTCCGGCCGCCCCGACCACCACGACCGAGTCGCCCAGCCCGGCGAGGGCGGAGCGCAACCGGTCCGTCCCCGTCGCGTCGGAGTCCAGCAGGTACATCACCTCGTACGCGCCTCCGGAGTACACGGCGTCCGGTTCCGGCGGTACGGGCATGGGCAGCCGGCGCTCCTGACGGGCCCGGTGGACCCCCGTGACGACCTCCTCCAGGGCGTCGTACAGCACGACCAGGCCACGGCCCCCGGAGTCCACGACCCCGGCCCGGGCCAGCGCCGCGAGCTGCGACGGGGTCCGCTCCAGCGCGTCGCGCGCCCCCTGCGCCGCTGCCCGCACGACAGCCGTGGCATCGTCGGGGAAACGCGCGACCATCAGGGCGGCCTGCTCCCCGGCGACCCGCGCCACGGTGAGGACGGTGCCCTCGACCGGGGCCGCGACAGCCTGGTACGCGCTGCGAGCCGCGACCTGCAGCGCCTCGGCGAGCGCCTGCGCCCAGGACAGGTGCGCCGAGGCAACCAGCCCGGAGACGAAGCCGCGGGTGAGCTGGCTCAAGATGATCCCGGAGTTGCCTCGGGCGCCGAGCAGCGCCCCGCGGGCCAGTGCGTCACCGGCCGCACCGGCGTCCGAGGCGACCGCGGGGTCCAGCCCGACGGCCTCGTCCAGCGCCGCGCAGGCGGCTTCCTGGGTGAGGTAGAGGTTCGTGCCGGTGTCCCCGTCGGGGACGGGGAACACGTTGAGCGCGTCGATCTCGGCGCGCGCCTCCCCCAGGTCGCGCAGCCCCAGATGCGCCCAGCGCGTGAGCAGCTGCCCGTCGGCGCGCTCGTCCACCATGTCGCCTTCCGGCCGGTCCACCGCGGAGTCCCCGCACCGTGAGACTACGGGCACGGCAGCGGAGCCGGTTTGGGTCCTGCGCGGCGGCTCGTATACCCTGGGTCTCCCGCCTGATTCCGGCGGGTCCCGGCCGTCCTGACGGCGCGGACGACATCCGAGCACGATCACGAACCTCCTGGAGATCACTGTGGCTGCGAACTGCGACGTCTGCGGCAAGGGCCCGGGCTTCGGTCACTCGATCTCCCACTCCCACCGGCGCACGAAGCGTCGCTGGAACCCGAACATCCAGTCGGTGCGGGCGATGGTGGGTCGTACCCCCAAGCGCCTTTCCGTGTGCACCTCGTGCATCAAGGCGGGCAAGGTCACGCGCGCCTAGCACCGGCTGCGCCAGCCGGCCCGTTCCCTCACCCGGGAGCGGGCCGTCGTGCTGTCCGGGGCTGGCCCCCATGCCGCCACCGCGCTGCGGTCCGGGCTCACCACGGTGGTGAGGGGCCCAGCGCGCATCGACCCGGCAACCCTGGCCCGCACCCTGGGCTAGGCCGTGCCCGGCTCCCCGGACGGCGTCGGGCTACTCCACCCCTGACAGTGCTTTGGCGCTTTGGCCCAGCCGTGACGTACCAGGCAGGACGCCGAGGCAGGCAAGATCGCTGTTTCGGGTCACCCAGGGCAGTTGAACTCCCTTGATCGCCCCTTAGGGAAGATCAACGGAGTTGGGCTGGGCTGTGGTCCTGAGAGGCACCAGGATCACGTCGCGGTCAGGGGCGATGCTTCTTCGCCAGCTTCGCCACCACCAGGTCGTAGGAGATGTCGACCGCCTCTCTGATCTCCGCCTCGGGGACGGCACCGCCACGTCGCAGGGTGTTCCATCCGGAACGGCCGATGTAGGCCATGACCGACGCGTCCTGCGGGTAGCGCAGGAGCCACTCGTCCGCCTCGTCCCGGGTGTACGCGCACTTGACCCCGATCGAGTCCGCGCCCAGGAACACGAAGATCTTGTCGTGGACCTTGGCCACGACATCGCCGTCCCATGGCTCGTCCAGCCACGCGCCAGGCTTGGCCAGCGCGTAGCTGCGCAGCTCATCGACCACCGCGAACTCCCTACCCCGACCTGCCAGGATCGAGGCCCTCACCGGCATCGGCCCGATCCGCCGTCCGCGCCGGGATGGCCCAGCCGTGGCGTACCGGGCCGATGCCTGATCCCAGCGCGAAACCGGCTGCCAGTGCACCGGTGACGTACGCCTTCGCCGCCCGCGCCGCGTCGGGCACGTCCAGGCCCAGCGCGAGGTAGGACGCGAGCGCGGAGGCCAGGGTGCAGCCGGTGCCGTGGGTGTGGCGGTTGTCCAGGCGGGGCCCGCGCAGCAGCAGCTCGGTGCGCCCGTCGGTGAGCAGGTCGACGGCGTCGCCGCTCAGGTGCCCGCCCTTGACGAGGACCCACGTCGGGCCGAGCTCGAGCAGCGCCGCCGCTGCGGCACGCTGTCCGGGCTCGTCTCGTACGTCCATGCCCGTGAGCATCGCCACCTCGTGCAGGTTGGGGGTGACGACGCTCGCGCACGGGAGCAGCCGGGTCCGTACCGTCGCCACGGCTTCCGCCACCAGCAGCGGGTCGCCGTGCTTGCTGACCCCGACCGGGTCCACGACGACCGGTACCCAGGGCGGCAGCGTCGAGAGGAGCTCGGCGACCGTCTCCACGAGCTCGACCGACGAGAGCATCCCGGTCTTGACCGCATCGACCCCGATGTCGTCGACCACGCTGCGGAACTGCTGACGTACCGCATCGACCGGCAGGTCCCACGCCCCCTGCACGCCGAGGCTGTTCTGCGCGGTGACCGCCGTGACCACGCTCATGCCGTGCACGCCCAGCGCGAGCATCGTCTTGAGGTCGGCCTGGATGCCGGCGCCGCCCCCGGAGTCCGACCCGGCGATGGTCAGCACTCGCCGCGGCGTACCCAGGTCCGTCACAACCCAACCCTAGCGACGCCCCCGGGCCCAGCCACTGGGGCGGCCCGCCGACTGAGCCAGCCCGGTGCAACTAGTTCACCGGCGTGCGTGGATCGGCGCCACGTTCACCGGCGTTTGATCGTACGGAGCAGGGTTCACCGCCGTTTGAGCGAGGTTTCAGCCCCTCGCACGGCGTGTCGTCGATCAAACGCCGGTGAACCCCCACCCGGAACGATCAAACGCCGGTGAACCTGCCCCGGTACGAGCGAACCTCGGCGTCCCGGCTGCTCAGCCGACGCGGCCGACTCAGCTGAAGTGGTCGTGGCCGGACGGGCCCTCGTACGTACGCCCGTCGACCAGGACTCCGGGGCCGGACTCGCCGGCGGCCAGGACCGTGCCGGCCACGACGAAGCCCTCGGGTCGCCAGAAGTCAGGTGGGAACGTCGCGACGAGGGCGTGGTCGTCCCCGCCGCCTAGCAGCCAGGCGAGCGGGTCGAGGTTGAAGGCGCCGGCAGCCTCGGCAAGCGGCGGCGCGATCGTGAGCCGGTCGGTCTCCAGGGACAGCACGACACCTGAGGCCTGCGCGACGTGGCCGGCGTCGGCGACGAGCCCGTCGGAAACGTCGATCATGGACGTCGCTCCGGCGCGGGCGGCGGCCGGGCCGAGGTCGTACGGCGGCTCCGGGCGCCGGTGCGCCTCCACGAGCACCCGTGGACTGCGAAACCCCCGGGACAGGACGGCGAGCCCGGCCGCGGCCCAGCCGAGCCGGCCGGCGATCGCGACGACGTCGCCGGGCTGGGCCCCTGAGCGCAGCACGGGGTCCCAGCCGGCAAGGTCGCCGAGCGCGCTGACCCCGATCGTGACCCGCTCGCTCCGTACGACGTCACCTCCGACGACAGCCGCGCCGACCAGGTCGCACTCTTCGCGCAGCCCGTCGGTGAACTCCAGCGCCCAGTCGCTGGGCAGGTCCGGCGGCGCCCCGAAGCCCACGAGCAGGGCGGTCGGCCGCGCACCCATGGCCACGACGTCGGCCAAGCTCTGCGCGGCCGCCTTGCGCCCGATGTCGTGGGCGGAGGACCAGTCCCGGCGAAAGTGGCGCCCCTCCACCAGCAGGTCGGTCGTGGCCACGACCCGCTGGTCGGCGGCGCGTACGACGGCCGCATCATCACCGGGCCCCACGAGGACGTCATCGGTCGTGGTGAGCCGGCCGACCAGCTCGCGTACCAGCCCGAACTCGCCGAGCGAGCCCACCGTGCCCTTGGCCATCGTCACTGCCTGCCTCGCCCTCCGTCGCGCCTGCCGATAGTGTCCGTCCTGCCACGCGTGCGCTGACCCGAGGAGGACGCATGACGGTCCAGGCCTACATCCTGATCCAGACCGAGGTCGGCAAGGCAGCGAGCGTTGCCACCCGCATCGGTGAACTTAGCGGGGTGACGCAGGCAGAGGACGTCACCGGCCCGTACGACGTCATCGTGCGCGCCGAGGCGGCGTCGATGGACGAGCTCGGTGAGCTCGTCGTGAAGCAGGTGCAGTCCGTCGAAGGCATCACCCGGACCCTCACCTG